>DAIQNV010000025.1:1849-44652 GCA_036788215.1 Phycisphaerales bacterium | reverse complement strand
GCCATGCCCGAGATCGGCGACCAGTCGGTCATGCCCGTGCACTGCGCGATGATGATGCCGGCGAACCAGATCCAGACGACGCCTATGACCGCGATGATCGCGGCGCGGAGGTGGGGGTCGAGCCCGGCGAGCCAGCCGGCCTTGGCGCCCAGGGTGGCGAAGAAGGCGTCGCGCTCGGTGTCGGTCCACTCGCTCGACCAGGTCTGTGCGGCCGACGGGCTGGCGAACCCGATCGCGTAGCCCTTGTACGACGCGGGCTCGACGGAGGGGTCGACCTCGGTGTCGCAGGCGGTGCCCTGGACGGTGGTGACGGGGCACGCGGTGTTGATGGGGTCGTTGCCCACGAAGTCGGCGGCGAGGAAGAGCAGGCCCGCGCCGGCGACGATGGCGATGATGACGGGGACGAGGGACATCTCGTCGCGCTTGCCCCGGCCCGGGCCTCCCTTGGAGGAGGCGACGGACTTGATGGCTTCCTTGATCGCGGGGAGGGAGGCGAGCACGCCCATGAGGGCGCCGCCCAGCAGCATGCCGATGCCCAGGGGTCGGTTGACGCTGCCGAACATGAAGCCGGGTGCGTCGTGCGGGTCGAGGTATTGCGGGAGCCAGCCCAGGTTGTAGGCGGCGGGGTTGATCACGAAGAAGGCGAGGATGCCCCCCGCGAGGACGAAGAGCCCGGCGCGGCCCGTGATGAAGCCGGCGCCCAGGGCGAAGGGCGCGATGGCGAAGATGAGCTCGACCTCGCCGGGCAGGCCCAGCAGTCGCCCAACGTCGACGGTGGAGTCGGTGAGCCAGCGGTCGGGGTTGCCGTCCTCGTCGTGGTCATAGTTGAGGATGATGTCGTTGGAGTTCTGCTGGTAGTGGGCGGGGAGGCGGGCGTTGAGGTCGCCATAGCCCAGGATGGCCTTGCCGGCCCAGCCCAGCTTGGTGTCGCGGAGGTCGTCCCAGGTGGGGGGCTGGCGGTCCTCGGGGGCGATGGCGTTCGCGACCTTGTACGCATTGAGCGCGAGCTGGTCGGAGACATTGGTGAGGGGTGTGGCGGCGAGCTGTGCGTCGAGGTCTTCGATGACCCGGCAGAGGCGGTTGACCTCCGCGTCGGCGGAGGTGTCGTCGGCGCCCGTGGTCCGCAGCTCGGCCCGCGCGTCGCGGGCCGTCTGCTCGTCCCTGCGGGCCTGTTCGAGCTGGAAGAGCAGGTCGCCCCGGGCGAGGACGTCCGCTGGGATCGTCTGCGTCTCGATCCAGTTCGCGATGAGCAGCGTGCGCTCCGCGTCGGCCTCGGTGATGCGTTCGATCTCGACGAGGCGGTCGAGTTCGTCGAGCTCGGCCTCCTGCGGGAGGCCCGGGAGGCCTGTGGGTAGGTAGATCGCGGCGCCGATGGCGATGCCCGCGAGGAGGACGATCGCCTTCTTGAGGCCCGCGCCCGGGCTCTTCAGGATCGTCGCGACGCCCACGGCGCTCGGGAAGCGGAGGCGGTCAATGTCGATCATCTGCTTGCGCAGCGGGATGATGAAGGCGCAGCCCAGGATCGCCCCGGCGACGCCGGCGAGGGCGATGAGCCAGAAGTCGAGGGTCGACCAGTCGATCGTGAACCCGAGCAGGAAGAGGACGGGGAAGGTGAAGATGACGCCCGAGTTGGCGGTGTTCACGCCCGACGCGACCGTCTGCGTGATGTTGGTCTCGACGATGGTGCCGGCGCGGAAGATCTTGAGGATGCCGAAGCCCAGCACCGCTGCGATCGCGGAGCCCACGATGGTGAAGCCGATCTTCAGCCCCGCGTAGGTGATCGAGGCGTTCATCACCAGCCCGATGATCAGACCCAGGACGATCGCGGCGACCGTCACCTCGCGGTAGGGCTTCACGCCCGGGGGCGGGTTCTGCAGAGGCAGGCGGCCCGGCGGGGGCCCGGCGGGGGGCCTCTGCGTCTGTCCGGGCTTCATGGGTGCTGAGGGCGTCATGCCCTCGCCACCACCGGGGCCGAACATGCGCGGCGTCTCACCGGATGGTCTATCGCTCGGGGGAGTCGGATCGGACACGACGGCCTCCTGCGTCACCGGTCGTGAGCGCGCTCTGCCGAACACCACGGGGCGGGCCCGGACCGTCCGTTCAGACTACTTGAAGAGGCGCGTTCCTGCCGGGGTAAACCCGCTTGATCGGTGCCAGGGGGCGAATGCGCGTGCGCACGAAAACGCCCGCCTGTGGGCGGGCGCCGCGGTGTTGCCGGGAGCGGGGACTCAGACCGAGGTGAGCTTGCGGCCGATGCGGCGGCGCGCGTTCAGGATCTTGCGACCCGACTTGGTCTTCATCCGCTGCCGGAATCCGGACTTGCGGAGCTTCTTGATCTTGCTGAGGCGGCGGTTGTAGTGCACGACAGGACCTCCGGATTCGTGGGTCGCAACCTTAGGCGGCCCGGAGGGCGGAGGAAAGGCCACGCCGGGTAGCCGCCTGTGGCTGGGGTTATAGGACCAAGGGCTTCCCGGGGGGCTGTTTGCCCCATCCAGAGGAAAGTAAGGGTCCCAAGTCGGTTCTATTTCAATGTTTGGGCTGCAATCCGCTCGCGGATCAGTACGATGTGGTTCTCGCCCGGAGGTCCCTTTCCAACGCCTTGTGCTGCGGGATTGGCCCATCCGGGTGCGGGCACGCATTTGCTCGTCCGTCGGGTGCATAAGGCCGTTGTTTGGGGCCGGCGAACGAGCGACTGCGTTCTCGCGTTGCAGGCGGGGATTTGTCCCCGCGGTTGGCGTGCGTGCACCTTGACCGGCGCTCGGAGTGCCGGCGGTCCGCCGACGCGAAGGAACGCCATGGACCACGCTCAGGCCCCGTCCGCCGATCTGACCCGGGCTCCTGTCGAGGGGGGCGAGGTCTCCGCGCTCGCGGAGAGCGGCCCGACCTCGGACACGCTCGCCCGGGCTGAGGCGATCATCGGCTACACCTTCCACGACCGGGCCCTGCTGGAGCTGGCTCTGCGGCACGCATCGCACTCCGACTCCAGGATCGACTCGAACGAGCGGCTGGAGTTCCTGGGCGATGCGATCCTCGGGGCGGTGGTGTGCGAGCGGATCTACGAGAAGTTTCCGGACCTTCTTGAGGGGGAGATGACGAAGATCAAGTCCTCCGCGGTCTCGCGGCGCACCTGCGCCCGCGTGGCGATGAAGCTCGGGCTCGATGACCTCCTCGTCCTCGGGAAGGGGATGCAGTCGCAGGAGCGGTTGCCCTCGAGCCTCGCGGCGGCGGCGCTGGAGTCGATCGCGGGGGCGCTCTACCTCGACCGGGGGTACGACGCGGTGCGGTCGTGGCTGGTTGAGTTGCTCGATCCCCTGATCGACCAGGCGGCGGAGAGCGGTCACCAGCAGAACTTCAAGAGCGTGCTGCAGCAGCACGCGCAGCAGCACTTTGATGGCCCGCCGACCTACCGGGTGCTCGACGAGAAGGGCCCCGACCACGCGAAGGCGTTCAAGATCGCGGTCGAGCTGGGCGGCTCGACCTTCTCCGCGAGCTGGGGGCAGTCGAAGAAGCAGGCGGAGCAGGCGGCGGCGCTGAACGCGCTCGTCGAGATGGGCCTCGTGGAGCACGACGCGGAGGGGGAGGCCCGGCTCGTCCGGCGTCGGGGGAACGCGGAAGCGACGAACGACAGCGCGATGGACGACGAGGCGACGCCGCTCGCCTGAGGATGGCGGTGCGCCCGGGCGTTCGGCCCGATCGGCTCAGGGGAGCGGGCGCAGATCGACCACGAGCGGCAGGTGATCGCTGGCGGCGCTGTCGGCGACCTTGAGCCCGGCGCGGTTGACCGCGTCGCGCGACAGGCGGCTGAGGTCGAGGACGAAGGCGTTGACGACCGACGCGCCGGCGTCCCCGTAGAGAACGTAGTCGAGGCGGCCGGGGCTGAAGAGGCTGGAGGGCTCGGCCCAGGTGTAGTAGGCGTTGTCGCCCAGCACCCTGGGCTCGGCGATGGTCATGTCGCTGCCGTCGACGTCGAGCCCGCTGACGAGGCGCTCGACGGGGGGGCGGGTGCCCACGAGGTTGAGGTCGCCCCCCACGACGCGGACGCCGGTCCATTCGCCGGTCATCGAGCCCGCGAGGTTGGCGGTGCTCTTGACGAACTCGTTGATCGCGGCGGCTTCCGCCATGCGGGTCGCGTCTTCCGGTGAGCCGGCGGAGCCGCAGCACTTGAGGTGAACGCTGGTCGCGAGGGCCCGGCCGGAGGGTGTCAGGACGAGTGCTGAGATGGATCGGACGCGGTGCTCGCCGTCTGGGGTGTTGGCCATGACCGCCTCGCGGAAGACCGCCTCCATGCGGTGGGGGGTGGCGATGGCGACACCCAGTTCGGGGTTGGCCGCGGCTTCCCATGTGCCCAGGTTGGCGGCGGTGACGGCGCCGCTGGCGTCGACGCGGGTGGCGCGGTCGTTCTTTCCGGCGAGGGGGCCGACGTGCTCTGCGAGCCAGGCTTCGAGGGCGTCGCTGTCGAGCCCGTCGAACTCCTGGAAGAGGATGACGTCGGGGCTGAGGGCGGAGATAAGGCGGGCGAAGGACTCGGGCTCGCGCATGGGGCGGGCGCGGAGCACATTGAAGCTGACGACGCGGATGGTGCCGGGCTCCTGGGCGGGGATGCTGACATCCGCGAGCCCGAGGTCCGCGGCGGGGGCGGGGAGCCTGATGGCGAAGGGGTCGGACCAGCCCACGATCTCGCGGGACTTGTCGTCGACGACGAGCATGGCACGGGCGGTGCCCGGCGCGTCGAGCCCGCTCCCGAGGAGGGCGGAGCTGAGGCGCCCGATGCGGGCCTCGGTCCATGCGGAGGCGTAGGTTGGGGCCATGGCGAAGTCGATGTCCGCGTGGCCCACGGGGCGGGGCGTGCCGTCGACTCCGTAGCGGACCGCGGTGACGCCCGAGACGAGGGCGGGGACCTCGCCCCTGGCGCGGGAGAGGATGCCCTGCTGGGTCTCCGGGGGGAGGGCGGCGAGGGGGGGCGTGATGAAGACCTCGAGATCGACACCCATGGCGCGGAGCTCCGCCGGCCCGCGCAGGCGGGCGCCGGTGGTGGGGTCGTCGTCGGCGTCGATGAGGATGCGGGTGGTTTCGTCGTTGGACTGGAGGGTGGTCGTCTCGCCCTCGATCGCGAACCGCAGGTAGACGAAGCGGTCGTCCGCTGCCCCGACCGCGTCGCGGCGCCATTCGGCGATGGAGCCGTCGAGCGTGATAGGGCCCCGGGTCGCGGGGCCGGAGGCCCGGGCGCCTGGGGTGGCGGAGCCGCAGCCTGCCAGGCCCGCGCCCAGGAGCGCAGAGCCCAGGACGGCGGAGCCGACCAGACCGAGAACCGGGAGACCCGAGGCGACGCCTGAGCGGACGGAAAGTGGGAGCTTCATCTTGGCATCATGGCGTCCAACGCTCCGGCGGGCAAATCGCGCCCGCCCGGGGCGTTGGGTCCGGGCTCGCCCAGGCCCCCCGCGCGTCAGGACAGGACCGTCGTTTGCGGACTCAGAAGATGCCGGCGAGGACCGCGGCGAGGGCCCCGAGCGCTGCGATGCCCGCGATGACGACGATGGCGATCAGCGACTTCTGGCTGCGGGCGACGAGTTGGGCGAGTTCCCGCTCGCGTTCCGCGTCGGTTTCCCGCATGGCGGTGATGGCCTGGCCCAGCTCGCTGGTCGCGGTCTTGACGCCCCCGATGGAGTCGGTGAAGCCATGGATCGAGTCGGCGAGTTCCTTGTCCGCCTCTGCGGACTTGTGGATCGTGGCCTGCACCTGGTGCAGGGTGGCGGTCTGCTGCTGCTGGGCCTCGAGCTGCTGGTTGGCGGTCTTCATCATGCGATCGCCGGTCGTCGCGGCGTCCGCCTGGCCCTGCTGGGTGACCTGGATGAGCTGGGTCATGGCCTCCGCAACGCGGGCGGTCGACTCGTTCATGGGCCCGAGCTGCTCGAGCCTTTCGAGCTGCTTGGCGGTGCGCTCGGCGATCTCGAGCATGCGCTCGCTGCGGGCGGCCTGCTCGTCGAGGTGCTGGTCCACCTTGCGGACGATGCCCAGGACCTCGTCGTAGTTCTTGCGGAGTTGGTTGAGCATCTCCGCGCGGCCCTTCTTCGTTTGCAGCGCGGTGGACATGGAGTCGGAGCCCTCGAGCCCGTCGAGGGTGTCGAAGTTCTCGTCGTCGTCATCCACTCGGCGGACCGCGATGGGTGTGGCGCCGGCGGCGCCGTTCGGCGCGCCCGCGCCGGGACCCGCACCCGGGCCGGTGGCTGGGCTGGCCATGGGGCCGGCCATGGGGTCTCCGTGGGGTTTCACCTCGACCGGCAGCGGCGGGATGGGCGCCTTGGGGCTCTCGGCCCGACCCTTGCCCCCGAACATCCGCGACAACGATTCCATCACGCCCATCGCCCGCTCCCTCGCGGCTCCGCCGCGGTCGTGCACGCCCTGACCTCGGCGCGCGGCTTGCCTCATCTCCACCGGCTCGCGGTCCGTGCCGATGTTCCGAGCGTATTGCCGGCTTCGGCGTCGAGCAACGCCCAAAGCGTGTGATGATCGTGAGGACGCGTGGGGCCCGCGTTTATGGGCCCTCGCCCGGGGGTTACCCCCCGGTTTCGCGAGCGGCCCGGAGGGCCTTGAGGACCCGGTCGACCGTCTCCCGGCCGGGCATGGCGTAGGGGCGGAACTTTTCGAGGGTGCCCAGTTCCTCGTTGTAGAGGAGGGCCCTGTGCAGCCCAAGCTTTCCCGCTGCGCCGGACTCGACGAGCGTGCTGCTGTCGGCGGCGGACATCTGCATAACCGCCCGCTGCTCGAACGTGGCGACGGACCGGCGATCGAGGGCGCGGTTCAGCCCGCTGAGGCTGTCGCACCAGGCGACGGTGAAGAGCCCGAGCCCGGGCCCCTCGCGGAGCAGGTCGCCGAAGGCCTCGGCGGCGCTGCGCCCGGAGGAGGACGGGCTCTCGTCGTCCGAGGAGAAGCTGAAGGAGAAGTCGTCGTCGGCCTTGCGCAGGGCCTTGAGGCGCTGCAGCCCGTTCAGGAGCAGGTACCGGGCGGGGGCGTCGGTCCTGCCCTCCGCGTCGCGGCTGCTGCGTTCGGTGTCGAGTTCGAGGATCGCGTCCTCCGCTTCGCGGGGGCCGACGGTGCGCACGCGGAGGCGGCTGGCCTCGTGCAGGGCGTCGCAGAGGTCGGCGAGGGCCCGGGCGTCGGGGTCGTCGGGGGGCGTGGCGTCGACGACGGTGATTTCCGTTTCGGGGTCGAGGGCGTGCTGGGCGACCAGCCCGAGCACGCTGGCGGCGAGCATGGCCCGCGCCGTCTCGGGCTGCTGGCCCACGATCAGGAGGTTGGCGCCGCCCTGCCTGCGGAGGTGGCCCGCGGTGTGGTCCTTGATCGCGACCGGCTCCCCGAGGAAGGCCCGGGCTGCCTTGACGACGCCCCGCTGGGGTGACTCGAGCGATTCCCAGAGCACGCGGTTGCGTTCGATCTTGGCGGGCGCGTTGCCCTCGAAGACGATCTGGGGCTCGGGCCTCTTCCAGCCTGTGCGGTCGGCCTCTGCTTTGACGACCTGCAGCACGCTGTCGCGTTCGTCGTCGTTCAGCCAGGCGACCTGGAAGGGGCTGTTGCCCTCGACGAGCCCGTTGGCGTCGTTGTAGATCGCCTCGCCCGGGCGGTTGAGGAGGCGGGCGGCGCCGTTGTCCTCACTCAGGATCAGGTAGCTGTCGGTCTCGCTGCACTGCAGGGCGATGCGCACCGCCATCTGGCCCACCGTGCTGCGGGCGAGGGAGTAGGCACCGCTCAGCGTCTGGCTGCCCAGCAGGACGTGCATGCCGAAGGCACGGCCCTGGCGCACGAGGCGGTCGAGGAGGAGGCTCGCCTCCTGCGCGATGGCGTCGTCCTCGGTGAAGAACTCCTGGAACTCGTCGATGATCAGGAGCGTGCGGGGGAGGTGCTCGGCGCGGCCCGCCTCCGCGAGCTTCGTGCGGGCGGTGCCGATCGACTGGGCCGCGAGCTCGCGGAAGAGGTCGCCCCGGCGCTTCAGCTCCTCGTCCAGGCGCTTCAGGACGCTGAGGCCGAACTCGCGGTCGCTCTCGACCGCGACCGCCCGGGCGTGGGGGAGGCGGTCGTCGGCGTAGGCCTTGAACTCGACGCCCTTCTTGAAGTCGACGAGGTACAGCTCGACCTCATCGGGGCTGAGCCACCGGGCGGCGTTCGCGATCAGGACGTGCAGGAGCGTCGACTTGCCCGAGCCGGTCTTGCCGGCGATCAGGACGTGCTGGCTGGTGCCTCGACCCAGCTCGAGCTGCTGGAAGCGCGTTGCGCCCGCGCGCCCGAGGGGGACGCGGAATTCGTCGGCGCAGCTCTCCGTCCACAGCTTGCCATCGGGCGGGCCCAGGAGGCGGAAGGGCACCTCCACCCGGCCCGCGCTGACCCCCTGGCGGCCGACCTGCTCGAGGAGGCGGGCGGCGTCCAGTTCGCGCGGGGCGGCTTCGGGCTCGAAGCGCAGGTCGGTGTAGGCCTCGCCCGCGAGCTCCACGGAGCCGTCTTCGGCGAAGGAGACGACCGCGGAGGCCCGCTCCAGCGTCTCGCGGTCGATCGTCTCGGGGAGCTTGGCCCCGGGGTCGAGGTGGATGAGCGTGTAGACCCCGCAGCGGGGGCCGGCGTCGATGACGCTCGCCAGTCGGCGGCCGGCTTCTTCGGTCAGGCTCTGGGGGAGGTCGGCGATGACGAGGAACCGGTAGGGCTCCGCGATCTCGCCCGCGGCTTCGTTGTACGCCTCGATGGTGTCGAACTCGTTGCGCAGGTACTTCTGGATGACCGTCTCCATGTGCTCGGTCAGGTCCATCAGGCGCTGCTCGAGGTGGCGGGCCTCGGTCCAGATGCGGTTGGTCACCAGTCGGTCGTCGTGATCGGACAGTCGCATGAAGCCCGCGAAGCTCTGCCCGAGCCCGACGGGGTCGAACATCGTCAGGCGCACCTTGCCCGCCGGCAGGGCGGTGAGCAGGCGCATGACCGCGTCGCGCAGCAGATCCAGCCCGCGCCCCCGGTGCTCCGTGCCCGCGAGGACCAGGAGGCTCGCGTCGCCCGGGAAGCCGATCGTCGCGGGGAGGCGCAGGTCGGTCCGCACGCCCGCGAGGGCGCCTTCCTCGTGGGGGAGGCCCCCTTCGAGGTCCGCGAGGTCGAGCCTGCACCACGCGAGGGGGACGGCGCCCGCGGGCTCCGTCGGGGGCGACCAGTTGCCCCAGCTCGCGTCGTCCCACGCGGGCGACCAGGGCAGGACGCCCTCTGCCAACTCGTGCAGTTCGCCCGTCAGCGCCCGCGCTTCCGCGTTGAAGCGCTCGACGAGTGCCCCAAGGCCCTCGTCCCGCGTGCGGTCGGCCTGTGTCTGCGCCGCGTCCAGCGCGGCACGGGCACCGGCGGTCGAGGCCTGGTAGGCGGATTCGGCGGCTTCGATCGCTTCGGCCCTCGTTCGCTCCACGCGTGAGACCGCGGTGTCGCGGGAGGTGGCGAGCTGGGCCATGACGCCCTTGTGCCTCGTGTCGAGATCGCCCAGCGTGCGCTCGCGCTCCGCCTTGAGTTTCGCGAGCTTGGCCTGCTGCGTGTCTCGGGTCTCCTTGATTTCGGTGTCGCGGGCCTCGATCAGTTCGGTGCGTGCCTTGCGCCGGCGGGCCTCGCCCATCGCGACCGCGATATCCAGCAGGTGGCGTGCCTCCTGCAGGTCTTCCGCGAGGGGCTTCAGGCGCCTGCGCGTGCCCCCGAGCGCCAGGAAGCGCAGGGGGAGCGTCAGCACCGCGACCGCTCCGAGCCCGACGCCCGCCCAGAGCGCCGGCGTCCTGACCTCGGACCACTCGGTCCGGATCGCGCCCGCGAAGATCCCGCCGACCACCGCGACGAAGGCCAGCAGGATGGGCAGGCCGGCGCGGAACATGGCGTGGAGCGTGAGGCCCCCGAGCCTGCGCACCCGCTTCTCGATCTCCTCGCGTTTGGCGAGCGCCTGCTCGAGGGGGGGCGGTCCGTCGTGGGTTTCCCACTCCCTCGGGAGTGCGAGATCGCCCTCCCTCGTCTGGCCCAGGATCATGGGCTGCGTCGCGGGCATGGGGACGCGGGGGCCGGCGAGGCGCATCGCCTGGCCCTCGAGGATGTCGAGCGTCTCGCGCTGCTGGCGGACTTCTGCCTTCAGGCGCTTAAGGGCCTCGTCCTCTCCCTTCATGGCGGGCTCGAACGAGGCGTCCGCGAGCGTCTCCGCCTCCTGGATCGCCTTCTCCGCCTGGTGCTCCGCCTCGTCGAGCGACCCCTGGCGGCTGACGCGCTCGGACCGGTGCTTGCGCTGCTCCGCGGTCGCCTGCGCCTCGAAGGTCGACTTGGCTTCCGCGTGGGCCTTCGTGCTCCGGGCTTCGATGCCCTTCTTCGCGGCGCTCCAGATCGACTCCGCCTCGACGGTTGCTTCGTCGAAGGAGGCCCGGGCCTGTGCGTGCGCCGCCTCGTGGACCCGGGCGATCTCCGCTGCCCCCTCGGCCCGCTCGCGCAGGAGGGCCCGCAGGCGCGACAAGGCCCGGGCCTGGCGGGCGATCGGGCTGCCCCCGGCTCCCGGCGCGATCGCGGTCGCAGGATGCACCTCACCGGCCCCGTCGTCACGAATCGTCACGCCTTCTTCACTCATTGCCCAGAGCCTACCGCACCGGCCCACGGAGGGTGCCCCCGACGAACGATGGGGTGGCACGCCCACGCAGGGCGCGGGCGTGGTCGCTGGTCCCGGTCCGTCGCCCGGCGCCCCCTACTCGCCCGCGTCGGCGCACTCGATCTCCGCCTTCCGGCAGACCCCCTGCAGGTGCTCGAGGGCCTTCACCGCCTCGGTGAGGCGCGGGCCGATGGGCTCGAGGAACTCGGCCTCGAACTTGCGGGCCATGTCGTCGTCCCAGTGTTCGCGGGTCGCGACCCACGCCCGCTTGAGCTCCTTGGCCCCGTCGACGATGACGGTCTTGGTGACGCCCAGGCTCATGCCCCGCCCCCCTCGCCCTTCTCGGGAATCGGCGCATCGCCGGCCTTGGACTTGATCCGCAGGTACTCGTCGAGCGTGCGGATGACGCGGTCCAGTTCGAAGACCGCCCGGGGCATCTGCTGGTCGACGAGCGACTTGAACGAGCCGATCTTGCTGCGGAACTCGTCCTGCTCCTTCTCCAGCCGGCGGACCCACATGCGGGTGACCTCCAGCTTCCGTTCCGCGTATTCGAGGCGCCGGCGGGCCTTGTCGACCGCCTTCTTCTCGTCGACCGTGGCCCGTTCGTCGGGGTTCTTCGACGCCTGCTTGGCGGAGAGCTTGCCCTTGGCGCGGGTCAGCTCCTCACGTCGCACGCGGCACTCTTTCTTCCAGTAGGGCTCGAGCTGCCCGCGCAGTTTCAGGGCTGTCCGTCCGGCGTCGGACTCGGCGCTCGTCAGTGCCGCGGCGGTCTCTTCCTGGAACTTGACCAGCGCCGGTCGGAAGGCGGCGAGGGCCTCGACGGAGCTGACGCGGGCGCGATCGGCCATGGTTCACCCCAGAGAGAACGGCGCGGCTGCCGGCGCTCAGCGCTGCTTGAGGTATTCCTCGAGACGCTCCGCTTTGCGTACGAGGAAGGGGATGTGCTGCTCGGCGTGCTCGCAGAACCGCGCCATGGCCCGCATGGTGTCGTCGAACTCGCCGGCGAATTTGGCGTGTTCCTGGTCGCGCCAGGTCTGGCCCAGGGCGGAGGCCTGGCCCTTGAGCGCGGTCATCTGCTGGCGGAGCCCGCCTGTGAACTTCTTGAGGTTCATCGCGAACTGGCGCATGTCTTCCGGATCGGCGACGGCCTTGGCCATGGCTCTTGCCCTTTCGTCGGTGCCCTGGTGGTCCTCAGAGAGCCTACGGGCAGCGGCGGACGCCGGTTTCAGCCTTCGCCGGATGGGTTCAAGGCCGCGGGGATTTCGGGCCCGGCGGGGGCGTCCGGGGGCGTTGTTGGGGGTTTCAGCTGGTCTTCGAGCGTCTGGGTGAGGGTGTCGCGGGTGAAGGTGCTGATCTGGTAGGACCAGCCTTCGACGATGGCGTTGAGCGCCTCCGCGCCCGGGCCGGCGGCGAGGAAGCCGGCCCAGGGCCGACTGTCGCGCTCCGCGACGCGGACGGTGAGTGTCTGTTGTTCGTCGCCCTCACTTGGTTCGAGTTCGTAGGTGACGGTGGTGACCTCCGCGTCCTGCATCCAGGCGTCGCTGGAGACATCGGTGACACTGATGAAGCCCAGGGCGCCCGCGATCTGGCCCGCGGCCCAGGGGCCGACGAGTTCGCGGCCCTCGGGGATGGTCTCGAGCGTGAAGTCGTCGTCGGTCCTGATGATCGCGACGGTTTCGCCATCGGGGTGCTCGATGGTGACGCGGCGGACCTCGTCGCGTTCGACCTGCACGGGGCGGGGGTCGAACCACGCGGTGGGGGAGGTCGCGGCGTTGATGGGGGTGTCGATGAGCCAGGTCTGGTCGGCGTCGGCCCTGCGGATGAACTGGCCGGCGTTGGTGGTGTTGCCCAGGAGGAGGTCGGCGACGGGGTCGCCCTGGGCGGTGAGGAGGCGGATGTGGGTGGAGTCAGTGTCGTTGTCGGAGGAGGGAAGTGCAAGGCCCAGGCGGGCGTGGTTGGCGGGGTCGGCGGTCTTGCGGTCGGTGGGCTCGAGCGTCTGGATCTGCGTGACGAGGCGGCGGACCTCGTCGATGTTGGCGGGGTAGTTGTCCTTGGCGGGGAGGACCCAGGCGGTGTCACGCCGTGCGATGGTGAGCTGGTCGGTCTTGGTGGTGATCTCGATGGTGGCGAGGTCGGCGGCGCGGGCCGGGAGATCGGGGAAGAGGGCGCCGGGGTTGTCCGGGACGGGCGAGGCGGAGCGGCCCGGGCCCAGCAGGGCAACGAGGGCGACGAGCACGGTGGTGCAGGCGGCGAGGATGACGAGGGCTTTGGTGTTCATGAGTCGGCTCCCCTGCGCCGGTCGGCGCGCCGGCGGATGGCTCGGAATCCCGCGAGCGAGACGGCGAAGGCGGCGAGCAGGACCGGGACCGCGGCGGTGTTGATGAGCTGGAGCCTTGTCTGGAGGGCCTCGATGTCGCGACGCAGATCCAGGCGGACCTGGCGGAGCTGCCTGCGGCTCGCGACCAGCTGCTCTTCGAGGCGGTCGAGCTCGGCTTGTTGCTCCGGGCTCAGGACGAGGCTGGCGGTGGGGTCGTCGGTGCGGGCGAGTTGGAGATCGTTGATGCGCTGTTGCGTTTGCTCGATCTGCTGCTCGAGGCGCTGCTCCTCGGCGCGGAACTCGGCTTCGGCCTGGCGGCGCATCTCCTCGATGCGGGTGAAGGGGCGGCGGAACTCGCCCCGGGCGCGGAGGGCGAGCAGGTCGTCGGACCCGGCGAGGCGGTCGAGCAGGCCCGCGACGAGCGCGCCGTTGTCGGCGATGCGCTCGTAGCCCAGGTTGAGCCCGCCCAGAGAGAGGGCCCGGACCCAGAAGCGGTCGGCGAGCAGGTCGGCGTCGGCGACGATGGTGATGTCGAGCGGGGCGGTATTGGCGGTCAGGGGTTCTGGTGTCTCGTCGTCTGCATCGTTTGCCGCGGTGGGCGGACCATCGGGGAAGGCGGTGGTGGCGTCGCCCGTGACCCGCGCCGCGAGGGCGAGGGTGCCCTCGGTCGGGAAGAAATCGTTGAGGATCGCGCGGGGGTCCGGAAAGAGCTTGATGCGGTCGGCGGTGACGGGGGCGGACTGGTCGGTCGTGGTGATGAAGGGCTCGAAGGTGGTCGTCGCGCCCTCGATGGGTGAGAGCATTCCGGCGCTCGCCATGTTGACGACCCCGAGACGGCCCAGGACGGGGTCGTCCTTGTCGAAGGCTTCGCCCCGGAGGGCGAGGTAGACGACGAAGGGCACGATGTCTCCCCGGGGACCTCCTGTCGAGACCTCGAGGGCGTAGGTGAGGTCGCCCGCGACCCGGTCGGTGGGCATGCTGACGCCCCAGGCTTCGAGCAGGGGGCCCAGGTCGGAGCTCGTCTCGGCACGCAGGGCGGCCATGGGGTTCTGCGGGTCGGGGGCGCCGGCGGGGTCGGCCTCCGCGTGGGGGTCGAGGAAGGCGAGGATCTTGCCCCCCTTGAGGGCGAACTGGTCGATGGCGAAGAGGGTCTGGCCCGAGAGGTTCTTGGGGTGGGCGAGCATGAGGACGTCGATGTCCTCGGGGATGTCGATGTTGCCCTCGTTGTCGGGCTCGAGCTCGCGGAGGTCGAGCGTGGTCTCGATCTCGGTGATGACCTGCCAGGGGCCGGCGCCCACGCTGCGGGTCATGGGGTTGGGGGGCGTGCCCAGCAGGGGGAGCGAAGTGATGACGCCCACGCTGGGGCGGTCGGGCTCGGCGAGGGTGTGGATGAGCTTGGCGAACTCGTACTCGAGGAAACGCTCGGCGTTCGGGTCCAGGGCGTTGATGTAGGGGATGGTCTCGCGCCCGTCGAGGGCGTTGGTGCCGACGAGGCCGAAGTAGAGGGTCTCCTCGGGGCCGATGCGGACGCCCCGGATGCCTTGGGCGACCGCGTCATCCTCCGCTTCGGAGAAGGGCTCGGGGTCGACGATGCGGAGGTCGATCTTGCCCCTGGAGGCGGACTCGAAGGACTCGAGGAGTTCGATGACGCGGGTGGCGGCGGACTGGATCTGGGGCTGGCCCCGCACGAGGGACTCGGAGTAGAAGAGGGTGAGGGTGATGGGCTCCTTGGGTGAGCGGGCGATGGCGCGTCCGGCGGGGGAGAGGGTGTAGAGGTTGTTCTGGGTGAGGTCGAGGCGCGCGGAGGGGAGGGCGCGTGTGGTGAGGATGTTGACCGCGAGGAAGGCGGCGAGGAGGAGGGTGAGGGTGAGGTACGCGGTGAGTCGGTTCATGGTGACCTTCGGTCAGATGACCAGATCGCAAATGGCCAAAGGGCCAAAGAGGGAACGGGGGTTCAGTCGGCTTTCTTGAGGTCGACGAGGACGACGGTGGCGGTGAGGAGGGCTGCGATGAGGGTGAAGAAGTAGACGAGGTCGGCGAGGTCGATGACGCCCTTGGAGATGGCGTCGAAACGGGTGAGGAAGCTGAAGGAGGCGACCTGGTCGACGAGCCAGCTGGGGGCCCAGCCCTGGAGGAGATCGATGACCGGCGGGAAGCCCGCGAGCAGCAGGGCGAAGCAGGCGACCGCGGTGACGACGAACGCGACGACCTGGTTCTTGGTCGCGGCGCTGGCGGCGGAGCCGACCGCGAGGAAGCCACCGGCCATGAGGAGCGAGCCCAGGTAGCTGGCGGCGATGGCGCCGTTGTCGGGGTCGCCCAGCTGGTTGACGGTGATCCAGAGGGGCGTGGTGAAGAAGAGCGCGATAGCGGTGAAGGCCCAGGCGGCGAGGTACTTGCCCAAGACCGCAGCGGCAGGAGGGATCGGGAGCGTGAGCAGCAGCTCGATGGTGCCGGCGCGGCGCTCTTCGGCCCAGAGACGCATGGCGAGGGCGGGGATGAGGAAGAGGTAGAGCCAGGGGTGGAAGGTGAAGAAGGGGAGCAGGTCGGCCTGCCCACGCCGGAAGAAGCCCCCGAGCTGGAAGGTGGAAACGCCACACAGCACGAGGAAGATGATGATGAAGATGTACGCAACGGGCGTGGCGAAGTAGCCGGCGAGCTCGCGCCGGGTGACCGCGATGGTGGTGGGGAAGAGGGTGTTCACGCGTGCGCCTCCGCCGGTGCGGGCTTGCGTGTGGTGAGGTCGCGGAAGACCTCGTCGAGGCGGCCGGGCTCGACGGTGAACTCGTCCAGCGTGAGGTTCCGGCTGCGGATGAGGTTGCCGATTTCCGTCGCCATCTCGGCGTCCTTGCCCCGCTTGTTGGAGCTTGGGCGGATGGCGGCGCGGAGGGCGGCGGTGTCGCCCCCGAGCCTTTCGACCGTCGCGACCGCGGGGAGCGTGCGGAGGGCGTCGATGAGGCCATCGGTGTTCCCCGAGACCGCGATCGTCACGGTGCCGGCGGAGCGGGCTCGGGCGCGGAGGTCCTGGGGAGTGCCATCGGCGATGACCTTGCCATGGGCGATGATGACGGCTCTGGTGCAGACCGCGTCGACCTCTTCCAGGATGTGCGTCGAGAGGACGACGCACTTTTCGCCCGCCATGCGGCGGATGAGGTTCCGGACCTCGTGCTTCTGGTTGGGGTCGAGCCCGTCGGTGGGCTCGTCGAGGATGAGGACCGGGGGGTCGTGCAGGATGGCGGCGGCGAGCCCGACGCGCCGGCGGTAGCCCTTGGAGAGGGTGTCGATGGGCTGGCGCATGACGCCCTCGAGGTGGACCAGATCGGACGCGTGTTCGATGGCGTCTCTCGCGGCGCGGCCCTTGAGCCCACGGACCGCTGCGACGAACCTCAGGAAGCCCTCGGGGGTCATGTCGGGGTAGGCGGGGGCGCCCTCCGGCAGATAGCCGATGGTGCGCTGGGCAGCGAGCGTGTCGGTGCGGATGTCGTGCCCGTAAACACTGGCGGTGCCCGAGGTGGGGCGGAGGAACCCCGTGACCATCTTCATGGTGGTGGACTTGCCGGCGCCGTTGGGGCCCAGGAAGCCCAGCACCTCGCCCGTCCGGACGGTGAGGGAGACGCCATCGACCGCTCTGATGGGGCCGAAGTGCTTGCGAAGGTCTTTGATTTCGATCATGGCCCTTGGGCTCCGGGGTGGTGCTGGGTGGGCTTGCGGGGTGTTTTTTCTTCGACCGGGGGCCAAAGTCAAGGGGGCTGGCCGAAAGGAACCGGGGGGCGAACCGGGGTGGCGGGGGAGCGTACTCGGGCGATGACCGACTCGAACAGGCCCGTGATCAGCCCCGGGGATGTCGTCCGCTCGTTGTTCGCCGCGTTTACGGCGCGGGATATGGAGACGGTTCGCTCGCTGATGGCGGACGGGATCGTGTGGCAGCAGTCGGCGGGGATGCCGGGGGGCGGGCGGTGGGTGGGGTACGACCAGATCGCGGCGAATGTGTTCGGCAAGTTCCGGGCGGAGTGGGACGAGTGGCGGGCGGTGGCGGAGGAGTTTTTGGAGTCGCCGGAGGCGGGGGAGGGCGGGGTGGGGAACGGGACGGTGGTCGTGCTGGGGCGGTACCTGGGGACGCCCAAGGCGACGGGGCGAGCGGTGGAGGCTGCGTTCGCGCATGTGTACCGGGTGCGGGACGGGAAGATCGTTCGGTTCGATCAGCACACGGACACGCGGGCGCTGGCGGAGGGGCTGGGGTTGATCGGGGCGCGGGATTGATCGGCACGACCCGCGGGGGCGGGTCGTAGCACCGGAGCGCCTCGGGCTACGCTGGTGCCATGAATGAGGTCATCGGGCTGTTGAAATCGCATCGTTCGATCCGGCGTTTCAAGGACACGCTTGTCCCGGATGAGCACGTGCGGGAGGCGATCTCCGCGGGGCAGATGGCCTCCACGAGTTCGGCGGTGCAGGCGTACAGCGTGATCCGGGTGCGGGACGCGGAGACGCGCCGGGCGATCGCGGACCTGTCCGGGCCCCAGGAGA
Source organism: Phycisphaerales bacterium (assembly GCA_036788215.1). Taxonomy (GTDB): domain Bacteria; phylum Planctomycetota; class Phycisphaerae; order Phycisphaerales; family UBA1924; genus DAIQNV01. The sequence continues at coordinate 27,190 of DAIQNV010000025.1, read as the reverse complement.
AGATCGTCGCGTGCGGGGCGTTCCTCGTGTTCTGCGGGGATACACGCCGCCACCGCCTGGCGGCGCAGCGGGACGGCGAGGGGTACGACCAGCGTCTGGAGGCATTCCTCGTCGCGGCGATCGACTGTGCACTCTTCGCGGAGAAGGCGTCGATCGCCTTCGAGAGCATGGGGTACGGGATCTGCTATATCGGGGGGATCCGCAACCACATCGCGCAGTTGGACCGCCTGCTCGGGCTGCCCGAGGGGGTGTACCCCTTCTTCGGCCTGTGCGTGGGCGTGCCGGACGAGGACCCGGTGGTGAGGCCCCGGATCCCTGTCGACGCGGTGCTGATGGAGGACCGGTACGCGGGGGATGAGGCGGTGCTGGCGGACCTCAAGCGGTACGACGACGGGTACGAGCGCTACATGGAGGAGCGGGGCTCGGCCCCGAGCCGGTGGAGCGAGGTGATGGGGCGGAAGTTCGGGACACCCGGGCGGGAGGAACTCGGCGCGTTCTATCGCGCGAAGGGGGCGAGGCTGGAGTGAGGGGTGGACCCACGGACTTCGCTTGCCATCAGACTCGGGGTCCGAGTCGCCGGGTCTCTGGGAAGCGCTCTCCGCGTTGTTCCCCATGCGGCTCTGATGCAGTGGAGATTCCTGTGCCTTGGGTTGTTTGGGATTCGACTCTGGAATGAGGCTTGGAGGGGGTGGAGGCGCTGCGCTTGGGGAAGCCCCTCTCCTGTCGCTTCGCGACATCCTCTCCCCGAGGGGGCGAGGAAGGACGAGGCCCCGAAGCGCCCTTTCGCGGCGGGTCGGGCCACCGGGTGCCCTTCGTTACTTCTTCGCGGTGGCCTTGCTTGCGCGCCTTCGTTTGGGCGGGGTCGCCATCAGGCTGCGCATCGCTTCGAGGCGGCCGAAGCAGAGGAGTTTGTCGCCACCCTGGATGATGGTGTTGGGGCCGGGGTTGGGCTTGACCATGCCCTCGCGGGAGAGGGTGAGGACGTTGATGTCCTCGCCCGTCAGCCCGGCGGCGGCGAGCGTCTTGCCCGCGAGGCTGGATTTCTTCTTGGCGACCTGCACCTCGGAGACGCCCCAGCCCTTGGAGACGGTGAGGCGCTGGCGGACATCGACATCGGGGAAGGCGACGCGGTGCTGGACGTAGTCGATGATGGCGCCCGCGACATCGACGCCGGTGGCCTTCTCGATGCCCTGCAGGCCCGGGGAGCTGTTGACCTCCATGACCTGCGGGCCATCGTTGCTCTCGAGCATGTCGACGCCCGCGACGCGCAGGCCCGAGACCTGGGCCGCCCGCAGGGCGGTCTCGCGGAACTGGTCGTTCAGATCGAAGGCCTCGGTGGAGCCGCCCTTGTGGACATTGGAGCGGAACTCGCCCGGGGCGCCGCGCCGGCGCATCGCGGCGACGACCTCGTCCCCGACGACGATGGCGCGGACGTCGGTGCCCTTGCTCTCGGCGATGTAGCGCTGGATGAGCACGTTCACGCGTGCGGACGCGAGGGTCTCGAAGATCGCCTCGGCGACCTTGGCGGAGTCGGCGAGCATGACGCCCTTGCCCTGCGTGCCCTCGAGGACCTTCACGATGACGGGGGCGCCGCCCAGGCGCTCGACCGCGGGGAGGATGTCGCCCGTCGAGCGGACGAACTCCGTCGGGGGCAGGCCGATGCCGTGGCGGGAGAGGATCTGCAGGGAGCGGAGCTTGTCGCGGCTGTTGACGATCGCGGGCGCGGGGTTGGCGCAGAAGATCGACATCTGCTCGAACTGTCGGACGACCGCGGTGCCGAAGTAGGTGATGGAGGCGCCGATGCGGGGGATGACCGCGTCAAAGGGGGGCAGGCGCCGGCCCTTGTAGGCGAGATCGGGGTTGTCCGACTCGAGCATGATGGCGAAGCCCAGCGTGTCGAGGACGCGCGGGGTGTGCCCCCGCTGCTTGGCGGCCTGGACGAGCCGCTTGGTGGAATAGGACCGGGGCTCGCGCGAGAGGATCGCGATCTTCACTGGTTTCCCTTCTCGGGGGAGGGCTTGCGCTTGGGCTTACGGGGTGTCAGGAGGTAGGGGCGCTCGGGGTCGACCAGGACGCCCGGCACGCCCGCGACGCCGGTCAGCGCGGTGCGACCGATCAGCAGCCGGCAGGACATGAGCTCCCGCGACACGAGGGTCATCTCGACCTCGCGCTCGAAGGGGCCGGCCCGCAGGGTGGTGCGAACGACGATCCGCTCGGTCGAGTGGCCCGTGCTGGATCGGACGACCGTCTCGCGCACGATCGGGGCCTCGACGCGGACGAAGCGGTCGGGATGGGTCCGGCTGTAGACGACGTCGAACGCGACCAGCCCGCTCGGCAGGTGGCGGATGTTCTCCGCGTGGACCGCGGAGGACCGGGCCCCGGTGTCGGCCTTCGCGAGCAGGCGGCGGACCCCCCACGCGGGCAGGTCGACGCGCTCGCGCCAGCCGAACACGATCGGTTCGATGGTGCCGTCGCTCAATGGTCGTTCCCCCCGGGCGTGTTCTCGGGGTCGTGGTCGTGCAGGACGATGTTGGTCGCGAGATCTCCGCGGAGCCGGTCGTCGAGCGACTCTCCCCTGCTGCGGCGCCGGGCTTTGCGGATGGGCTCGATGCCCCCCTCGAGCGTCGCGATGTGGGCGACGGGGTCCCCCGGGACGACCGCGGGGAGCGTCGTCATGCCCAGGACGATGCCCGGGCCCGGGCTCTCGATCGTCGCGAGCTCCTTGCACAGCAGGGTCGTGGCGGTGGCGATGGGCTGGCCCTGCTCGACATCGTCCCCCGGCGCGACATGGAACCGCAGGATGCCCCCGTGCCCGGAGCGGACCCAGGTGGTCTCGCGCGCGACCGCGTGGTAGGCCGGCGGGACCGGCGCGTCGTCGATCATGTTCAGGCCCGCGAGGACGTTCATCACGCCCCGCAGGCCGACCTCCTCCATCCCGGGCTCGATCTTCCACACCTCGCCCGCTTCGAGGATGATCGTGGGCACGCCCGCCTCGACGGCGCACCGGCGCAGGCTGCCCTCCGGGCCCTTCCCGTGCACCGTGAGCTCGGCCCCGAAGAGGCGAGCGAGCTCGGCCACCTGCGGGTTGTCGAGGTCCGCCCGGACATTCGGGTAGTTCGTGCGGCTCTGAGCCGCGGCGTGCAGGTCGATCAGGTAGTCGGCCCGCTTGACGATCTCGTGGAAGACGGTGTAGGCGAACCGCGCCGTGAGCGAGCCCCCGACCGAGCCCGGGAAGGAGCGGTTGAGGTCCCGCCGGTCGGGCATGTAGCGGCTCTTGCGCTCGAAGCCCAGGACATTGATGACCGGGACCAGCACCAGCGTGCCCCGGGTGAGGCTCAGGCCCTGTTCCACGATCAGACGGCGGACGACGCCCATCCCGTTGATCTCGTCTCCGTGGACGGTGGCGGTGACCGCGACGGTGGGGCCGGGCTCGTGCCCCCTGCGGACGCGGACGGGGATGACAACATCGCGCCCGGTGGCGGATTCGCCGACGGGGATGTCGATGTCCAGGGCCTTGCCGAGGGGGACGCGTTTATCGGCGATGAGAAAGGTCTTCTGGGGCACGGGGGGAGTGTAACCGAAGGGCCTCCGGGCCCACGATCAGCGTCCGAGGAACACTCCGATCGGACGGGCGTGCCTGGTGCCGTCGCACACGATCTTGATCATCGACATGAGGGGGACCGCGAGAAAGATCCCCGCGATGCCCCAGAGCCAGCCCCAGAAGATCAGCGACAGGAACACGACGACCGGGTTGAGCACCATGCGTCTGCCGAGGAGCAAGGGGGTGACGATGGTGCCCTCGAACGCGGTCAGGGCGTAGTAGCTCCCGGCGACGAGAAACGCGTAGCCGAGGTTGTCAAACTGCGTCGTCGCGGCGACCGTGATGACGATAACCCCGGCGACCGCGCCGAGGAACGGGACGAAGTTGAAGGTCGCCGCCATGACGCCCCAGAGGAGCGGGCTCGGCATGCCGAAGGCCCATGTGACGAGCCCGACCGCGACGCCGAGCCCGATGTTCACAACGGTGATGGTGAGAAAGTACTGGGCGATATCGTCCTTCATCCGTTGGAAAATCCGCAACGCCGCGATCTGGTGCCGCTTCCGTGGCAACACGCGGATCACCTTGTAGACGAAGATGTTGTGCGAGGCGAGCAGAAAGTACAGCAGGCCCACCGTGAGGAACGCGTTCGCCAGGAAAAAGCCGGTGTGGCCCACCAGCACATTGGTGAACTTCGAATCCGCGACCTGGACGCGTACGCTGCCCGTGTCCTCGCTCGCGGTGAGGCTCTCGATCGTCTTGCCGGCCTCCTTGAGTTCATCGATGCGGTCGCGGATGCCGCGGAGCTTGAACTCGACCTCGCGGATCTGCTCGGGAAGTTCGTTCGCCATCTTGCTCGCGGGCCTGGCGAGCAAAGACGCGCCGAGCGTGATGGCGGCGAGCACACCGAAAACCAGGATCGCGGCGCCGAGCCCGTAGGGCATCCGAAGATCGCGGTGAAGCGCGACGAGCAGCGGGTAGAGCATGATCGCCGCGAGGAAGGCCACAAGGACAGGGACGAGGATCGCGCCGGCAAAGTCAAGCACGCCGATCACCGCGACCGTCGCGAGGATGTAGAGCGCGGTCCGAGAGCCGCGGCTCAGGCGGGAGTCGGATTTCGGGGGGTTGGGGGTGGGCATCGGGCGGAACGGTCACTGGGCGCGGGCACGGGGGCTCAGAAGAAGCTAGAGCGTGGGCGCACCGAAGCAAGCGGAGAAGGCTCGCGTGGTGCGACAATGAGCGGGCGTTCACGGACGCGTAGGGACCGCTCCTGCCCGGTCGCGGGGAGTACGCTCGGACCATCGGCCGGGTCTAGGGGCTCGCGGGCTCCCGGGGCGGCGTCGAGAGAACCAGCCGATCGCGGGCGTAATCGAGCGTCAGGTTCCATCCCTTGAAGGCGGCGCTGCCGACGTCGCCGACGAGATTCTCGATGGGGGGGCCGCCACCCGGACGGTCGGGGAAGTAGACGGTGTCGATGGCGAGGTGCTGGTCGCCGAGCAGGACCGTTTCGGCGGGCAGCGCGAGGATGCGGAAGGGCTCGCCGTCGATGCCGATCGCCTCGGCGAACGCGCGAGCCTCCGAGGCCCCGATGAGGTCTCGTTCCGCGGCCTGCCGATGCTTGATGGCCACGCCGTACGGGGCCCCGAGGTCAAGGAGGAAGCGGCCGGTGACGGGCTGGACGGGCTTCCCGCCGGCGATGGGCACAACCGAGCCTTCGAAGTAAGGGAAGCCCTCGGTCTGGGGCATGTCGAGGATCGTGGCGTCCACGGGGGGTTGGTAGTCGTGCGTGTTGGTGAGGGTCAGCGTGGCGGCGTCGTAGTCGATGGTGACGGCGAACCGTTCGATGAAGGACGCCCCGAGAAAGCCGGCGATCTGCTTGTCGCCGAAGGCCCGCAGGGCCTGGGCCTGAGGGATCACGACCGCCCGTGGCTCGACGAAGGCGGTGCCTCGTCGTTCGTCGATCGCGATCGAGAGGTCAGGCGTGAAACGCACGGGGACCGAGCCCGATCCCGCGCCCACCATCTGCCCAAGCGGTGCGGTGGGGAGCGCGAGGTCCTCGGCGACAGACTCAAAGATGGCGGTGGACGGATTGCCTGTATCGAGCATGAACCAATAAGGGCCGGCGCCGTTCACGCGCACGCGGAGGAGGATGTGGCCCGTGGACGCGTCGATGGGGATGGGACCCACGGCGGCGAGAGGGACCGGCGGGGGCATATCCGCCTCGCTGGAGTCGGGATCGGCGGCACACCCGGCGAGCAGCAGGAGCGCCGGGGCGAGGGTGCTGAGGGTCGAGCGGGCGTGCATGGCGCGGCGCCTCCTTCCGGGCGGCGTGGATGCGCCCCTGCGCCGGGCCCGTCGGACGGGCGGTCGATTTTCACTCCCCCGTATCCAGCACCGCCATAAACGCCTGCTGCGGGATGTTCACGCTCCCCACCGACTTCATCCGGTCCTTGCCCTTCTTCTGCTTGTCGAGCAGCTTGCGCTTGCGGCTCACGTCGCCCCCGTAGCACTTCGCGGTCACGTCCTTGCGGTAGGCCTTGATGGTCTCGCGGGCGATGACCTTGCCGCCAATAGCGGCCTGCAGCGGGATCTCGAACTGGTGGCGGTCGATCTGCTTCTTCAGGCGGGTGAGCAGGGCCCGGCCCCGCTGGTCGGCCTTGTCCTTGTGCGTGATCAGGCTCAGGGCCTCGACGGGGTCGCCGTTGATCAGGATGTCGACCTTCACCAGCCGGTCGGCCCGGAACTCGGTGATCTCGTAGTCCATCGTCCCGTAGCCCGAGGTGATGCCCTTGAGCTTGTCGTAGAAGTCGTAGATCAGTTCGGCGAGCGGCATCTCGAACGTGATCATCTCCCGCGCTTCGCTCACGAACATCTGGCTCTTGAAGATCCCCCGGCGCTCCATGCAGAGCTTCAGCACATCGCCGATGCACGCCTTGGGCAGCATGATCTCGAGCCGGGTGATGGGCTCCAGGATCTCGATGACCGAGCCCATGTCCGGCAGGTCCGCGGGGTTGTTGATCTCGATCTCCTCGATCTCGCCCCCCTTGCCCCGGATCCGCGCCTTGTAGCTCACGGTGGGCGCGGTCTGCACCAGCTCCAGGTCGAACTCGCGCTCGAGCCTCTCCTGGATGATGTCCATGTGCAGGAGACCAAGGAAGCCGCAGCGGTAGCCGAAGCCCAGCGCCTCGGAGTGGACGGGCAGGAAGGTGAAGCTCGAGTCGTTGAGGCTCAGCTTCTCGACCGCCTCGCGCATCTCCTCGAAGCTCGAGCCCTTCTTGTCCGTCGTGGTCGCGGGGAAGAAGTCGCAGAAGACCATCTGGCGCGGGGGCTCGTAGCCCGAGAGGGGCGTCGCCGCCGGGTCGTGGTCGATCGTGATGGTGTCGCCCACGCGCACCTCGCCCAGGTTCTTGATCGCCGCGATGAGGTAGCAGGTCTCCCCGACGCCCACCTCCTTCACCTTGGTCGGCTTGGGCGTGTACTTGCCCAGCTCGGTGATGTGGAAGGTCCGCTCCATCTGCATCATGCGGATCTTGTCGCCGATCTTCAGCTTCCCGTCGAAGATCCGCAGGTAGAGAACCACGCCCCGGTAGTCGTCGTACACCGCGTCGAAGATGAGGGCGCGCGTCTGCGTCATCACCGCGGGGCGCGGGGGCGGCAGCTTGTCGCAGATCGCGTCCAGCAGCTCCTTCACGCCCTGCCCCGTCTTCGCCGAGACAAGCACGCAGTCCTCCGCAGGCAGCCCCAGCACCTGCTCCACCTCTTCGGCGATCTCGATCGGCCGCGCCGCGGGCAGGTCGATCTTGTTCAAGACCGGGATGATCTCGAGGTCCTGCTCGACCGCGAGGTACGCGTTCACCACCGTCTGCGCCTCAACGCCCTGCGCCGCGTCGACGATCAGCAGCGCGCCCTCGCACGCCTTCAGGGCCCGGGACACCTCGTACCCGAAGTCGACGTGCCCGGGCGTGTCGATGAAGTTGAGCATGAAGGGCACGCCGTTGTGCTCGTGCATGACGGTGACCGCCGACGCCTTGATCGTGATGCCACGCTCGCGCTCGAGGTCCATCCCGTCCAGGAATTGCTCACGCGCCTCCCGGTCCGACACGGCTTTCGTCAATTGCAGCAACCGGTCGGCCAGGGTGGACTTCCCGTGGTCGATGTGCGCGATGATGGAGAAGTTGCGGATCTGCAGGTCGGGCATGGGGCTCCTGGCTCCGGCGTCGGTTCGGGCGATGGTATGCGCGTCGCCCGGGGTTCCTGACCGGTTCGCACACCCGCCCCGCCCGGAGGCGGCGCGGAGGCGGCGCGGAGGCGGGCCGGAGCCCGGGAGGGACCCCGCCCGTCCGGGAACTCCCCGGGCCCGCCCCGCGCCGGTCGGGTCGCGCGGGCCCGCCCGTCCGACGCAGCCCCCGGGGCACGCTTGCTTCCGGGCGGTCGGGCGCGAACGCTCCGGCGTGACCACCGCCGACACCCAGACGCTCCGGACACCCCCGCCCTCCCTGTGGGGGCGGACGATCGGGGCCTACGCGCCCAAGCGGGTGCCCGCGATGAGCCGGGCGAACTACCGCTGGGAGCTCCGCGCCTCGTTCTTCCTCCCGTTCCTGCTCACCGTCTTCGAGGGCAGCGTGGTTTCGGTCCTGGTGCGGATCGCGTTCGAGGGGTCGGTCAACGACCGGCTCCTGAACACCATCACCGGCATCGTCGCGGTCGCCCCGGCCCTCGCGAACCTGTCGAGCTTCGTCTGGGTCCGCCTGAGCCACGGGGTGGACAAGGTCCGGTTCATGACCGTGCTCCACGCGGTGATGGCGGTCATGGCCCTGGGCGTCGCCCTGGTGCCCAAGAACGCCCCGGGGCTGATCGCCCTCGCGCTGCTCGTCCTGCTCGGGCGCAGCTGCTGGGCCGGCGTCACGACGATCCGCTCGACCGTCTGGAAGCTCAACTACCCGAGCGGCTCCCGAGCCAAGCTCACAGGGCCCTTCGCCATGATCACCGTGCTCATGGTCGCCGCCCTCGGGGCGGGCATGGGCGTCCTCATGCAGTTCGACGACCGCGCCTTCCGCTACATCATCCCGGTCGGGTGCGTTCTCGGGCTCGTGGGCCGGCACTTCTGGACCCGCGTCCGCCTCCGGGGCGGCCCCGCGATGCTCAGGATCGAGAACGCCACCAACCGGCGCGACGGCCCGAGCTTCAACCCCGCGCGGATGGCCCGGGTGCTGATCGACGACCGGGCCTACGCCGCGTACATGCTCTGCCAGTTCCTCCTCGGTATGGGCAACATCGCCGCGATGACGCTGCTGGCGGTCATCCTGCGGGAGGTCTTCGGCGCGGGCTACATCCTTGGGCTCCTTATCTCGACCGTCGTCCAGTACACCGTCATGCCCTTCGCGATCCCGCTCTGGGCCAGGCTCTTCGACAAGACCCACATCGTGCGCTTCCGCGCGATCCACTCCTGGGTCTTCGTGCTGGCGCTGGCCTGCCTCTTCGCAGCGGTTCAACTGAAGCTGGTCGGCCTGCTCTTCCTCTTCAGCGCGCTCACCGGCATCGCCTACGCCGGGGGCGTCCTGGGCTGGACGCTCGGGCACCTGGACTTCGCGCCCCCCGACAAGGCCAGCCAGTACATGGGCGTGCACGTGACCCTCACCGGCGTGCGGGGGCTGCTCGCCGCCGCCCTTGGGGTCCAGATCTACGAGTGGCTGGGCGGAGCCTCGGGCGGCGCCGCCCCCGCTGTGGGGATCTGCCTGGCGCTCACGACCGTGGGGGCGATCGGGTTCGTCCTGATGAGCCGGAGGCTCCTCCCCCCGCCCAACCACCCGGAGCCCGGGCCGATCGTGCCCACCTCGGGCGGGAGCTGAGGGCGGAGGTTGGGGGGGCGGGGTGGGCAATGCTGCCAATCTGACAGGCCGGCCCGGCCCTGCGCCGCGCCCCGGGGGCGTGCGCCCGTGGGCGGGGTTGGCACACGGGTTGCACCCGGAGGAGCGGAAACCCAAGAACCCCCTACGGGGCGGCCCGACGGAACACCCCGCGACCGACCCGGATCAGACCGACTCACGACCGGGAGGAACCCATGTCCAAGATCATCGGCATCGACCTCGGCACGACCAACTCCGTCGTCGCCGTCATGGAGGGCGACGAGCCCAAGGTCCTCATCAACAGCCAGGGCAACCGCACGACCCCCTCGGTCGTGGGCTTCACCGACAAGGGCGAGCGCCTCGTGGGCCAGCCCGCCCGCCACCAGCAGGTGACCAACCCCCGCAACACCGTCTTCAGCATCAAGCGCTTCATGGGCCGGCGCCACAAAGAAGTCGGCTCGGAAGAGAAGCTCGTGCCCTACGAGGTCGCGGGCGGGCCCGACGACTTCGTCACGGTGAAGATCCGCGAGAAGGACTACACGCCCCAGCAGATCTCCGCCTTCATCCTCCAGGACCTCAAGAAAACCGCGGAGGACTACCTGGGCGAGACCGTCACACGGGCGGTCATCACCGTCCCCGCCTACTTCAACGACGCCCAGCGCCAGGCGACCAAGGACGCCGGCGAGATCGCCGGCCTCAAGGTCGAGCGCATCATCAACGAGCCCACCGCCGCCGCGCTCGCCTACGGGCTCGACAGCAAGAAGAACGAGAAGATCGCGGTCTTCGATCTGGGCGGCGGCACCTTCGACGTCTCCATCCTCGACGTGGGCGATGGCGTCTTCGAGGTCATCTCCACGCATGGCGATGGCCACCTCGGTGGCGACGACTGGGACCAGAAGATCATCGATTTCCTGGTCAAGGAGTTCCAGTCCAAGGAGGGCATCGACCTCTCCAGGGACCCCATGGCGATGCAGCGCCTGAAGGAGGCCGCGGAGGCCGCCAAGAAGGAACTGAGCCAGGGCCAGCAGACCACGGTCAACCTGCCCTTCATCACCGCCGACCAGACCGGTCCCAAGCACCTGATGGTCGAGATCACCCGCTCGAAGTTCGAGAGCCTCTGTGAGGACCTCTTCCGGCGCCTGCGCGGTCCCTGCGAGCAGGCGATCAAGGACGCCAAGCTCGACGCGTCGAAGATCGACGAGGTCGTGCTCGTGGGCGGGTCGACCCGCATCCCGAAGGTGCAGCAGATCTGCAAGGAAATCTTCGGCAAGGACCCCAACAAGACCGTCAACCCCGACGAGGTCGTCGCCATCGGCGCCGCGATCCAGGGCGGCGTCCTCGCGGGCGACGTGAAGGACGTCCTCCTCCTCGACGTCACCCCGCTCAGCCTGGGCGTCGAAACGCTGGGTGGCGTCATGACCAAGCTCATCGAGAAGAACACCACCATCCCGACCAGCAAGAAGGAAACCTTCTCCACCGCCTCCGACAGCCAGACCTCCGTGCAGGTCCGCGTCTTCCAGGGCGAGCGTGAGTTCGCCAAGGACAACCGCTTCCTGGGCGAGGTCGAGCTCTCGGGCATCGCCCCCGCGCCCCGGGGTGTGCCCCAGATCGAGGTCGAGTTCGCCCTCGACGCCAACGGCATCCTCCAGGTCACCGCGACCGACAAGGCGACCAGCAAGAAGGCCGAGACCAAGATCACCAACTCCGGCGGGCTCAACAAGGACGAGATCAACCGCATGAAGGCCGACGCCGAGTCGCACGCGGAGGAAGACCGCAAGCGCCGCGAGCTCGTCGACCTCAAGAACAAGGGCGACGCCGCGGTCAGCCAGACCCGGCGCGACCTCGAGGAGCACGGGGAGAAGGTCTCGGGCGAAGTCCGGGGCCGGATCGAGTCCGCGGTCGCCAACCTCGAGTCCAAGCTCAAGGAGGACGAGCCCGCCCCGATCGAAGCCGCCCTCAAGGAGCTCGAGAACGCCCGCATGGAGCTCGGCAAGGCGATGTACGAAGCCCAGACCGCCGGTTCCGGTGGTGCCTCTGCGGCGACCGGGGGAACAGCCCCCTCTGATCAGGGTAAGGACGACGACGTAATCGACGCGGAGTTCGAGGTCAAGGACGACGACAAGTCCTGATCCGGGCGTCGCTTACCGAGTCGGCAAAAAGTGCCGCATCCGATTTGCACGAATCTTTTGAACGAAGGCAGTGGAACGCTCGTATAAACAGGCGGTCAAGACTTCGCGAAGGAATCGCCAAGAGCCCATAAAAGCCTTGGAGTTCCCAAGCGAATGAGACGATGGCCAAGCGTTCTCACTCTCTCCTCCACGCGGCCGCCGACTGACCCTCGGCGGTCGCGTTTCTTTTTGGGCGGTTTCGGACGCCCTCAAGCGCCCACGGACCCCGCGAGCAGCTCCGCCATCTGCCTGGCAGCGACCGCCCGGTGGCTTACCCGGTTCTTGTCCGTTGGCTCCATTTCGGCGCTCGTGCGCGCGAAGCCGCTCTCCAGCGTGAGGAAAAGCGGGTCGTAGCCAAATCCGTGGTTTCCACTGGGCACCCGGGGCGGGCGCCCGATCCGACCCTCGAAGGTCCCCCGGACCAAGGCCCGGACCGTGCCCGATGGGTCCGCGAGGACCATGACGCAGACGAACCGCGCCGACCGCTGGTCGTCCGCGATCATCTCGAGCTCGCGCAGGACCCGCTCGTTGTTCATGCGGTCCCGCTCGGGCCGCGGCGTGTCGGAAGGTCCCCCGTCGCAAAAGTAGTGGCTGGAGATCACGCCGGGCTTCCCGCCCAGGGCATCGATCTCGAGCCCCGAGTCGTCCGCGAGGCACCACGACCGCGTCCGCCTCGCATAGCTCCTCGCCTTGATGGTCGCGTTCGCCTCGAAGGTGTCGCCGGTCTCCTCGGGCTCGTCGAACGCTTGATCGAATGCCTCGAGCCCGACGATGGGCAGGTCCCCCGCGGCTTCCGCGAAGATCGCGCGGAGCTCCTCGACCTTGTGCGGGTTGCCGGTCGCGATCACGATGCGGGCCGGGGCGTCGGGGTGGGCGTCGGTGTCGGCGTGGGTGGGGATGTGCTTATCGGTCACGGTCGAGCGTAGGCGTTTTCACGCGCCCCGCCGAAGCCCCGCCTAGAGTCGAACCGCGTCTGCAGGCAGCGCCGGCAACGGGCTCGGGCCCGTCGCCGGGCCGGCGCCGCGGAGCGGGGGAGATCAGCCTTGGAGACCACCCGTGATCAGGCGGCCCTCATGACCGACGCCCTCGCGCAGGAGGCCCTGTCGCTCGTGAAGCCCGGCATGTGCGTCGGCATCGGCTCGGGCACGACCGCCGCCCGCGCGCTCAAGGCCCTCGCTGAGAAGGTCCACACGGAGGGCTTCGAGGTCTCGGTCATCCCGGCGTCCGAGGCGACCGAGGCGGTCTGTCGCGTGCACGGGCTCCGCTGCGTCGATTTCTCGACCGTCGAGGAGATCGACCTCCTGATCGACGGCGCCGACGAGATCGACCGCGACATGCGGATGCTCAAGGGCTCGGGCGGCGCCATGGCCCGCGAGCGGATGCTCGCCTGGGCCAGCCACCACCGCGTCTTCCTCGTCCGCGACCACAAGGTCTCGCCCCGGCTCGGCACCGCCTCGACCCTCGCGGTCGCGGTCATGGCCTTCGGCCTGGCGAGCACCCGGGCCGCGATGCGCCACCTCGGCCTCAACGGCGTCCTCCGCCGCAGCATCTCGGGCGAGCTCTTCATCACCGACAACGGCAACCTCGTCGTCGATGTCGTCCTCCCCGAGCACACCAACCCCGACGAACTCGCCCTCGAGCTGCACGCCATCCCGGGCGTGATCGACCATGGCCTCTTCAACGACGAGGCCGACCTGATCCTCATCGAGAAGGAAGACGGCTCGGTTGAGCGCCTGGAACGGGCTGAGGACTGAGGCCAACCGCGGGCCACGAAGGCGCACCGGCTGACCAGCAGCCGGTGGCACCCGCTGTCCCGCTCATCGGCCACTTACTGCCCCTGAGCCTTGCTGTACCCCGGCTTCCCGTCGTACACCTTCAAGGGCTGGAAGTCCGTGATCTCGAACTTCTCCGCCACCTTGCTCAGCAGGTGCACCGTCGGCATCTGCCCCATCGTCCCGAGCGTCCGGTCCGGGTCGCGCAGCTCGAAGCGCACGCGGTAGTAGTCCACCACCTCCGTGTAGACGCTCCCGGTGGGCCACACCTGCGTGCCCCGGCTCGAGATCATCGTCAGCTTGAAGGGCGTCCCGTCCGCGATCCGCTCCAGCCTCTGCGCGAGCTCCAGGGGCGTGATGATGGTGTCGATATAGACATCACACCCGCACACGTGCCGCTCCACCGTCATGAAGGTGCGCATCAGCCGGTTCTGCGCCGGGCGGGGCGAGACCTCGTGCGTCATCGACTCCGTCGCGGGCACCGGGCGGGCCTCCCGGCCCTGTGGAGCCTTGCCCAGCCGCTCGATGATCGCCCGGCCGAACGCCTGCGTCCCCACCGGCTCCCCGTCGCCCTTCACGTCGCCGGTGTGCACGCCGGATTCGAGCGTCGCGAGCAGCGCGTTCTCGATCGTCGCCGCCTTCTTCACCAGCCCGATGTGCCGGAGCATCATCAGACCGCTGAGCAGGAGGCTCGTCGGGTTCGCGATCCCCTTGCCCGCGATGTCGGGCGCCGTCCCGTGCACAGCCTCGAAGATCGAGATCTTGTCGCCGATGTTCGCAGACGGCGCAAAGCCCAGCCCCCCCACCAGCCCCGCCGCCAGGTCGCTGACGATGTCCCCCTGCAGGTTCGGCAGCACCACCATCCGGTACTCCTGCGGGCGCAGCACCAGGTTCATGCACAGGGCGTCGATGATCACATCCGCGATCTCGATCGACGGGTGATCGTTCGCGAGCGTCCGGAACCGCTCGAGGAACAGCCCGTCGCTCATCTTCATGATGTTCGCCTTGTGCCCGCAGTGCACCTTCGTGATGCCCAGCCGCTCCGCAGCCTGGAACGCGAAGTGATGCACCTGGTCGCACCCGGGCGCGGTGATCAGCCGCTTGCACTCGACCACGTCCCGCGTCAGCCGGTGCTCGATGCCCCCGTAGGTGTCCTCGATGTTCTCGCGGACGACATAGATATCCACCGGCACCCCCGCCCGGCTGAAGACCGTGTCCACGCCCGGCAGGCTCTGGAAGTGCCGCAGGTTCGCGAAGGCGCCGAAGGTCTTCCGCAGCGTGACATTGATGCTCTTGCCACCCCCGCCCACCGGCGTGCCCATGGGCCCCTTGTAGACCAGGCCGGTCGACTCCACCGTCTCGACCGCCTCGTCCGTCATCCCCCGCGAGTCGCCCTGCGCGAAGACCCGCTCGCCCATCTCGACCGGGACGAACTCGACCGACTCCATCACGCCCGCCGCCCCGAAAATCTCCAGGCAGGCGTCCATGATCTCCGGGCCGATCCCGTCTCCGGGCGCGAGTGCGATCTTGAGCTTCGACATGTCCGCGGTGCTCCTTCCCAGGGGCGTCTCGCGGGCCCTCAGCCGGGCCCGTGGCTGCAGGGTAAGCGCCCGGCCTCACCGAATCCGTCCCCCCCGACCCGCGATCAGGCCGACGCGCGGGAAAGGCGCTCGCGCACCGCCGACCACACCGCCCGCTCCCCCGCGTCCCCCCCGCGCCCGACCGTCCCGGGCAGCGCCACCACGATCAGGCGCGCCCCCGCCTCGTCCGCTTCGCGCAGCGCCGCGTACAGGTCCGCCGCGTACGCCGGCGCCGACTCGGGCATCGCGATCGACCGGTTCGGCGGGTCCACCGCGACCGGCGCCCCGGGAGGGCTCAGCACCACGCCCGCGTCGACAGGCTCCAGTTCGCCCAGCGCCGCGTGCACCTCGCCCAGCGTCTCCACCACGACCACCCGGGCCCGGGGGCGGTAGTGGGGGCCCACCAGTCCGGGCGACGCCACGGGCCCGCCCCCCTCAGAATCCCCGTCGTCCCCGCCCTCCCGCTCCACCACGCCCTCGCCCAAGACCTCCGCCAGGCGCTCCGGCCCCACGACGCCCCGGCGCAGCACCACCGCCGGCGTGCGGCTCAGGTCGACGACCGTGCTCTCCAGCCCCGCCCGGCACGCCCCGCCATCCAGCGTCAGCACCTCGCCCGACGCAAAGTGCGCCCGGACATGCGCCGCGGTCGTCGGGCTGACATACCCGCTCGGGTTCGCGCTCGGGCCCACCAGAGGCCCGCCGAACGCCTCAATCAGCGCCAGCGCCAAAGGATGATCCGGGCAACGCACCGCGACCGTCCCTCCGCCTGCGGTCACGCTCGTGGGCACGCCCGGAGCCTTGGGCAGCACGATCGTCACCGGCCCGGGCCAGAGCGCCCGCGCCACGCGCTCCGCCCGCTCGGGCCAAGTCCCCACGACCGCCCGCGCCATCGTCTCCCCGGAGACGTGCACGATCAGGGGGTTCTCCGCCGGGCGACCCTTCAGGGCGAAGACGCGCCCGACCGCTTCCTCGCTCAGGGCATCGGCCCCGAGCCCGTACACCGTCTCCGTCGGGAACGCGACGACGCCCCCCGCCCGCAGCCGGCCCACCGCCTCCGCGATCGCCTCGGGCCCGTCCACGCGATCACTCCGAGCCCGGACGCTCGGGCACCTCGTAGTCGGTCGCGAGGTTCCCCTCGCTCACCTGGTTCAGGTCCGGCACCACGAAGTCGATGCGGTTCCGCTCGAGCGCCGTCCCCTGCGCCCGGTACAGCTCCGCCAGCGCCGTCTGGTACTCGATCAACGCCGCGACCTCCGCCCGCTCCGCCGCCGCGAGCTGCTCCTGCTGGCCCAGCTCCAGGTCGAGCCTCTCGACCGTGTACCCCCGGTCGGTCAGCTCCTTCTCGACCAGGAGCGTCCGCAGCGCCTCCGCCGCCGCGATGCGGCTCAGGCGGGCCTGCTCGATCAGCTTGTAGTTGGTCACCACGTCGTCGAGCGCGTTCTTGACGTCCAGCGTCACCTGCTGGATCGCCCGCCGATAGCTCACCACGCTCTGCATCCGCTGCAGGCGGGCCCGCCGGTAGGCCGCCTCGTCCGCCCGGTTCCCGAGCGCCTGCTCGAAGAGGGCGCCGATCGCGAAGTCGTCGATGAACTCGTTCTCGAAGGCATCCCCGTACGCGTCGCCCGCGTTCGCGTCGAACCCCCGCAGCGCCAGCTCCGCCCGCAGGTCGAAGGTCGGCAGCCTCCCGTTCTCCGCCACGCTCTGGCGGATCGAGGCGTCGTCGATCGCCAGCACCGCCCGCGCCAGGTCGGGCCGGTTCTCGAACGCGGTCGAGAGCGCATCGACCAGGCTGAACCGGATCGGCTCGTCGAGCGCCATGTCCGTCGGCACCAGCACCGTCTCGGAGCCCACGGGGAACCGCGGGTCGTTCATCAGCTGCTTCAGCCGATCGCTCGCCCGACGCATCGTCCGCTGCGCCCGCAGCACCTCCGATCGCCGGCTCTCGACCGCGCTGACCGCGTCCGCCACCTGGGCCTGCACCGCGTCCAGCACCCGGCGAGCCCGGATCTCCTCGCGCACGCTCTCGCCACGCTGCACCAGCCGGGCCGCGATGACCAGCTCCCGGTGCGCCCGCACGAGGTCCCAGTACGCCCGCTCGGTCTCCGTCACCGCGTCGATGACGATCCCCCGCAGCTCCGCGACCTGCGACCGCTCAGCGTTCCGCGACAGCCGGATCTCCGCCAGCGCGACGTCCGGCCCGAACCCCTCGAGCAGGGGCTGGTCGAAGTTGAACACAAAGCTCGCGGTCGCGCTCGGGTCCGGGTTGGGCGGAAGCCCGAACGTGCTCGCCCGCACGTCCGTGTAGGTCACCACGTTCCGCGCCGACACCGAACCACCCGTCGAGAGCGCCCGCCGGAGACCCGCGGTGCCCGTCACTGTCTGCTCGCTGTTCACAGCCCGCCCGCCCGGCACCCCGGGGATCGCCGGCGCCGCGCTCGGGGTGTCGCTGTCCCGCCACTCCACCTCCGCGAAGAAGACGCTGTCGAACGCCGCCTCCGCCTGCGCGATCTCCGTCTGGCTGATCGGAGGCCCGAAGCTCGCCTCCTGCACCGCGAGGTTCCGCCCCACCGCCGACGCGATCGCGCTGCGGAGCCCCACGCCCATCAGCCGCGCCTCCGCACCGTACAGGTCCTCGGGCAGAAGCCCGCCCACCTGCGCCAGGGGGTCCGCCCGGCCCGCGCCGTCGTCGCCCGCGAAGTAGCGGTCGGGGTTGTACAGACGCTCGATCTCCCGCAGGTGCTCCTCGCGGATCTCCAGTTGCTCCACCCCGCCGTCCCGCTCCAGCGTCCGCGCGACCGGAGCCCCCTTCGCCTCGTCCAGCTCCCGCTGCACCGCCGCCACGAGACTCGACCGGAGCGACGCCTCAGCCCGGTCGCGGATCGGAGACGAACACCCCGCCGCCCCGACCAGGGCCGCGAGCGACACGCAGAGCAGTCCGCCGCGCAGCGGCACGATCGAGGTCGTCTTCATGAGTGGGCGACGCTAGGCACTCGCGCGGCGCGCGGTCAAAGACGCCCCCCGGGTATTCGCAGCCCCCGCGCCCCTCAAGTCGCCGATTCCGTGCGACGGATAGACTGTCTATCCGGCCGCGCCGCGCCTGTGCGCACCAGCGGCCCCGAACGATCCAGCCTCAGAGACCGGAGGTCCCCGTGCTCGCACGACGCCACCGCTTCACGATGCTCGCCCTGCTCGTCTTCGCCTGCCCGGCGCTCCTGACCTCGAACGCCCGCGCCCAGGTCGAAGCGGTCGAGCCCCGCTGGGTCATCGTCGACCCCGACACCGCCCTGCTCCGCTGCGGAGACTTCGAGCGCTTCTATGCGGTCGCGGAGGTCCAGCCCGGCACCGCACTCCGCCTCGATGGCGAGGGCGGAGGCTGGGCCCGCGTCGTCTACCCCGACAAGGTCCACGCCCTGCTCAGCGCCCGCGACGCGGAACTGATCAACCCCTCCACCGCCCGCCTGACCCGCCCCTCCAAGCTCCGGGCCTCGAATATGAACCCCGAAGTGGGGGTCGCCGGCTCCTGGCGCTCCGTCTACCGCACCCCGCTCGCGGAGGGCACCGAGCTCCGCGTCGTCGAAACGATCCGGGGTCAGGACGGCAGCATCGAAGGCTTCCGCGTCGTGCCCCCCGCGCCCCCCGCCGCCCCGCACCCGCCCCACGCGTATCTCCCCCTCGAAAAGGTGAGGAACGCAACCCTCGAGGAACTCGGCGCCCTCGAGGACCGCGAGACCGGCGACCGACCCGCCCCAGCCGCCCCGCCCACGACTCAGCCCGAAACGCCGCCCGCGGCGCAGCCGGAGGAGACGCCCGCGCCGACCGAGACGCCCGCCGCTCAGCCGGCCCAGACTCCAGCCCAGACCCCGGCCCAGCCGGCGGAGCAGCCCGCGAGCGAGCCGGATGGCGGTGCGTCCATGATCGAGCCGGTCATCGTCCCAACCCCGGGCGAGCCCCCGGTGGTGGTGCCCGCAACGCCTGAAGAAGAAGCCGCTGAGCCCCAGGCCACCACCGAGAGTGGCGATGCCGAAGCGACGGAGGCCGAGGGCCAGCCCGCGACGACCACCCCCGAACCCGAGCCCGGTACCCAGCCCGAGCCCGAGGCGGAGGAGCCCGCCGGTCCCTTGTCGATCGATGACCTCGAGGCGGAGTTCGTCCGCGTCCGCGCCCTGGGGCGTCAGGCGCTCGACGATTCGCTCGACGAGCTGATCCGCGAGTACGAGCGCTCGCTGGTCGCGCTCGAGGAGCCGCTGATGCAGCGGATCGCGGAGAACCGGCTGGAGTGGCTGCGGATGCGTCAGACGACCCGCGATGAGCGGCGCGAAATCGATGCCACGCTCCGCGAGGCCGACGCCCAGGCTGTTGCTGTCCGTCGCCAGGTCGAGAGGCTCGAGCGGTCGCAGCGCTACGCGGTCGTGGGCCGCCTGGTCCCCAGCTCCCTCTATTCAGGGGATCGCCTGCCCCTGCTCTACCGGATCGAGTCCGTGGGCGGCTCCGGAGCCTCGCGCACGCTCGGATACATCCGCCCCGGGACGCAGGACCCGGACTTGCGCAGCAAGCTGGGCCAGCTCGTGGGGGTGGTGGGCGATGTCCGACTCGATCGGGGTCTGAATCTGCTGCTTGTGCGGCCTGTGCGGGTGGATCTTCTTTCCCCCGAGGGTGACTGACGCGACCTCGCCCCGCTTCCTGTGTAAGGATCGGTGATGCACCGGCCCGCCTTCCCGCACCCGATGCGGGGGGAGTGGGTCAGTCCGTCGCCGGAGCGGGCCCGGCACGGTCCGCCGGCTTGGGTCGGCAGAGCAGGAGCGCCACGAAGGCGACCCCGCTGATCGCCGACAGCCGCCACAGGGCGTAGGCCAGGTAGCCCTTGTCGTAGTCCGCTGAGGCATCCGCCTCCGGGACATCGATGGAGGGCGGCTCGGCCTCGACCATCGTCGCCGACCCGGCATGCCGCTCGCGGTACTCCGTCGTCGCCTCGGTGGTGGCGAGCGCTCGGGACCCGATGGCGATCGCGAACAGCAGCGGGAGAACAAGGCCAAGATGGATACCGATCATACCCGCCGCCCTGGACCGTCCGAGTTGGCTCGCGAGCGCAGCGCAGACCAGCATGAGCACGGCGCACGCCGCGGGGACGATGAGCGCGGTCGCTGCGGAGGCACCGGGGGGCGAACTCGCGAAGGCGGTCACTCCACCATCCAGAAGCAGGACGGCATAGACGATCATCAGGACGACGGCTGTGCGGGGCATTCTCGGACCCTCCGTGGATGTGGGCCCGATGGTAGGGCCGAGGCAGCGTCCGGGGTACCCACGGGAATGTGGGGGTCGAGGGCCTCTGAGACCCCTGGAATAATGCATACTGAGACTCAGGAATTCGAACTTCCCCCGATCAGGCTAGGTGGAACACCAAACTTCACGGGAAATGGGTCAAACCAGACCATTTTTGGAGAGGGGAATCCAATGGAGTCATCAACCCAAGGTGTTTACCCGATGAGCATGGTGTTCTCGCCCCAATGTAAACAGGGGCCCGACCGATCCTGCGAGGGTCAAGAAAGGGGGGCTGACATGAACAAGCCGAGCACGAACGCCTCGGTGATTCCGCCGCTTCACGCGATCCCGGAGCGTCCGCTGCGGGAGGAGCTGGCTGCGGCCCGGCGGATGATCCGTTCGGGTCTGCTGGTCGCCCGGCAGCGTGAAGAGGCCTTGGAGCGGGGCCTGACCCGGGCGCTGGTCGACGCGGTTCGCCCACGCGGCGCGGCTCCCGCGGCTGAGCCGGCACTGGTGCTGGTCGCCCGGCAGCCGGTGCGCGAGCCTCGCCTGGTCTCGGGTCCGGCGATGACGGTTTGAAGCGGATCTCACCCGTCGGGCGGGCAGAGGCGGATAGAGTCCGGGGATGCGCGAAGCCCCGAGCAACCTGACCCGCGTCGGCCCCGCTTTCGGGTGGGGCCTGTCGGCCAGAAAGGGCGCGGCTGAGGCGGCTGAGGCGGCGCTCGGACAAGCGATGGAAGACCTGGCGGCCCGCAGCGGGGCTGGCGGGGGTGCCGGGGTGGGGGCACCGTCGGCGACGCTGGCGGTGGTCTTTGCGTCTGGAGCGCACGGGGGCAAGCCCGCCGATCTGGCGAGCACGGTCCGGCGGGCGGTGGGGGATGCGGCGATCGTGGGGTGCACCGCTTCGGGTGTGGTCGCGGGACCCTACGAGGTGGACGAGGGGGCGGCGGTCGCAGTGCTGCTGGCGGCGCTGCCCGGGGTGCGGGTGACGCCCTTCGACGGGTCGGCGCTCGCGGACATCCACAACGAATCACCGGAACTGGACACCGCGCTGCTCGAGCGTCTCGGCATGCACGCGACCGACGCGGGGCAGCACCGGGCAACGATCGTGCTGGGCGATCCCTTCAGCGTGCCCATCACGCGGGCACTGGCCCGTGTCGACACCGCCCGGCGGCGCCGGGTCGAATCGGCGGGGCTCGGGCCGATTGTGGGGGGCATGGCGTCGGCGGGGAAGTCGGCGGGGGGCAACGCGCTGTTCCTCGACGATGGCGTGCGGCGCGACGGGGTGGTGGGCGTGAGCCTTTCCGGGCCCCTGCGCGTGGACACGGTGGTGAGCCAGGGGTGCCGTCCGGTGGGGCCGACCTTCGTCGTGACCCGGAGCAAGGGCAACCTGATCCTCGAACTGGGCGGGCGTCCCGCGGTCGAACGGGCCCGCGAGGTCGCGGAGGACCTGACCGACGAGGAGCGCCGGCTGCTCGGGGGCGGGCTGCTCATCGGGCGGGCGGTGAACGAGTACCGCGACCGTTTCGGGCGGGGCGACTTCCTGATCCGCGCTGTGGTGGGGGGCGACCCCGACCACGGGTATCTCGCGGTGAGCGACCTGGTGCCCCCGGGGCGGACGGTGCAGTTCCACCTGCGGGACAAGGTGACTGCGGAGGAGGACCTGGCGATGCTGCTGGACGGGCAGCAGGTGCACGACCGCCCGGCGGGTGCCCTCATGTTCACCTGCAACGGGCGTGGGCGTCAGCTCTTCGAGACGATCGGGCACGACAGCCAGGCGTTCCAGCGTGCGTTCGGGGGCGTGACGCCCGGCGCGGACATGGCCAAGGGCGGGATCGGCGTCGGGGGCTCGGAGGAGGAGATCGCGCCGGTGCCCATGGCGGGCTTCTTCGCAGCGGGGGAGATCGGGCCGGTGGACGGGCGGAGTTTCCTGCATGGTCATACCGCGTCGATCGCGCTGTTCCGACCAGTCGACCCACCTGATCAGGTGAAGTGATCGTCGGGCGCGGACGGTTGTTCCGGCGTGGCACTTTGGGCGGGCTTCGGGTGGGCCGATGAACCCGAGGGCGGCTCGGGCGAGTTGCCGGCTCGGAGATAGCGATGGCGGACCGGCGGGCGAGGGCGGGTGACGAACAGGACCACGGGCGCGGTCAGACGCGCCGGTTCGGGCGGCTGCTGATGCGTCGCTCGGTGCGGGTCTTGGTGCAGGACGGCCCGGACTGGAGCCCGATCTACGCCAAGGGGGCGGATCTCAGTCTCGGGGGGTGCAGCCTGCGGATGCTGGAGCCTCTGGAGACGGGGAGCCCGATCCTGGTGGCATTCGACGGGGATTGGAAACTCGAGCGCCGGATCGTCTACGGCGTCGTCCGGCACTGCACCTTCGACGGGGCGGAGTGGGTGAAGGTGGGCGTGGAGTTCCGGTGTCTGCCCGAGAGCGTGGCCGCGGCGTGGCTGTTCCAGCACTACGCGGTCGATGGGGGGGTGGACGGGGCGCTCGACGGTGACGGGAGCGGCGCGGCGGCGTGACGGGGGCCCGGATCTCGGAGCCCGGGGTCTTTTTGCAAATGTATTCTCAAATGCACTTGAGCCCGGCGTGATCGTCGGGTAGCGTTGTCCCACTGGCCGGCCTTGTGGGGGGCGGCTGACGGAGTGCGGGTGATGCGCCTGGGCGGACGCGGGTTCACGCTGATCGAGTTGCTCGTGGTCATCGCGGTGATCGCGCTCCTGATCGGCATCCTGCTCCCGGCGCTGGGGGCGGCCCGCGCGACGGCGCGGACCGCGGTGTGCCTGAGCAACGTGCGTCAGCTGGGCGTGGCGCAGCAGCTCTACGCGAATGACTTTGGCGGGCAGTTCGCTGATGCGGGGCTGCCCCATGGGTCGCCCAGCGTGAGTTTCGGTCGGTCGTGGCTGGTGCAGCTCCGCGCGTACCACGGGGGGACGGAGATCCTGCGGAGCCCTGTTGACCGAAGCGATGCGTGGGCGGTCAGCGAGGGCGGGAGCGACGACGGGGTGACGCTGAGGGACCTGATCGCGGCGTACGAGCGGGATCGGGTGCTCTTCGAGGACGGGAACCCCGGCAACGATCCCGTGATCGATGTCGCCCGCGCGAGCAGCTACGGGCTGAACGACCTGTTGACCACGCTGACGGATCTGAGCGGGTTCGAGGACCCGGTGACGGGTCGGATGGCGCGGGACTGGTCGTACACGAATGAGCGGAGCATCCCGCGTCCGACGCAGACGGTGCACTTCGTGATGATGACGCGGGACGCGTCGAGCGACTTTGCGAAGAGCGACCACGTGCACGCGATGCAGTGGTGGCAGGCCTTCGGCAGCAAGACGCCGGTCGAGCGGGCGGCGGCACAGATGGATGTCGCGGCGCACGGCGGGGCTGCGGAGAAGGGCGGCGCGGTGACCGGGCAGGCCCGGGCGAACTACGGGTTCGTCGACGGGCACGCGGAGACGCTGCGTTTCGAGGCGGTATACCGCGACCTGCTGGTGAATCGGTTCCATCCCGAGGTGAAGAGCTACCCGAACTGAACGGGCCGGCTCCCGGCTGGTGCGGGGGCGGTCTCTGGAGACACACAGATGAGAATGCAAATTCAAACTCTTGCGATGGTGGGCGTGGTCGGCGGTGCGATCGGGGCGGGGCTGGCGCAGTCGGACCCGCACCCGACGGACTTCCAGATGCGCCCGGTGGGCGATGGGATGATCGAGACGGGCACCTTCGATGATCTGGGCACGCTCGTGTGGGGCTCGCGGGTGATCGAGAGCCGCCTGGGGGAAGAGGGGGACGCGAACTTCACCAACAACCCGGGGTACGAGAGCGCGGTGGGGGCGTTCCCGTCGGGGTATCAGCTCGGGCTGACGATCCGCAGGGCGCTGCGGGTGTGGGACGGGCAGGACTTCGATCAGGTGGCGGACCAGCCCCTCATCCTGGTGAAGTTCCTGTCGCAGGTGCCGACGCCTTCGGATGACACGCCGGTGCCGGCGTTCCCGGTGGGTGCGGCGAACGGGTCGGGGTACTTTCACCACCATGTCGGGTACGCCTTCGCGGGCGCGACGACGGTGGAGGGTGTGTTCCTGCTTGAGGTGGAGCTTTGGAACGGGGATCCGGGCTCGGTGGTGACCGAGCCTTTGTTTGTCGTGTTCGCGCAGGGCGCGGGCCTGGCGGAGCAGGACGACGCGGTGGCGTGGGTGGAGGCGAACCTGATCGGGTCGGCGTGCGTCGCGGACCTGGCGGCGCCGC
This sequence comes from Phycisphaerales bacterium, assembly GCA_036788215.1. Lineage (GTDB taxonomy): Bacteria > Planctomycetota > Phycisphaerae > Phycisphaerales > UBA1924 > DAIQNV01. The sequence continues at coordinate 2,781 of DAIQNV010000025.1, read as the reverse complement.
AGGGTCAGTTGACCTTCGCGGACATCGCGGCGTTCCTGTCGGCGTTCAGCGTGCAGGACCCCGCGGCGGACCTGGCGGCGCCCTTCGGGCAGTACACATTCGCGGATATCTCGGCGTTCCTCGCGGCGTTCGCGGCGGGATGCCCTTGATCGGATTCGTTTCTTTCGGACGGCACAGCGTTCTTGAAGAGGGAGAAGTGTGATGATGCGTGTTTCGAGTGTTGTTGTTCTCGCAGCGGCGGCCGGTGTTGCCTCGGCGGGTGAGCTGGGCGATGTGGGTCTCGTGCTGCAGAACGGGCAGCTGATCACGGGCCTTGCTGATGATGTGGCGGGGACGATCGGCGACCTGGGCGAGCGGGTGTTCGCGGGCGAGCTGGACTTCGACAACCTGTCGGGTTTCGGCGTGGGCGATGACCCGGGCTTCTTCACCAACAGCGGCGCGGGCATTGCGGTCGGGTCGACGATCCGCTACGACACGGTCGCGGCGCTGCGGCAGTGGACCGGGTTCGGCTTCGACGCGACGGGCGCGAGCCTGCTGCAGATCCAGGGGCTGAGCACGATCGTGACGCCCGGCACGGATGAGGTCGTGGCGGGGTACGGCTACCTCTACAACGGTGGCGATTTCGATGAGCACCCGGACTACGCGCTCGACGGGTCGACCGGGATCTACCTGTGGCAGGTGGAGTTCGAGCTGCTCGATCCCTCGGGCAACCTCGTCGATCGCACGGACACGATCTACATCGTGTTCAACTACGGGCTGAGCGATACGGAGCTCGACCTGGCGATCGACTTTGTCGAGACCGTGATCATCCCGGCCCCGGGCGCCGCGGCGCTCCTGGGTCTTGGCGGGCTTGTTGCGGCGCGTCGTCGTCGGTGAGCCTGAACGGCGCATGATGGGCCCGAGGGCGGCGGAGGAGCCGTCCTCGGGCTTTG
>DAIQNV010000025.1:0-1749 GCA_036788215.1 Phycisphaerales bacterium | reverse complement strand
GCGGGCTGGATGATGCCCCGGCATTCGCCGAAGCCGATGCGTCGGTAGCCCGCGCGTTCGCAGTAGCCCTTGAGGATGATCTCGTCGCCGTCTTCCAGGAACTTGCGGGTTTCGCCGGTGGGCAGGGTGATTGGGGTGCGCTCTGTGGTGGGGGCGCTGACGGGCGGGTTGGCCCAGGGGTCTCCGTCCCAGGTGAGCTCGAGGAGGCAGCCGCGGGCGTCGCGGGAGGGGCCGCTGACGGTGCCGGAGCCGAGCAGGTCTCCGGGGCGCATGTTGCAGCCGTTGCTGGCGTGGTGGGTGAGCATCTGGGCGAGGGTCCAGTACATGTCCTTGAAGTTGCCCCGGCTGAGGCGGTGGGGGGGCGTGCCTTTGTCGCGCATCTGCCTGGTGGTGAGGTGGACCTCGAGGGTGAGGTCGACGGCGCCGGCGGAGCGGTCGCGTTCGTGGTCGAGGTGGGGGAGGGGTGCGGGGTCACCGGCGGGGCGCTCGAAGCGCGGCGCGCGGAAGGGGGCGAGGGCCTCCATGGTGACGACCCAGGGGCTGACGGTCGTGGCGAAGCTCTTGGCGAGGAAGGGGCCCAGGGGCTGGTACTCCCACTTCTGCAGGTCGCGGGCGGACCAGTCGTTGAGGAGGCAGAGGCCCAGCATGTGCTCCTCGGCTTCGGCGAGGGTGATGGATGAGCCCAAGGGGTTGCCTCGGGCGAGGAAGAGGCCGACCTCGAGCTCGTAGTCGAGCATTGTGCAGGGGCCGAAGGCGGGGGAGCCGGTGTCCTCTGGGGGTGACTGCTGGCCGGTGGGGCGGGTGATGGGGGTGCCGGAGACGACGACGGAGGAGGCGCGGCCGTGATAGCCGACGGGGATCCACTTGTAGTTGGGGAGCAGCGGGTTGTCGGGTCGGAACATGGAGCCGACGTTGGTGGCGTGGTGGACGGAGGCGTAGAAGTCGGTGTAGTCGCCGATCAGGAAGGGGAGGATGTGGTCGACCTCGGCGGCGGGGATGAGGGCGTCGTTGCGGAGTTCTTTGTTGTCTCGGAGGGCCTTGGTGTCTTTGCGGAGGAGTTTCGAGACAGCTTGGCGGAGGGCGGCGCGGAAGCCCGGGGTGACATCGGGGTCGCCCAGCGCGTTGAGGATGCCTCCATCTCCGATGTAGACCTCGAAGTCGTCGGCGAACTTCTTGTTGTCGGGCTTGAGGACCCCGGCGTTGACGCAGGCGGAGAGGTCGACGACGGTGTCGCCGACGCGGGTGACGACGGACTCGATCCACGAGCCCTCGTCGTCGTCGTCATCGGGATCGGGGAGCCTGATGAGGCCCAGGGGGAGGTTCTGGATGGGGAAGTCGGAGTCGTCGGTGCAGTCGATCCAGCTGGTGAGTTTGGGGTCGTGGGTGTCGTCGATGGGGTAGGGCATGGGTGGTTCCTTGCGTTGAGTGTCAAACCTCTCCTCCCCCGCCGCCGGCGGGGGAGGTGGCATCGCGCAGCGATGACGGAGGGGGTAAAGAGTCGGTCTTCGTCGCGGCGTGCTCGATCGTGCGGAGGACGGTTTCCAGGTCGTCGCGGATGAGCGTGGCTGGGAAGCGCAGGACGCGGAGCCGGCGCTCGGTCATCCATCGATCGCGTTCGCGATCGTGCAGTATGCGTAGGCCCTGGTGGGTTGATCCGTCGATCTCGACGACAAGCGAGGCCTGATGGCAGTAGAAGTCGGCGATGTAGGGTCCGAGCGGGTGTTGGCGGCGGAAGCGGAGGCCTGCGAG
>DAIQNV010000024.1:39086-44884 GCA_036788215.1 Phycisphaerales bacterium | reverse complement strand
GCCACGCTTCAGCCGGTACGCGCCCGTGCTCTCGATGCGGAAGACGAACCCGCTCGAGTCGGCGGTGAAGTCGATCGACTGATCGAAGGTCGCGCCGAATACGAACACGCCCGCGCCCTGGCTCGAGAACTCGACGGTTGCCGAGCCCAGCAGCGTCTCGTTCGCGACGCCGTCGTACTTGTTCGCGTTCGGCCCGCCGCCCAGCCCGTAGAACGTGAACGTGAAGGTGCCGTCCACCGTGTTGTTCGTGCTGGTCGTGCTGTTGGCCCACAGGGGGAGCGCGATCCCGGTGATCGAGACCGCGTCGCCCGGGTTCCACAGGTTCGCGACCTCGAAGCCGTTGAAGATCTCGTTCCCGGCGTTTGCAAAGAGATCCGCCCCGCCCAGCGCCGCCTCGTCGATGAGGAGGTCCGGTCCGAGGTCGCCCGGGTTGTAGGGGGAAAATACAGCAGCGTTCGCGCCGGCGCCGATGCACAGCGCGAGCGCCCCGACAGTCTTGATGCTCGACATGCTCGTCTCTCCTGTTCTCGTGTCTCGTTTGGACGCCCCGCTCGTGCGGCGGCCATCACTTCTCTGTGTTAAGAGGTTAACGCGCGAGCGTACCCGGAGCAAGCCTTTGCCTCCAAAGCCCACGCCCTCGTCGACCTCCGCCTCCACCCGCGCCGCTCAAGCGTCGCGCACCGGCCGATAACCGTGCGATGGCTGCTAGTTATACGCTTGACAAGCCAGCCCGCTCTCGTTACTGTAAGCCGTTACACCACACGGAGACTCACCATGCCCCGTCACCGAACGCTCGCCGCACTCGCCGCCGCACTTTCGACCTTCGCGCCGGCGACCGCCCAGTTCCAGGTCCCGGACACCCTCTCTCCCGAGCAGGCCCTCCGCTTCGAGCGCTTTGAGAGCTTCCAGATCAAGGGGGTCTGTGGCGACCGAGACCTCGAGCGCCTCGCCTCCTTCGGCGTCAACACGGTTCGGGGCTACACGATCCCGAGCGCTGAGGCCATGCTCCGCAAGCTCGACGAGGCCCACTCCCTGGGCATCAAGTTCGTCGTGAGCGAGTGGATGCCCCACCATGGCGAGAACAAGGCGAGAAACGGCTCGACCTGGAACTTCGACTACAACGAGCGGGGCGACCAGATGGTCGAGAACTTCATCGCCAAGATCGAGGGCATCGGCGACCACCCCGCCATCCTGATGTGGGGCCTGGGCAACGAGGTGCACCTCGACGAGCCCTACCTCCGCACGGTCAACCGCATGTCCGAAGCGGTTCACGCCCGCTTCCCGCACCACATCACCAGCCTCACCATGATCAACGCCAAGCCCGAGCACATCGAGGCGGTGAAGACCCACGCGCCCGACCTCGATGTCCTGGGCATCCAGAGCTACAGCGTTGGCGCTGTGCGCGGCGCGATCCGCAGCACCGAGGAGCACTGGGGCAAGCCCTTCTATATGTCGGAGTTCAACGGAAAGGGCCCCTGGAATTTCCGGAAGACCGAGTGGGGCGAGGCCCTCGACGAGACCGCCGACCGCAGGCTCGCCGACCTGAAGGCCTGCTACGAGGCGATCGACGCCTCACCGCTGAGCCTGGGGTCGACCGTCTTCGTGTGGGGTCACTTCGGCATGGACCGCCCCACCTACTTCAGCCTGCTCCTCGCCGAACATCCGGACGGGCCCGCCAAGGACACGCCCGCGACCGACCTCTGGATGACCCCGAGCGGTGAGTACATGGTCGAGCACTTCACCGGCAAGCCCTTCCCCGGCAACCGCGCCCCCATCCTCACCAAGCTCGAAACCACCGACGGCGCCAAGTGGCTCTCGACCACGCCCGGAGCGGAGATCAGCCTCACGCTTGCCGCGACCGACCCCGACGCTGATACGGTCACCTACCGCGCCTGGATCCTCGACTCCAAGCCCGCCCGCGCACGCGCGGTCGCGGGACCCTACGAGGTCGACGCCTCGGGCGACGCCCGCTTCCCCGCGCCCGAAAAGCCCGGCGAGTACCTCATCATGACCTACGCCATCGACCACAACGGCGGCGCCTCCGCCAGCACCCTCCCGCTGCTGGTCAAGTAACCGTCAGCCCCGGCGCTCGCCGCGGACATCCCCGAGGGCCCCGAGCACCCCGGAACCCGACGACCCGGTCGGGCCCGGGCCTTCCTCCCGCGCCTTGACGGACGCGGGCTTCGTCGCTCCCGGCTGCGACGCGACCGTTCGCACCGGCACCTCCGCCCGCTTCGCGCCCGCCTTCTGCGGACGTGCCTTCCTGACCCGCGCCGCGCCCGCCCCCGCGACACCCAGTACGCCGAGCCGTCGTTCCGCCACCTCGAGCAGCAGCACGACCACCGCGAGAGCCGCGAGCCAGGGACGCAGCTCCGTCAGGCGCACCGAAGCGGGCATCTCCTCCCACATCGACGCAAGCGTCACCCGCTCGCGCCCGCCCGTCCGCTCCGACAGGCGCGCCAGGACACGCTCCCCGTCGCTCGCGAGCCCGCCGGCGCTCGCGACCCCGGTCTCGGGGCGGTGCTCCGGCGAATAGGGGAGCACCGCGGGGGTCAGCGGGATCGTCTCGCCATCGAGGCGCACCGCCGGCACGACGGTCTCGCGCCCGCCCAGGGGCACCGTGAGCGTGAGCCGGTCCGATGCGGTGAGCGACATCGCCCGCTGCTCGGCCCGCGTTTGCTCCCCCACCACGCGCAGCGTCCGCACCTCGGGACGCTCCATGGATTCCGCCCGGTCCGTGTACACGTCGATCCGCAGCGCCCCGGGCTCGAGGCGCTGGCGGATCACCACGTCCTCGCCCGCGCTCCCGCTCGACCCCGCGGCGTGCCGCACCAGGCTGGCGATCAGGCTGCCCGCCCGCGACCAGGCGGCGAAGTCGCCCGTCCACTGCCCGTCGACCTCTCCGGTGTACACCGCGACCCGGCCCAGGCCCGCCTCCCACGACGCGACCACGGGCGCCGCGTACTCGTCGACCGTGACCGCCCCCACCGTCGCCCCGTCTTTCGCGTAGGTCGGGTTGTACCCGCCGATCGAGGGGAACGGGCCCAGGTCCGCGTTCACGAGGGCGTACAGCCCGGCCATCGTGTCCACCGGCGTGGGCTGATCGAGAAAGGCCCCGCGCACGACCGCGAGGGCGTCCTGCGCGAAGAGTTGGGGCAGGATCCGGGCGTCATTGGTGTACAGCGCGCGCCCCTCGCCACGCCTCGCGATGTCGTCCAGCAGCGCCGCGTCGGCATCGGCCCGTGTTCCGAGGGCGACGACGCTCACGGTCACGCCCGCGTCCCGCAGTTTCGACAGCAGGTTGATGTAGTCCCCGGGCTCCTCCGCGTCCGCTGCATCCGCGAACAGCACGATGTGGCGTGCCCCAGGCGCATCGTCGCCCGTGAGCATCGCCGCTGCTGCGGTGAGCGCCGTGTACACGAAGATCCCGCCGCCCCCCGCTTGTATCCGCCGAAGGGCCGAGGGCACACCGGGCGAGGTCCCGATCGGCTCGAGCTTCGCCACGGTCGCGGGCGACGAGTCCACCGCGATCGCCCCGAATCGGTCGATCGGTGTCATCATCTCGTAGACCTGCGCCGATGCCTCGCCCGCGAGCCGCATCTTCGTCTGGCCGCTGGCGACGGGGGCCGCCATCGAGCCCGACCGGTCGAGCGTGACCACGATCGAAGCCGCGAGGAGCCTTCGCTCCTGGCGCAGCTCGAGCGATACCGGCAGAACGCGCTCGATCGGCGTGCCGAGGTAGCCCCCCGCTGCGAAGCTCCGCTTGCCCCCTGTCATCACGAGCCCCAGCCCGCGGTCCTCCACCAGGCTCGAGAGCATCTGCGCCCCCAGCAGGCCGATGTCCTGGATCGCCACGTTCTCCAGCACGACCGCCGCGTAGCCCGCCAGCGACGCGGCGGACCAGTCCACCGCGACGGGCGACCGCGCGTCGACGTTCAGCCCGGACGCCTTGAGCAGGTTCGCCAGCCCACCGCCCGGCGTCTCGGTCACCACGAGCACCGCCCTCGTGTCCTGCACGCCCACCAGCAGGCGGGCGCGGTTGTTCTCGGGCAGGGTGTCGTCCTCGTTGGGCGTGAGCGTGAGCGTGTAGTCGAGCGTGGCGCCGGGCTGGGCCGTGTCGCGGAAGGTCAGCCGGCCCCCGCCCGCCAGCAGGTCGGCGGTCCCCCGCGCGATGACCTGCCCGGACCGCTGCAGCGTGTACTCGGTCGGCCCGCCCGACGGGGAGGCCACCCAGGCGTCGATCAGGAACGACTCGCCCGGCGCGACACGCAGCGGCGCCTCGATCCGCTCGATCGCGACGTCCGCCGCCCGCGTCCTCCCCACGAACCGATGGTCGATCGCGACTCCACGGGACGCGGCGAGCGCCGCCTGGGCCCGCGCGTCCCCGTCGGTGGACCGCCCATCGCTCAGGATCAGGATCCGCGTCGGCATATCCCCCGGCGCAATCGACAGGGCCGCGTCGATAGCCTCCGCGAGGCTTGACGCGGAGGCATCGACCTCCGCTGCGAAGCCGGCGGGCGGCGCCCCCTTGGACGCGGGTGTTTCGACCTGGGCCCTGGCGCCGAAGCTCACCAGTCCGAGCAGGTCATCGGCGCCGCGCGATGCGCCGAGCGTGCGGAGGGCCTCGAGGTGCGCCGCCTCCGAACCGGCGGGCATCGACGCGCTCCGGTCCGCCACCACGATTACCGCGCCGCCTGGCGCGGGGCGGCGCACCGCGGGGTCGGCGAGCGTCAGCACGATCAGCCCGTAGAGCACAGCGCGGAAGACGGACAACGCCCGCGTCGGCGGGCGCCGGGCCACGAACGCGAGCGCCAGGGGCACCGCCAGCACGAACCAGATCGGCTGGAGGAACACCATCACCCGCCCTCCCGCCGACCCGACCACAGCAGCGCCGCGTGCGCCACCGCGAGCCCGCCCGCGATGAGCCCGAAGAGCCACCCGAGCGCGACCGACGAGCGGTCCGCGGCCTCGCTCGCGGGCCATTCGTCCGCGTCGGACGCAGCCAGACCGCGCAGGTCGCTCTCCCGTCCGTGTGTCGGATTCACCGCGACGCGGTGCAGCTCGCGGGCGTCCTCGGGCCCGATCTCAAAGACGTGCACGCCCGCCTCGACGAGGGGGAGATCGATCGGGCGGGCCGACGCACGCAAGGCGAGGGCTTCCCCTCCGGGCGGGCGGTGCACCGCACCCCCGTTCGCCAGCCCGACGCCGACGGTCGACTCCACCGCGACATTCGTCCGCGACGGGCCGGGCCTCGAGGCGGCCCGGTCGGCGATGATGTTCCACAGCAGCACGGGGAGCGCCGCCGACTCCGCAAGCGTGGAACGAGAGGGGTCGACATTCAGCGTCACATCCCCGGGTCGCGACGGGAACGAGAACGCGATCGCGTCGCGCCCCGCAAATGCCCACGCGGCACCGCCCGGGGGCGCCCATTCCGGCTCGTACACCCAGCGGATCCCGGTGAGATCCAGGCCCTCCGCGAGCGGGTGCGATCGATCGAGCAGGTAGGGCCCCAGGCGCGTCGTGCCGGCTCCCTCGCCGGGTGGTCGAAATCGGATCGCCCACTCGCCCTCGCGCGGCGCCGCGTCCGAGTCGGTCAGGAGCAGTTCGGCGCCCGCGCTCACGGGGCGGGCCCGCCCGGTTGATCCAACAGCCCGCAGCACCGCTTCATCGGTGCGTTCGTTGGCGAAGTCCGTCCGCACGCGGACCAGGGGCGAACGCACCGGCACGAGCGTCGCCGTGTCGTCCTCGACCAGTCGATTCTCGCTCCACGCACCACCCCCAATCGCCCCACCGGCCCC
>DAIQNV010000024.1:8995-38986 GCA_036788215.1 Phycisphaerales bacterium | reverse complement strand
GGGGCTCCGGGCCACGCCAGGGCTCGGATTCGATCTCGACGATGAGCGCCGCAACCGCCCGTCGCGAGGAGAGGTTGGTGACCTCGACGATGAGTTCATCAACCTCGGGCCCCGCCTCGGCCCGGAGGGCAGTCGTGATGGCGATGTTGGGCGCGGGCTCACCGAGTGAGACCCAGCGGAAGTTGGCGGGCCGATTGAAGTCCTGAGGCGGGGGCGCATCGGTCAGCACGAGCAGCCTCGCGGAGGGCGAGGCGACCTCGCGGGCGAGCGCGACGGCGCGGGCAAGGTCGGCCCCCGCCCGACGCGCGTGCCACGACCGGTCGAGGCTCGACAGCGCCTGGGCAAGGGGCTGGTCGGCGGTCAGGATCTCCGGGGCCGGCCCCGCGAGCACGATGGTGAGCGCGGACGGGTCGACCGCCCGCACGATCTCGTCGAGCCTCGCGCGGGCACGGTCGCGGGTCGACACCCCGTCATCGTCGCTCGCCCGCATGGAAACCGAGTCGTCCAGCACCACGACGAGCGGGGCAGCCCCACGGCTCTGCATGAACGGGCCCGCAGCCAGCAACGCCAGCGCGAGGATGGCCAGGATCTCCAGCAAGAGCGAGAGAGGCGTCTGCAGGTGCTGGAGCCTGCGGCCCGACTCGGACTGCGTGCGGATCCCCTGCCAGAGCATCAGGGAACTGACCTCCACCGGCCTCCGGCGGAGGTGGAAGGCGTAGAGCGCCACGAGCGGCGCGAGCGCCGCGAGTGTCCAGAGAGCGATGGGGGTCGCGAGGCTCACGCGCGGGGCTCCATCAGACCGCAGCGGATGAGGGGCGTGGCGTCGAGAGCGGGAGGGTCCTCGCTGAACGCGTCATCAGCATCGAGTTCGCAGAACGCGATGCCCAGCGCGCGGGCGGTGGTGGACCACGAGGCAAGGTGACGATTCAGACGCTCCCGGTACTCCGCGAGGGCTCTGTCGGTGACCTCGAGCGTGGATCGCTCGCCCGATTCGCGGTCCACGAGCCGGCGCCCCTTCAGGACGGAAGGGTCGCGGTCTGAACGCCCGAGGATGCCGATGATCGAAGCAGCCGCGGCGCCGGGGCCCAGGAGCGGCGTCAGGGTGGCGCGGGGCTCCGCCCTGAACATCAGGTCGGTGATGAGGATGCGGACCGCGGGTCGCCCCCGCCCGAGGCCCGTCAGGCTCGGCGCCTGGCCCGAGCGGGCGTCGAAGTCGAGCGCCGCGAACGATTGCGGCGCGCCGGGGAGCTCGCGGGCCTCCTGCGCAGCCCGGTGGATCCTCGGGCGGAGCCCGGATCGGGCGGCGGCTTCGGCGCACGCCGCAGCGACCGCGACCGTCGCCCGGGCCTTCCTCGAGCCTTCCAAATCCATGGACCTGGACGCATCGATCAGGATGTCGACGCGGGGGCTGTTCTCAGCGCGGAAGCGACGCACGATGAGTTGATCCGTCCGCGCGTAGACCGCCCAGTCGATCCGCCGGAGATCGTCTCCCGGCTCGTAGGCGCGGTGCTCCATAAACTCGATGGATTCGCCCGCCCCGGCGCCCAGCCGGGCACCCGCCGCGGCGTGGGTCAGCGGGACGGTGCGCAGGACGAGCCTGGACCCGGCGGCTCTGCCGGTCGAAGCGGCGTCCTGCCATCGGTCCGTGGTGGGCGTCATGCGATCGGGTCTGCGATGGGCTCAGGACCGGCGGCGTCGTCAACCGGGGGCAGTGCGGGCGGGTCGCCGGCGCGGGCGCCGGCAGGGCGATAGGCGGCGAACTGCCGCAGGCCCCAGCGTGCGTGCAGCACGATCAGTATCGCGGCGAGCACGGAGCTGATCACGACCCCGAGGAAGGCGGCATCGGTCGCGTCGGTCAGCAGCGCGGGACCGACGGGCGCAAGAGCGGCGACGTTGGAAAACTCCCAGTTCCGCGGGTCGAGCACCGCAGCGGTAACGAGCGGGACCGTGGACGCGAGCCCGAAGTAGAGGACCGCGATGCCGGTGGTCATGCCGTGGCTCAGCCAGCGACGGAGCAGCGAATCCCGCGTCCAGACAGCCAGCAGGCACAGTGCAAGCATGTAGACGGGGATGGGGATGACGGAGGTGACGATCGTCGTCTCGCGCCCGCTCAGCCGGATGGAGGTGCCCTCCGCCAGCGCGGCAAAGACGAACCAGCCGGCGAAGGACCCCGCAGCCAGGAGCGACGACCAGATGAGGCCCGTCGCGGCGCCGCTCATGAAGAACACGCGCAGCGGCCGAAGGAGGGGTCGCTCCGGGACGCGACGGAGCAGGCGGCCCGCGAACTCCCGGCGCTCCCCGGAAGCCAGCGCGAGGGCGATGGAGGCACCGATGGTCCAGAGGACCGTCCAGATGGCAACGGGCCCCGCGTCGCCCACATCGACCGCCGCGATAACCGCGATGATGCCCGTCACGATCCAGAGGGCCGTGGTGTACACGCGAGGGACGACGGCGCGATCGGTGTGCGCCGGCGCGAGCATCGCGACGGTGAGGACGAAGAGCAGGCCCGAGAGGCCCACCGCAATGGCGACGAAGACGCCGAAGCCCTTCCAGACCTCCGCGTCGAAGGAGGAGATCGAAATACCCCCGAAGAAGAACACACTCGTCATGAACGCGCCGCCCATGTACAGGATGACCGGGACCGCGACGACACCCGCGAGGATCCGGAGGACGGAGGAGACGGGCAGCGCAGCGATCGAAATGGCGAGCTGCGCACAGAACAGGATGACGACGAAGTCGAAGGCGATGATGAACGCGATCGTCGGCAGGTCGATCCCACGGAGCAGGTAGGAAACGACCAGGAACGGCGCCGCCGCGGAGACGAGCAGCGTCGCGATCATCATCGCGACCGCGGTCTTGCCCCAGACGATGGAGGCCGGGCCGATCGAGGTGGTGTAGAGCAGGTCGGCCGCGGCGCCGGTGCGCTCCGAACCCAAGCGGGCGGCGACATACGCCGGGACCGCGAGCGTGCACAGGATCATGAGCCCCCCGTTGATGGTCATGAAGACCTCGAAGCCGGTGCCGTCGAAGTCGTTGGTCGCGTCCCCGACGCCGAAAATCGCGGCCCCCGCGGTGAGCAGAAGGAGCGCGACCAGTTCGAGCCCAAGCATCGTGATGACCCACCGGGACCGCACTGCCTGGCGGGCCTCCTTCACGACGATCGGGTTGGCGCGGTCCTCCAGGTGAGCGAGCGCACGGCGTGCCAGGGCGATCATGGGGCGCTCCCGCTCCCACGGGTGGCCTCGAGGAACATCCGTTCGAGGCCACCGGAAGCCATGCGGAACTCGACGACCGCGACGCCCGCGTCGACAAGGCCCGCGAGGACCGAGGCGGTGCCCCGCTCATCGGCCTCGATATCGAGCTCGAACGCACGGGAGCCCCGGGCCCGGCAAGCGACCACGCCGGGCTGGAGCGTCGCGAGGGCGGGGAAGCCCTCGTGCCCCTCGAGGATGCGCACGAGCACGCGCCGGACAGAGGGCGGGACATCGGTCCCGCTCGCGACGCGATCGGAGGCGCCCGGTTCGTCAGCGGAGTGAGCGATCGCGTCGATGGCCCCCGCGCGGATCACCCGTCCGTGCTGAACGATGATGACATCGTCGACCATCTCCTCCAGTTCATGGAGGATGTGGGAGCTGATGAGGATCGCCTTGCCACGCTTTGCCAGGGCGACGATGAGCTCCCGGAGTTCGATGCGGGCGTGCGGGTCGAGGCCGGCCGCGGGCTCGTCGAGGATCAGCACCGTCGGGTCGTGCACAAGGGCGCGGGCGAGGCTGACACGCTGCTTCATGCCCTTCGAAAGACTCTTGAGCGTCTTGTCGCGCAGCGGTCCCAGGCCCGTGAAGTCCTCGATCTCCTGGAGGATCTGCGACCGGTCGGGCTGGCGGACGCCGAAGGCCCTCGCGAAGAAGTCGAGATACTCGTGCACCACGATGTCGGAGTGCGCAGGCAGGGCGTCGGGCATGAACCCGACGAGGCGGCGGGTGCGTTCGGGGTACTCGGTGACCGAGTAACCATCGATCGAGACATCGCCCGTCGTGGGCGTGTCGAGCGTGGCGATGATGCGCATCGTGGTGGTCTTGCCCGCGCCGTTCGGCCCCACGAAGGCGCTGACACGCCCCGGTTCCATCGTAAAGGAAACGCCCGCGAGCGCCTGCGTGCGCCCGAACACGCGCGTGATGTTGTCGACGACGAGTTTCACCGCGTGCCCCCCCCGAGCAGGCCGATCACAACCGCATCGCGGGCGGGGACCCGGTCGGTGCGGAGTTCGATGTCGACGAAGGGATCATCCGCGAGGACCGCGACGTAGGCGTTGGCGGGCAGGTCGGCCACGTTCCGGGCCGCCGCGCCGGTGAAGAATCGGTCGATCGCGAGGGGGGAGGGATCGGGCGGGCGAACCGGGCCGACGCGGGGTGGGGTCTCACCGGTGTAGCGCAGGAGCTGCACGCGCCCGCCGGCCGGGATGTTCTCCGCGGCGTAGAGACCACCACCCGGGGATGTGTGGAGCAGCCAGTCGATGTCGACGCCCAGCCCGTTCGTGGCAAAGCGGGCGTCCCCCTCGGTGGTGATCTCGACGCGCTCGCGCCGGGTGGTGTCCCTGCGCAGGATGAGGTGCGCCGGGACGCGCGAGCGCACGAAGTCACCCCCGAAGACCTGGCGCGGGCCCTGGTCGAGGGTAAAGGAGACCGACGCCTCGCCCCAGGACGCCTGGCCGATCGGCGTGACCTCGGTATCCGGGGCGATGGAGATCCCGCCCGCCGGGGGCAAGGGCGCGTAGACGCCCCAGTGCGCGATGGTCGTCGCACGGTTCTGGGTGTGGTCGAGGACCGTGAGCGAGCGCGAGACGACGCGGGCGCTGACCCCGTCGTGCAGCAGCCCCACCGCGAAGATCGTGCCCGCAAAGCCGATGCCCAGGACAGGCGTCGTCAGGAACAGCAGGGCGCGCCGGCGCACCCTCGCCAGGACGATGAGGTTGACCGGCCCGATGACGATCGCGGTCAGAAAGAGCAGCCCGAGGATGCCCCCCACCGGCAGCGTGCGCTCGGGCGTGGCCCGGAGCGTCCGCTCCGCGTCCGAAAGGTCGAAGCTGTCCGGCCTCGCGAGCACCGCTGACCGCATCACGCGCAGCACCTCCGCCCGGGAATCACGGGCCTCGGAATCATCCGCGACGCGCGTGTAGCCAAAGCCCGTCGCGGCAAAGCCCGCGTCCGCGGGGACTGCGGTGGCGCGACCCGGGATCTCAGCGGGCGTGACCCCCATGCCCAGGACCAGCAGCACGCCTCCGGTGCGGGCGTAGGCGCCGAGCGCCTCACGCACAGCGGGCGTCGCGTCGAGCCAGTCATCCGAGTCGATCATGACCATCGCGTAGCGGGAGTAGGCCAGCCAGTCCGGGATCCACTCCAGGGTGTCGCGCTCCGCCCGGGTGATCTCGAAGCCCTCGTAGCCCGCGTTGCCCGAGGCGTGGTTCTCGTAGGCATCGCGCAGCGCCGGGTTCACCCGCCTCGAGGCGAGCACCAGAAAGGGTGCGTTCGACCGCCCGCGCCAGCCGGTGTCGAGCATCGGGCGATGGGCGATGACCCCGGTGGCGACGCCCTCGCGCTGGAGGACGCCATCGATGGTGACCCGAGCGACGGTGGCGGTGAGCAGGGCGGGCGGGACATACAGAGCGGTCCGGACACTCGTCCCGGCGGGCACCCGCAGGGCGGTCGCGATGCGCCGAGCGATCACCGCGTCAAACTGATCATTCCCGCTGAGGATGATGCCGACCTCATGGTCGGTCTCCGAGTCGTTCCGGACGGTGATCGGCAGGGCGAAGTAGCCCGAATTCGTGATCGTGCTGGAGGGGGACTCGTCGATCCTGACGGTGACGGCGCCGAAACTGGTCTCGCCCGCCCGCGCGACCGTGGCCAGCAGCAGCGCGAGCCCGACAAAGACGGCACGGAGGCTCGTTGCGAGGGCGGCATCAGCCACGGGGGGACTTCCCGCTCTCGACGAGGTCCATGCCGCGGGGCATCCCGGCGGGGACCTTCTGCACCTCCGCGAGGAGGTCCGCGACGACCATGTCGGGCGTGATCGCGTCGAAGCGGGCCTCGTGCGAGAGGATGAGCCGGTGCCGCAGGATCGCGGGGGCGAGCTCCGCGATGTCCTCGAAGCCCACGGTGCGACGCCCCTGCACGAGCGCGAACCCCCGGGCCACCTCCGCGAACGCGATCGCGGCGCGGGGCGAAGCGCCGTGCGCCACGGCGCGACGGACAAGGGGCGTCGCTCCGGGTGACAGAGGATGCGTCGCGTGCGTCAGCCTCGCGATGTAGGACGCGACCGGACGCGGGATCGCGACCGCGTCCACCGCCGCAAACAGCTCCCTGAGCGACGCCTCGTCCGCGACCGGCTCGTGCGCGGGGGGATTCCCGTGGCGCCGGGTGCGGATGATCGACTCCAGCACGTCCGCGCTCGGCGGCTGGACGAAGAGCTTCATGCAGAAGCGATCGAGCTGCGCCTCGGGCAGGGCGTAGGTGCCCTCGAGCTCAATCGGGTTCTGCGATGCGAGCACAACGAACGGATCAGGCAGCGGCCGCGTCCGCCCCGAAACGGTCACCCGGCGTTCCTGCATCGCTTCGAGCAGCGCCGACTGGGTCTTGGGCGAGGCGCGGTTGATCTCGTCGGCCAGCAGGATGTTGGTGAAGATGGGCCCCTCGCGGAAGACGAACTCGCGCGAGCGGTCCTCGCGTTCCTCGAGGATGGTCGTGCCCAGCACATCGCCCGGCATCAGGTCGGGCGTGAACTGCACGCGATCGAACGAGAGCCCGAGGAGCCGGCCCAGGGCGGCGATCAGCGAGGTCTTGCCCAGCCCGGGCATCCCCTCCAAAAGAATGTGCCCCCGGCTCAGGAAACCCGCGACGACGAGACGGTGCAGCTCGTCCTGCCCGATCAGGGTCTGTCCGAGCGACGCGAGGAGTCGATCGAGCGCGGGGGCGACCCGGTCTTCAGGGCTGGTCATTCGGCTCTCCGGCGGGCGGGGCGGGTGCGTCCGAGCTCGGCCTGCCCTCGCGTTCGAAGTACGCGCGGACCGCCCGACGGTGACGGGGCAGGACGACGGTATCGCTGGCATAGGTCGGCCCCGCGACGGTCCGGTCGATCGCGCCGCCAGCGGAGCCCTCGCCCGTCTCGCCATGCTGGGCGGTGCGCCCCACCCCCGCGAGCGCGGAACCAGCGGGGTCGAGATCGCCCTCGAGTCGCTCGGGGGCGAGCCCGCTGGTGTCGATCGCGGTCGCGGTGTCAACGAACGCGAGCTGAGTCGCTCCCGGACCCCGGTTGATGCTCCCGGGGTTCGCGCACATCGCGTAGAGGGCCGCGGGCGAGAGGCACTCCCCCGCCCCCTGGCACTCCTTCAGGTACTGGAGCAGGGCCTCCCGGGCCGCCTTCCGGCCCTGGCTGACCCGCGCCGCGTCCGAGAGGCGGGCGAGCCGGGCGTTCGCGAGCGTCGAGGCCCCCTCGCACTTGCCCTCCGCCAGGCGTTCGGCGAGCTCCCGGGCGAGCTCCGCCGCGGCGCGACGCTGGGCCTCCGAGAGGCTCGCGTCGCTCGCCTGCGCGAGTTTCTCGAGCAGTTCCTGGCTCAGGGCGCTCCCGTCGAGGGAAGCCGCCAGCTCGGGCAGGGCGCCCGCGATCGCCTCAAGCGTGCCCTCGGGCAGCAGCCCGGCGTCGCCCGCAAGGTGCTCCGCCAAAGCCTCCGCAACCCCCGCGCCAGCGGCGCTGTCCGCAGCCTCCGCGAGCCCCTCCTGCGCGTCGCGGGCGATCTGCTCCGCGAGGCGGTCGAGCGCTTCCCAGGTCTCGCCGGGACGCCGGGCGTCGGCCCGCTCCGCGACCTCGCGTATCGCGGCGTCGTACTGACTGCGTTCCTCTTCGCTGATGGCGTCCGCCTCAGCGAGGGCGTCGGCATCCTGCTCGATGTCCTCGAGATTGCGATCGATCGCGATGGGCACCGGCCCGGCAATCAGCCCGGGCTTTGGCGCCAGGGCCGCGATGGCGAGAAAGGCGAGGCCCCCGCCAAGCGCGGTCAGCGTGCGTCGCGACGCGGAGCGGACGCGGAGGGGCCCGAGATCGGGGACCGAACCGGGCTCGCCAGACTCGACGCCATGCATAATCGCGCCGCCCGCGACCAGGCGCGCATCCGCGAGCGCCAGGACGCCCTCTTGCGAAGGCCACTGCGCGATCGTCCGGACCGTGGCGAGCGCGAGCACCCCCACCGCCGACGCGATGGCGACGAGGGGCACGCTCAGGTCGACCCCGACACCGGCCCGGGCGACGAGCACCGCCAGCCCGACCGCGAACGCCACGACCGCCGCAGCGACCGCGAGTTCGCGCGTCGCGAGGGCGAGGACGATCCGGTTTCGGAGAGCCGGCCAGCCCGGAACGGGCGTGGCCTTCGATCTGAAAACTTCTGTCATGCGGGGGTCTCCGGTTCTGAGCGACTCCGGCGGTGCCCGACTCTTGGGAATCTGTACCGGCGGATACCCCGGGAGGTTCGGGTTCTTTCAGACCGATGGTACAAAAGACCGGCCCCCGAAAGAAGCCCGCCCGGGCCCGCGCCCTCGCGAAAGGGTCGAGGGATGGCCGGAAGGCGTTGGCCTCACTGGAGTTCGGCGAAACGATCAGGCGTCGGCGAGCGCCGCGAGCTCATCAGGCGTGAACGCCCGGCTCCGCGTCAGGAACCGCCTCTCCCGCCCGTTGTCGAGGGAGAACATGCCGCCCCGGCCGGGGACGACATCCAGGATGATCTGGGTGTGCCGCCACACCTCGAACTGGGGGCCACTGATGTAGACGCGGACGCCCACGATCTCCCCGAGGCAGACGTCGGTGTCTCCGACGATGAACTCCGCAGCGGGGAAGCACATGGGCGACGACCCGTCGCAGCATCCGCCGGACTGGTGAAAGAGGATCTCCGGATGGTCGACGCGGATCTCCCGGATGAGGGCCTCGGCTTCGGGCGTGGCAACAACACGGGGCGGGGGCTGCATGCGGGGGGAGCTCCTGGCTGAAAGCCCCGGCGGGCCGGTGGGCGGGCCGGGGCGGTGGTTCTGTGTGCGCATCGCGCTTTAGAAGAAACCGAGCTTGTTGGGGTTGTAGCTCACGAGCATGTTCTTGGTCTGCTGGTAGTGGTTCAGCATCATCAGGTGGTTCTCGCGCCCCACGCCCGACTGCTTGTACCCGCCGAAGGCGGCATGTGCGGGGTACAGGTGATAGCAGTTCGTCCACACGCGCCCCGCGTGGATCTGGCGTCCGAAGCGGTAGCAGGTGTTGATGTCACGGCTCCAGACGCCGGCACCGAGCCCGTAGAGCGTGTCATTGGCGATCTCGAGCGCCTCGTCGGCATCCTTGAAGGTGGTGACGGAGACGACCGGCCCGAAGATCTCCTCCTGGAAGACGCGCATCTTGTTGTGCCCCTTGAGGACCGTGGGCTGGATGTAGTGCCCGCCCGCGAGTTCTCCCGGGAGCTTGGCCTCGCCCCCGCCCGTGAGAACCTCGGCGCCCTCCTGGCGGGCGATGTCGAGGTAGGACAGGATCTTCTCTTTCTGCTCGCTCGACGCCTGCGCCCCGATCATGGTCTCGGGCTTGCGCGGGTCGTCCTGCACGATGGCGGCAACGCGCGGGATCGCCCGCTCCATGAAGCGGTCATAGATCGACTCGGCGATCAGGGCCCGGCTCGGGCAGGTGCAGACCTCGCCCTGGTTCAGGGCGAACATCGCGAAGCCCTCGAGGCACTTGTCAAAGAAGGCATCGTCCGCGTCCAGGATGTCCTCGAAGAAGATGTTGGGGCTCTTGCCCCCGAGTTCGAGCGTCACGGGGATGAGGTTCTGGCTGGCGTACTGCATGATCAGCCGCCCCGTGGTGGTCTCGCCCGTGAACGCGATCTTGGAGACCCGCGCGCTCGAAGCCAGGGGCTTGCCCGCCTCGATGCCGAATCCGTTGACGATATTGAGCACCCCCTTGGGCAGGATGTCCGCGATCAGTTCCGCGAGCAGCAGCACCGAGGCCGGGGTCTGCTCCGCAGGCTTCAGCACGACGCAGTTGCCGGCAGCCAGCGCCGGAGCGAGCTTCCAGACCGCCATCAGCAAAGGGAAGTTCCAGGGGATGATCTGCCCCACGACGCCCAGGGGCTCGTGGAAGTGGTACGCCACCGTGTCATCGTCGAGCTGGCTCATCGAGCCCTCCTGGGCCCGGATGCAGCCGGCGAAGTAGCGGAAGTGGTCGATCGCGAGCGGCACGTCCGCCGCGGTGGTCTCCCGGATGGGCTTGCCGTTGTCGAGCGTCTCCGCCAGGGCGAGCAGGTCGAGGTTGTCCTCCATGACCTGCGCGATCCGGTTCAGGAGGATCGCTCGCTCCGTCGTGCTCCTGCGCCCCCACCCGTCCTTCGCCGCGTGCGCCGCGTCGAGCGCCGCCTCGATGTCCGCAGCGCCGGACCGCGCGATCTCGCACAGGGCCTGACCGTGCACCGGGGAGGTGTTGGTGAACGTCCGACCGTCAGCAGCGGGACGGAACTCCCCGTTGATGAAGTTGCCGTACACGGACTTGAAGGGGCTTCGCTCGCTGGAAGGGCTTTCATGGCCAGAGGTGCGAGAGGGGGCCGTGGTCATTGCGGATGCTCCTTTTCTGCGCAGGGGTCGATGCGTTCGACGCAAAGGTTCCGAGCGGCGCCGTGCCCGAGAGTGCGGTTCGGCCGCCAGCCTGAGGGGAATGCCTCAGTCTGTACGGTAGCATAATCGCATATCCGCATCGGGAAGCACACTTTTCGCGAGGATTCGTGCCTACCTCCGCCCAAACGACAGCCGTGGGCCGCGGCTCCCCTAGGAAACCCCGGCCCACGGCCTGCGTGTCCACCGAGTTGATCGCTCGGGATCAGTCGTCGGAGGGCATCCGCTCGCGGAGCTTGCCCAGCAAGTAGGCGACCACCGGCTTCTCGTCCTCGGGCAGGCGGGCAAACTGCAACTCCAGCTGCGCGACCACCTGCGGGAACATCTCGGGCGGGATCATGCCGAACTGGCTCTCCGCCTGGGAAGCCATCGCCTGCTGGGCCTCGGTGAGGTCCTCGAACGCGACCTCGGGGATGGCACCGGAAGCGTCGGCTTGCGTCTCCGGCGCCGCAGCAGCCTCCCAGGGGGTCTCCTCGACCGGCAGGTCGATATCCCCCATGCTCAGGATCTGGGCGGTCGACTCCGCGATCGCGGCGCTCACCGGCTCGGCCCGCCCGTCGAGGTGCGCAGCGAGGAAAACCTCCGCGACCGCGTTGAAGGCCTTGCGGTTCTCCGGCTTGGCGAAGCCGTGACCCTCGTCGGGGAAGAGGACATAGGTGACCGGCAGGTTCTTGCGCTGCATCGCCTGGACGATCTGGTCGCTCTCCTGCTGCTTGACGCGCGGGTCGTTGGCGCCCTGCCCGATGAGCAGGGGCTTCTTGATCTCGTCGACGTGCGTGAGGGGCGACATGTCGCGGAGTTGGCGCCGCCCCTCCGGGGTGCGGTTGTCCGCGACGCGCCGGGTGAAGATCTCGACCACCGGCTCCCAGTAGGGCGGGATCGCCTCGAGCAGAGTCTGGAGGTTCGAGGGGCCGACGATGGAGACGCCGCACGCGAAGAAGTCGGGCGAGTAGGTCAGGCCCGCGAGGGCGGCGTACCCGCCATAGGAGCCTCCCATGATCCCGACCTTGTCGGCATCGGTGATGCCCTCTTCGACCGCCCAGTTCACCGCGTCCAGAAGGTCGGTGTGCATCGCGTCGGCCCACTCGCCGTTGCCCGCGTTGACGAAGTCCTTCCCGAAGCCGGTCGAGGAGCGGAAGTTGACGGAGAGCACCGCGTAGCCCCGGTTGGCGAGCCACTGGTGATAGGGGTCGAAGCCCCACGAGTCGCGGGCCCAGGGGCCCCCGTGGACGAAGAGGACGGTGGGCAGCGCCTCGTCGGGCCGGCCATCGCCGTCGGGGTCGGTGCCCACGGGCAGCGTGAAGTACGACGGGAGGCTCAGCCCGTCGCGTGCCTCGATGACCGCGGTGTGCATCTCCGCGAGCGGGAGCCCCTCGAGGGCGGGACGGTTGGTGAAGAGCTTCGTGGCCTGCCTGCCGTCCCGCTCGTACAGGTAGAAGGTCGTGGGCCCGTTGTCGTCGGTGAAGGCGACGATCCACCGATCATCGTCGAGCGTGCGGCTGGTCACGTTGATCTCGCCCGGGTTGACCTTGCGGAGGGCGTCGAGGTCGCGCTTGATGTCCCGGTCGAGCGTGGTCCACTCGGTCTTCAGGTGGTTGGAGGCGACCGCCTCGATCTCGCCCGTCTTCGGGTCGACCATCGCGCTCGAGACATCGGCCTTCGGGTTGCTGTAGACGACCCGGTCACGCCCCGTCTTCGTGTTGGTCTCGATGAGCGCGGCGGTGTTCCGCCCCCGGGAGTCGATCGAGTAGAGCTTGGATCCGTCGCGGTTGTAGCCGATGATGCTGGTGGTCTGGGTGTCCGCGAAGGGGACGGACTCGAAGGGCTCGGTCGCACCCGTCTTCTCATCGATCGTCACGTACTCCACATCGCCCGAGGAAGTCATCTCCATGCCCAGGCGGATGTCGAAGCTGTCGTCGATCACGAACCCGGCGAACTTCGGGTTCTCGTAAAGCATGCGACGCTCGCCGCTCGCCACGTCCACGCGGTAGACATCGTGCAGGGCGGGGTTGCGGTCGTTGATCGAGACGACCAGCTCCGACGGAAACTCGGGGGAGACATGTTCGATGCGGGCCGCGACATTCTCGAACGGAGTCAGGTCGCGCTCCTCCCCCGTTTTCGTGTTCACCGAGTAGGCCCGCCAGTTCTCGTCGCCCCCGCGGTCCTGCAGGTACACGATGTGCACGCTGTCGGGCATCCAGAAGTACTGGCGGATGCCCCGGTCATCGTCCGAGGTGATCGGGGTCGCCTCGAGGGGCTCCGCGGGGTCGCCGATGAACACGTTGAGCACACCATTCAACGGAGCGAGGTAGGAGATCCGCTTGCCATCGGGGCTGAGCTGCACGCTGGCCCGGTCGGGGTTGCCGAAGAAGACATCGCGGCTGATCAGGGGGGTGGAGAAGCGCCCGTCACTCCGCGCGACGGAAGCGACCGTCTCCGCCGACGCGGCAACGCCGGCCGACCCCGCGAGCAGGCCCGGGGCGGACAGAGCGAGGGTGGCAGCGAGAGCAACGGATCGAATCGTGGACATGGCGTGTGGTCCTTCGTGGTGGTGTGTGTCGAACGGTTGTCTCGCGGGCCCCTACCGGGGTCGGGGGGGCCATCGGGGACCCTTAGGAACCAGAGGGTATCTGTTTCCCGGGCGTCGTCCCACCGCCCGAGCGGGCAAAGGGGCGCCCGTATTCTCACCTCATGAGCACCTACTCACGCCGGCTGATCTCGTCGGGTTCGGAGTTCGAGAGGCAGATCGGGTACTCCCGGGCGCTGGTCGCGGGGGACTGGATCATGGTCTCAGGGACGACCGGGTTCGACTATTCCGTCATGACCATCGCCGAAGACATCGAAACGCAGACCCGCCAGTGCCTCGACAACATCGAAGGGGCCCTCGTCGAGGCCGGGTCGTCCCTCGCCGACCTCGTCCGGGTGCACTACATCCTGCCCGATGCCTCGCTCTTCCCCGCCTGCTGGCCCGTCCTGAGGGCCCGGCTGGGCGAGATCCGCCCCGCAGCGACCATGTTCGAGGCCGGTCTGCAGGACCCCCGGATGCTGATCGAGATCGAGGCGACCGCACTGCGGGGCTCCGCCGGAGCCTGAAGCAGCACCGACCGCGAGTCGACCCAGCGGACCAGCGGGTCGGCTACCCTCCGGGCCGCAAGCCGCTGGACGATGGAGCCGGACGAACTCGGAGGGGATGGATGTTCCGCGACGACTTTCTGTGGGGTGTCGCCACCGCGGCGTACCAGATCGAGGGGGCGGCTCGCACGGACGGTCGCGGAGACTCGGTGTGGGACATGTGCTGCCGTCGGCCGGGCTTCGTGAAGCGGAGCGAGACCGGCGACGTGGCCTGCGACCACTACCGCCGCATGCAGGAAGATGTCGGCCTGCTGGCGGAACTGGGCGTGAACGCGTACCGATTCTCCATCTCCTGGCCCCGCGTCCTCCCTCAGGGTGAGGGCGCGGTCAACGAGGCGGGCATGGCGTTCTACGAGCGCCTCGTGGACGCCCTGCTCGACAAGGGCATCACCCCCCTGGTGACGCTCTTCCACTGGGACTACCCGACCGCCCTCTTCAACCGGGGCGGCTGGCTCAATGACGACAGCCCGGCCTGGTTCGCACGCTACACCGAGCTGATCGCGAAGCGCCTGGGCGACCGCGTCTCGCACTGGCTGACGCTGAACGAGCCCCAGTGCTTCGTCGGCCTCGGGCACGAGCTGGGCTATCACGCCCCCGGCGTGCGCCTTCCCCTCGACCAGGTGACGCGAGCGGCGCACCGCGTCCTGCTCGCACACGGGCACTCGGTCCGAACGATCCGCGAGCACGCGCAGTTGACGCCCTCGATCGGCTGGGCACCCGTCGGCTCGGTGAGCTTCCCCGACACCGAGTCGCCCGAGGACATCGAGGCCGCCCGTCGCCGCACCTTCGGCACCGAGGCAGCGGTTACCGAGGCGGGCGTCGCGCAGCTCTTCAACTGGTCGTGGTGGAGCGAGCCCGTGCTGCGCGGGGAATACCCAGAGGACATGCTCCGCCTGCTGGGCGACGCATCGCCCGAGGTGAAGCCCGGCGACATGGAGATCATCGCAGAGCCGATCGATGTCCTGGGCTTCAATCTCTACCATGGCGTCCGCGTCAAGGCCGGCGCGGGCGGGGAGCCCGTCGAGGTCGAGCCCGAGATCGGCGCGCCCATGACGACCATGGGCTGGCCCATCACCCCCGAGGCGATCTACTGGGCGCTGCGGTTCTTTCACGAGCGGTACGACAAGCCCATGTTCATCACCGAGAACGGGCGGGCCTCGTCGGACTTCGTCGCCGAAGACGGGCGCGTGCACGATGCGCCGAGGCTCGACTACCTGCGGTCCTACCTCCGCCAGGTGCGCCGCGCCGCGGGCGAGGGCGTCGACGTCCGGGGCTACTGCTGCTGGTCCTTCCTCGACAACTTCGAGTGGGCCTTCGGCTACGAGCAGCGGTTCGGCGTCGTCCACGTCGACTTCCGCACGCAGAAGCGGACGATCAAGGACTCCGGCCGGTGGTACGCGGGCGTGATCGCGTCGGGCGGGGCCGGCATCGACCGGCCCTAGCGGGGCTCGCAGGAAGATCCAGACAAGCGGAAAACACCTCGCAGGCGACGCCCCGCGCACCCCGTTGCCCGCCCCGACGGGCCCGGGCGTCGCCGGAACACCCGTCTCCAGGGTCGGGGGGAAGCCGGCGAACCGATCGACCGATACTCTCGTACCCCGGCCGAGGTGCCGGTTGGATTGCCCCAGGCAACAACGCACGACGACGAGGGCTGTAGAGGGTCGGCTCATGAACCTGGCTGGTGCGGCGTCGCCACAACACCCACCACCGCGCCCTGCACGCACCGGCGGAGCAGCCGCGGTCCTTCTGAGTGGCGGCGTTCGCCCCCCACCGCTCACGCAGGAGGTCGGCTCACCCCTCTTATACCTTCCATTTTGCGAACATACGACAGTTGCTGAGGCGTGGTTCAAAGCCTTTACCGAGAATGGGCTCGCCGCTGACGAATGCGTGCTCGCGACCACGCCGAGCGACGCAACCGCTTTATCAGCAGACAGTTCACCCTTTCGCCTGATGCACGACACCGATCCGTACCGCGGTCCCGCGGGCGCGCTCCGCGATGCCACCCGCTCGCTCGCCGATCCAAGCGTCGTCGTCGTCGCGGAGGGCAGCCGATTACCCCCCCCGAATCTGGTCGAACGCTTGCTCGAGCTGCACGCGCCCGGGACCATCACCCTTGGAGTCTGCGAGGACGGCACCTACGCAGGAACCCTCGCTACGGATCCGGCCGCGATCGATCTGCTCCCCGGAATCGGGTTCATCGACCTCAAAGAGCAGTGGCTTCCGACCGCCGTCAAGAGCGGATTTCGAGTCCAGCGGTGCGTCCTGCGGGGAGTGTCGTATCGCATCCGGACTCGGGTCTCGTACCTCGACGCGCTCGCCCACCTGGGTCGATTCGACGACTCCTCGGGCCTCGGGGCGCAGGTCATCGCCGGGTACGGCGACCACATGTTCGGGCGCAACTACGGGGGATCACTGATTTTCCGCTCCGCGACGGTCGCTGCAGACGCGGTCGTGGCGCACTCGGTCGTCGCAGCCGGGGCCAAGGTGGGCACCGGGGCTATCGTCGTGCGTTCGGTTATCGGGCCGGGAGCAAGCGTCGGCGACCACGCGGTGGTGCTTGATCGGGTGCTCGGAGGCACCGATAGAAGCCGAGGGCAGAGTTGAAGGGCTTCGGGACAGAGAGCGCATGAAGCAGAAGTCATGGGTACAGATCGGCCTCGCAGCCGCGGCGCTCGTGCTGCTGGCGATCGCGTCGACCTGGGCGATCTGGTGGGAGATCGGGTTCCGGGCATGGACCAACCCCGAGGACTCGCACATCCTGCTCGCCCTGCCGGTCGCGATCTGGCTGGCGATGCTCCGCCGGGGCCGGCTGCGTCGCTGGCGACCCTCCCCCTCGTTGGTGGGGCCCCTCCTCGTCGTCGTGGGCTGGGCGTTCATCGAGGCCGGCTTCCGGACCGCGACGGACATCTTCCAGCACTTCGGAGCCCTCACCGTCGTGCTGGGCGCCGCGGTGAGCGTCCTCGGACACCGGCTGCTCTTCATTCTCAAGCCCAGCGTCATCGCGCTGCTCTTCCTGTTCCCGGTGCCGGGCCGGTTCCGCCAGGACATCGCGATCCCCCTCCAGCACGCTTCGGCGTTCGTCACCGAGCACACATTCCAGCTCGCGGGCGTCGACATCATCCGCAACGGGATCCTCCTTGAGCTCAACGGGCAGCAGGTGGCGGTCGCCGAAGCGTGCAACGGAATGCGGATGGTCAGCGCGCTGGCCCTGATCACGTTCGCGTTCGTCTTCTCGGTGCCCATGCGGCCCTCGGTGCGGGTCATGCTCATCGTTCTGAGCCCGCTGATTGCGCTGGTCGTGAACATTGTCCGCCTGATCCCCACGACGATCGCCTATGGCTACGCCAGCCCGGAGGCGGCCGATTTCGTGCACGACGTCGGCGGATGGGCGGTCCTCGGGCTCGCGCTGGGCCTGCTGTGGCTCTGCCTCGCCATTCTCAGGTGGCTCGAGGTGCCGATCGATCCCTACCCCGTTGCAAAGGTCGCGGCATGACACACGGTGGAAAGTTCCTCTGGATGCTGACGCCCTCGGCGACCGCCGCCCTGCTCATCGCCCTGCTCATCGCGGGTGGGACGGGGCCGTTCATGATCGTCCCGGAGCCGACCGCCTACATGGAGAAAGTGGCCGCGAAGATCGACGCGGTCCCCCACCAGATCGGTCCGTGGCTCGGCGTCGATATCCCGACCACCCCGGCGGCGGTCGAGCTCCTCCGCCCGAACCGCGTCATCCAGCGCCGCTACACGAACGCGCAGACGAACGAGAGCTTCGAACTCCTGATCGTCCACTGCGGAGACGTCCGCGATATGGACGGGCACTACCCCCCGATCTGCTACCCGGCGCACGGCTGGACCCTCGCGGGGCGGGGCCAGGCCGAACTGGGGCTTTCGATCACCGACGCGCTGGCCCGGTCGTACCGGTTCTCACGGACAAACGACATCGAGACGGTGGAGATGATCGTCACGAACCTCTTCGCGATCCCCGTCGACGAGGGGCCCGCGTTCGGCCCCGACCTGACCCTGATCCAGGCCGCCGGTCGGGTGCGCACGCGGGCCCGCCTCGGTGCCGCCCAGGTGCAGGTGATCACGCCCCAGGGCCTCACCGAAGCCCGGCGCGACGAGCTCGTGCGCACAGCGTTCTCGCTGGTCGAGGGCGTGTTCCGCGCCGTCGCGGAAGGACCCACCGATGAATGACCTCGGACCGGTCTCGGATGCGCGCAACGCGGAGATGTTCGGAGAGCCGGCCCCCGGCCCGAACCCGCTCCTCATCGTCCACCGCGCCCTGCGGGGGCGCTATCTCCTCGCCGGCATCCTCGCGGTGCTGCTCGCGGTCCCCGGCGCCATCGTCGGGTACATCATCATCCCGCCGAACTACACGAGCCGCGCCGTTCTCGAGGCGGCGCCGACCCTCCCGGCGCTGCTCTACGAGAACGAGCTCAACGAGAACCTGCCGGGCTTCGACTCGTTCGTAGCCCAGCAGGCCACCTCGCTCACCAGCGAACGCGTGCTCAGCAATGCCCTGAGCAACACCGACCTCCGCCAGACCGGATGGCCCACCGGCGCCGCCGGACTCGTCCGCATGCGCGAGAGCCTCGCGATCAGCACGCCGTCGCGATCAAACCAGATCTTCCTCAGCGTGACCGACAACGACCCGGAGGTGGCCCGCATCGCCGCGAAGGCGGTGCTCGGGTCGTACACCGCGATCCGCAGCGAGTACGAGGCCACCACCTTCGGCGACCGTGAGCAGAGACTCGAACGCCTCCGCAACGATTACCTCCGCGAACGCGACGAGAAGAACCGCATGGCGCTCGAAAGGGCCCTCAGCGTCGCCGAGACCGAGGACCTGCAGACCGCCCAGAGGCAGCGACTCGAATCGCTCGCCGATCTGGATGTCGAGCTCACAGGGGTCCGCCGGGAACTCGCACGCCTGACGGGCGAAGGACCGATCGTCAGCGGGGATCAACCCGAGGACCCGGAACTCGCCCTGCTCGTCGATGACCGGCGCCGTCTCGGTCGGCAACGCAACATCCTGCTCCAGACGCTGACACCCGAGCACCGCGAGGTCCGCCTCATCGAGGCGGAGATCAGGGCGACGGATGCGGCCATCACGTCGAGGGAGGCGGAACTCGCAGGAATCGACCTGCCGGCACCGGGCGAGTCGCCCCCAAGGGCAGACGACAGAATCGCCGCTCTGCAATCGAGGATCGCCGAACTCGAGGAGTCGCGGCAGCAGGCGGCCCGCCAGATCGACCGCATCGCGCGGACCAGGCTCGACATCCTCTCGCTGCGCCAGGAAGCCGAAGAAGCGAATTCGCGCTTCGAGGACGCCGAACGCCGCCTCGAGAGCCTCCGCGTCGAGAAGCAGTCACAGATCATCGGCCGCATCCGCGTCGCCCAGGAACCCGAGCGCCCGCTGCAGCCCTCGACCGACCGCCGGGTGCCGCTCGCCGGCATGGGCTTCATGGGCGGGGCGGGCGCGGGCGTCGCGCTCGTCGCGGGCTTCGGCCTCCTGCTGCCCCGTCTCCGCGTCGCCGACGACGTCGCATCCACCGCCAAGGACATCGCCTTCCTGGGCATGGTGCCCGAGTTCCCGGATGTGACCGACGACACCGACCCGGCGGCCCGCGAGTCCCTGCACTTCATCAGGGTCATGCTCGATGCCCGGAGCGGACCGGGCAGCCTGGTCATGGGCATCACCAGCCCGCAGAGCGGCGACGGCAAGACCACCATCTCCTACCACCTCGCCCGCTCCTTCGCCCTCACGCAAAGGCGGGTCCTGCTGGTCGATTCAGACCTCGTCGGGCGGGGCCTCACCCGCAGCCTCAACCTCACGCCCCGCGTCGCGAACCTGGGACCGGACACACGCCTGGGCGAACTGGTGCTCCCCTCCGGCGAAGCCGGCCTCGATATCCTGCCCTCGTCGGACGCCCCTAACGCCTCCGACGCCTTCTGCCGGCACCTCCTCCAGCGACTGCTGCGCGAGGCACGCGAGCGATACGATGTCGTCCTCCTGGACACCGGACCGATTCTCGGCAGCATCGAGGCAGCAGCCATGACCCCCGTCGTGGACCAGATGCTGCTGGTCGTCTCGCGAGGCCTCGAGGCCCGCCTGCTCCGCATGTCGACCGCTCGCCTGCGCGACCTGAACTCCGCCCCCGTCGGCATCATCTTCAACCGGGCCCACAGCGTCGACTTCCACAAGAGCTTCGCCCCCGCCTCCTCCGTCAGCCGAAGATCCTCCCTGCGCAGCAACGGCACTGTGCTCCCCTCCATGCCGGTGGCGAGCGAGGGCTCGCGCCTGGGCGAAGGGGAGCGCGGATGATCGAGGCCGAAGGCCAGGCAGCGGGAGTGCTCGCGACGGCGACGCCCGTCCCCGAGGCCTTCGAGTCGCCGAGGATCTGGGGCGTGGAACTCGAGCGCCTCCACGACCTGTACTGGGCGTCCCGCTGCATCCAGGTCGCCCGCCCGGGCCGCGCCACGCCCATCGCCCGCAACGGCCCCGCCCTCTATCTCCTGCTCCCGACGCACCAGCTCGTCCACCTCCCTGTGCGGGTCATCCTGAAGAGGCTGCACTGGTCGAGCCCCCGCCTGCTCCGGCTCCGCGTCGTCGTGCGCGATCCGACCGACTACCACGAGCACGTCGACGCCAGCGCCGAAGGCGTCAAGTTCCGCCGGACCTACCGCCGACCGGTCCAGCGGAGCGAGCGAGCCTGGATCACCGCCGACGCGAACCTCGCCCAGCGATGGGGCGATGCGCCATCGACCTCCGCAGCGACGACCGCCCTCCGCGCCGCGGTGTCGCGAACCGATCTCGAATCGCTCGCGGTGGAGGGCGAGAGCTACGACGCGAGCAGCCCCGCCGAGGTCCACCGCTGGCTCGCCGGGGCCCTGCCCACCTGGACCAATCCCAACGCGGTCCTGGCCGACCTCTACGAGTTTCAACCGGGCGTCTGGGCCCACGAAACCGCGGAGGTCGACGCCCGGGCGAGGGTCGTGGGCCCCGCCTGGCTCGGCGCGGGCCAAAGCGTGGGCCCGGGCACGGTGGTCGCCGGGCCGGTCATCCTGCCCGATCTCAACACCACGCTCCGGACCGAAACCGCCGACCACGACATCGACTGGGTCCTCGTCCGCTCCGCCCACTGGTCCATGCCCAGCCTCACCGCCCGGGGGTTCGGCTACCGCGCGCTCAAGCGCACCTTCGATGTCCTTTTCAGCCTCATGCTCCTGATCCTGACCATCCCGGTGTATGTTCCGATCATGATCGCGATCGTCATCGAGGATGGACGCCCGTTCTTCTTCGCCCACCGCAGGCAGACCCTCGGGGGCAAGGAATTCCCCTGCCTCAAGTTCCGCACCATGAGACGCGACGCGGAGAAGATTAAGGCCGAGCTCATGGCCCAGAACGCCGCGGACGGGCCGCAGTTCTTCATGGAAAACGACCCGCGCGTCACAAAAGTGGGCAGAATTCTTAGGAAATACCAGCTCGACGAGCTCCCGCAGTTCCTGAACGTGCTCGCCGGGCACATGAGCGTCGTGGGCCCCCGCCCGAGCCCGGACAAGGAAAATCAATACTGCCCCGCCTGGCGCGAGGCCAGGCTCAGCGTCCGCCCGGGCGTCACCGGGCTCTGGCAGGTCAGCCGCACGCGGGAGCCCCAGACCGACTTCCAGGAGTGGATACGCTACGACCTCGAGTATGTGCAGCACCAGTCCTTCATCGGAGACCTGCGCATCATCATCGATACCGTACGGTACATACTCAAGACCTGAGGCCAGTTCATGACCAAGCGAGGCATCCGCAGGCTCATCATTCTTGTGCTTCTTCTCGCGATCGGGGCGGGCGCGGTCGGCGGCGCCCTGCTCGTCCGCCGGAACATGAACGAAAGAGACATCGCCCGCGCCCGCGAGCAGGGCATGGCTCTCTACAACGCCGGCGAACGCGAGGCCGCTCTCCCGTTCCTCTCCAAGTACATCGGGCGCGTCAAGGACGATCCAGAGACCCTGATCGCCTACGCCGACAGCCGACAGACCGTCCCCATGCCCAACGGCGGCCACATCCCCCGGGCCATCGCCGCCCTGAGGGCCGCGGTCGAACTCGAGCCGGCCAACGTGGACGCGAAGATCAAGCTTCTCGAGCTCTACCTCGCGGTGCAGTTCTTCACGGAAACCAACGACATCGCGAGCGCCATCCTCGCCCTCGACCCGTCCAACGAGACCGCCCTCACCGCACGCACAGTCGCGCTCATCAACCTCAACCGTCCCGAGGAAGCGATCGAATCCGCCGGCCGGCTCGCCGAGAGCCACGGGGACCGCCTGGCCTCGCACTTCATCTACACGCAGGTCCTCGCCGCGACGGGCCGGCCCGTCGCGGATCAGGCCGAGTATGTCCGCTCGCTCGACGACCGGTTCAACGACAACCAGAACTACCTCGCCTGGCGATCGAACATGGAGTACGACCTCTGGCGAACGGACCCGACCGCCGAGAGCACGCTCCTCGATACCGCTGTGGAGTTCGCGAAGCGGGCCGCCAGCGCCGACCCGCTGACCGCAGAGGGCGTCGCCACCATCGCCTTCGAGTTGCTCCCCGACCTGCAGGCCGCGGTCGTTCGCGTTCGCCGGGGCGAGAGCAGTGACTCAACGCCGCCGCCCGAGCAAGCCTCCGAGCCATTGATCGCCCTCGCCGACGATCTCCTCAGGAGGTCGCTCGAGAACCCCGCCATCGGCGCCGCTCTCGCGCTCGAAGCGGTCGAGCATTCGTGGTGGGCCGATCGCCCCGAGGCCGCCGCCGCGTACGCCGAAAGGGTTCGCGACGAAGCACGCGTCGACGACCCCGCCACCCGCGGCTGGCTGCGTCTGGTCACGGGGCGGGCCGAAAACCCCGAGGCACCGCCCGCTGCCATCGGCGACGCCCAGGGCGCGACAGGCGACGCCGCGGTATGGCAGGCCATCATCGCCGCTGCCGACGCGATCGAAAGCGGAACGAACGAGACGGCGCTGCGCGTTCTGCAGGGTGTGACCACCGAAGACACCGATCTCAACGCGGTCGTCATGTACTTCAGGGGGATCACCTACAGACGAATCGGTGACCTCCGGTCCGCCGCCGTCGAGTTCCAGAACGCCGCCGAGTCCGGCACGATTTCACGGGACCGCGCGTGGAACGCCTTGGGCGACACCCTCGCCCGGCTCGGACGAAGCGATGAGAGCCGGCTCGCCTTTAACCGCATGAGGAACCAGCAGTCGACCGCCCAGCCCCGCTTCGACGGCCGCCTCCGCGACCTTGCCCAGCAGCCCGACCCCCGGACCGCCCTCGCCCTCACCGACGCGCTCGGGCGTGCGCTCGAGACCGAGCCCGGGAACCCCGTGATCCGCGTCCGACTCGCCCACGCACTGCTGCTCGCGGGCCGAACCGAACCCGGGCTCGAAGAAGTCCGCACGCTCCTGGCCGAGGGGGGACGCCCAGACCCCAACGGCGCCATCGCCCTCGCCGGCACGCTCCGCACCCTCGACACGGACCTGGCGCTCGACGTCCTCAAGGCAGCCCAGCCCGACGCGCCCGACATCACCCTCTCGCTCGCCCGGGCCCGCATCATGGCGCAGGCCGGTAGGCTCGACGAGGCCCGGGGCTTCATCGAGGAACACATCGCCGGCCAGAGCGAGAGCGCCGTCATCGAATGGCGGCTCGCGCTCGTCCGATTGCTCGACCAGTTCGACGCGAGAGCCGCCCTCGAGGCCATGTGGGCGCTCTCCGATGACTTCAAGGACACCGCCATCGCGCAGGTCGGCGTCCTCTCCTCCGCGAACGCGTGGCGCGATCTCGAGCTCGTCAAGGCCGCGGTGGCCCGCCTCCGGCAGTCGTCCGGCGAGACGAGCCTCACCTGGCGGGTCTTCAACGCCCGCGTCACGCTCGCCGACGACCCCACCGACGAGGAGCTCTCCAAGGTCGCGCTGGACCTCGCGGACGTCCTCCGCCAGACGCCGGACGACTTCGACACCCTCGTCCTCGCCGCCCAGACGTTCCAGACCATCGCCGAGCGTCGGCGCGAGTCCGGCAACGCCGCCGATGTCTCGACGCAGGTCACGCAGGCCGCCGCGTTCTTCGACAGGGCCGTCGGGTCGGGCGGGCGAGCCTTCGCCTTCCGCCCCTACGTAGAGATGCTCCTCGAATACGGTCGCAACCGCGAGGCGAACGAGGTGCTCAACCGATTCCTCGATATCAGCAGCCTGCCCCCCCAGGCCCGGGCCGACCGCGTCGAACTGCTCGCCCGCGTCCGACGCTTCGGCGACGCGGTGGACGACCAGCAGTGGTTCGCCACGAACGGCGAGCCCGGCTCTCGCCTCGTGCTCGCCCAGCTCCAGGCCAGCAGCGGAGACTTCGGCTCCGCCCGCCGCGTCATCGAAGACCTGCCGGACGACGCCCCGTTGACAGCCGACGATCGTCTCCGGCTCGCCAACATCTACGCCATCATGCGCGACTTCGACGGCGTCGGCGAGACCCTCGCCGGCCTCCCCGAGTCCTCCGAACTGGGCGACCGCAGGACCGTCACCGCTGGCTTCTACAGCGACCAGCGCCGACCGGACCTCGCGCTGCCCCTCCTCACCGAGATCGCACGCGAATCGGACGAGCCCGACACATGGGTCCGGGCGATCCAGGCCGCCTTCGGCGCGGGCCAGCTCGACACCGCCCAGCAACTGATCGCCGAGGCCGGCAGCGCCTTCCCGAACGCCCCGGAGCTCGCTGTCTTCGGCGCCGAAGCCGTCACGCGGACCTTCTCGCAGCTCGTCGCCTCCTCCCTCGCGGACGCGACGGGAGCACCGCAACTCGAACTCGCCGCGCTCGCCGGCAGCCACGCCATCGCCGAGATCAGCGACACCGAACTGCTCCTTCGTCTCGAGCGATTCTCCGCCGAGCACCCGGGCATCTATCCCGCCTACCGGCTCCGGTCGACGGTCCAGAAGGAAACCGGCGACCTCGCCGGCGCCATCCGGACCGAGCAGGCCGCCGCACTGGCCCTGCCCACCAACCCGCTGCCGCGCCGCGAACTCGTCAGGCTGCTCCAGGGCGCGGGCCGGACCGACGACGCGATCAGCGTCGCGCGAGAACTGGTCGAGCTCTCCCGCCCCGACAC
This sequence comes from Phycisphaerales bacterium, assembly GCA_036788215.1. Taxonomy (GTDB): domain Bacteria; phylum Planctomycetota; class Phycisphaerae; order Phycisphaerales; family UBA1924; genus DAIQNV01. The sequence continues at coordinate 14,049 of DAIQNV010000024.1, read as the reverse complement.
CTACGACGCGGACCTCATCATCGCGCAGCTGCAACTCTCCAAGCGTGACTTCCGCTCCGCGCTCAACCAGATGGTCTCCCACCAGGCCCGCGTCATCGCCGAATCCCGCAGCAGCCCGACCGAGGGCCTCGTCGCCTACGTCACCGCCCTCGCCGGCGTGGGCGACACCACGAGGGCGTACGAGATCGCCCGAAACCTCCGCCCCTCACCCGCCTGGCTCCAGGTCCTCGCGCAGGCCGCCGGTGCGCTCCCCACGACCGAGCTCGCCACCCGCCGCGCCTGGCTCCAGGAAGCCTCCGACAGCATCCCCCCGCTCCAGGCCGCCGGCGCCTGGGTCTCGCTCGCCGAGTTCAGTGGCGAACCCGCCGACGCGGAGCGCGCCCTGACCTACCTCCAGGCGGTGGACGAGTCGGCCCAGACCCCCGCCGCCACCTGGCTCCGCGCCGAGGCCCAGCGCCTCGCGGGCCGGGCCCAGGAAGCGGAACAGGACTACCGAGCCCTCCTCGCCCAGTTCCCGAACGATTCTGCACCCCTCCTTCGACTCTCGGAGGTCCTCGCTCACCAGCCCTCAACCGCACCCGAAGCCATCGAACTCGCGCAGCGAGGCATCGAGCGCCTCCGCGATCGCCCCGACGCCCAGGCGTCCCTCATCCCCCTTCGCGTCCGCCTCGCCCTGGCCCAGGCCTCCACCGGAGCCACCGCGGACGCACGCCGCACCCTCGAGGCCGCGCTTGCCGACGCGCCGCAGGACCCCGAGGCCCTCCTCGCCCTCGCCGAGCTCGAGGCGGACGCAGGCCGCGCCGCGGACGCCACCGCACTCCTGGTGCGCATCCGCGATCCAGAGGCGCTGGTCGCCACCCTCCGCATCCGTTACGCGGACCTCAGCAGCCGGCTCGACTGACCAGCCCGCACGCTTCGTCCGCATAAACACAGCCCCGTCGCCGTAACTGCATTCATTTCAGTGATTTGCGCGACACCCAATTGCAGGGGGCAACTCTGCGGGGTACTCTCCGCATGGCTGCCGGGAGCAGTCTGACCCTCTCGAAAGAGTGGTCCGTTACAGCAGAGCGTCGAGATGCGCCGGGCTATCCGTGCGCCCCCCCCGAGGAGGAGTGAGAGAAATGAAGAATGTGATCACCGCCAGCGTCATCGCCCTTATGGCCGGTTCGGCCATGGCCCAGGTCGGCCAGGACGGCACCGTCCGCTTCGACAGCCTCAACCCGTACGGCGGCCGCAACGGTGGCGGCGAGTTCAACATGTCGTTCCAGTCGGGCGCCCTCAGCGGAAGCTTCATCACCTTCTGCATCGAGCTCAACGAGAACATCGCGGTCGGCCAGACCTACAAGTACGACATCAACACCGAAGCCATCATGGGCGGCGTCGGTGGCGGCAACCCCGACCCCCTCGATGCCCGCACCGCGGCCCTCTACCAGGCCTTCGCCATGGGCACCCTCGCCAACTACGACTACGACAACTCCGGCGACGGAGGCCTCTCCGCCAACATGGACCGCAGGCTCACCGCCGCCGCCCTCCAGGCCGCGATCTGGGAGATCGAGGACGAGCGCTCGATCGAGGGCACCGATGGCGACGCCCGCGTCCGCGCCCTCGCCAACTTCTACGTCGACACCCTCTCCGTCCAGCTCGCCCAGCAGGGCCTGGGCTCCAAGGTCCGCGTCCTCAACATGTGGACCATGAACGGCGGCCACGCCCAGGACCTCCTGGTCATGATCCCGCTCCCCGGCGCCTCCGCCATGGCGGGCCTGGGCCTCCTCGCGGTCGGCAGCCGTCGCCGTCGCGTCACCGCCTGAGTCGGTTCCCCGGGAACCCATCACGCACAAAAGCGCCCGCCCCTCGGCGGGCGCTTTCTTTGCGCCCCCTCCTCACCCGACCCGACCCGCCGACCGCCAGACAACCCGAGATCCGACAAGGGCATGCGGATCCATGGTCATCGAAACCCGATAACCATGTCGAAGCCTCCCGGGCAAGGCCCTTGACCGAATCCTGATACAAACGCGTCCGAATCCCTAGTTGATTCGTATCTCATTGTCCGCCAATGCTTTACGCGTCGATCCCCGTGTTTTGGCTAGGGATTCGGAATGATGTCGGTGCGGGTTCTGATTGATCCTCATCCGCTCGCGGGTTACCGTCGTATCGGAGTGAGGATCTGGAGGGGTTGTACGAGGAGAGTCTCGTTACCCACGATCCTTTGTTGGTCAGGACCCCGTTCGGTGCGGGGCCGAGTCATGGCTCTGGACACAGAGCCGAATCGTGAGTAGGGAGTCTGAAATGAAGAGAATGATTGCAGTGGCCGCCCTCATGGCGGCAACGGGTATGGCGGCGGCGCAGACCGGTCAGGTCCGCTTCGACAGCCTCAGCCCGTTCGGCGGTGCGAACGGTGGCGGCGAGTTCCAGATGTCGTTCCAGAGCGGCGACCTCAGCGGGAGCTTCATCAGCTTCTGCATCGAGCTCAACGAGAACCTCGCTGTGGGCCAGACCTACAACTACAACGTGAATACCGCGGCCATCAACGGCGGCGTCGGCGGCGGCAACCCCGATCCGCTGGACAGCCGGACGGCGGCCCTGTACGAGGCCTTCGTGAACGGCTCGCTGGCCGACTACAACTACGACAACGACGGTGTCGGCCTGGACCGTCGCCAGACGGCGGCGGCGCTCCAGCTCGCGATCTGGTTCATCGAGGAAGAGATCAGCGACGTCAATGCCTTCAACAACAGCCAGGCGGTCCGTGACCTCGCGGCGGACTACGTGACGCTTTCCGACACGCTCGCCCTCACCCTGGGCTCGCGCGTCCGCGTCCTCAACATGTTCACGCTGAACGGCCAAGCCGCTCAGGACATCCTCGTCCTGATCCCCCTCCCCGGCGCCACTGCCATGGCCGGCCTGGGCCTCCTCGCCGTCGGTGCCCGTCGCCGTCGCGCGATCGGCTGATCCGCCCGCGGCACGCTCCGCAAACACCCCCAACCGCCCGCCTCTGCGGGCGGTTTTTTTGCGCCCACCCCGATCTGCCAAGTACCCCAACCGATTCCTCCCACGAACGGGGCCTCCGAAGGGCCCGTTCGCGCTCTTTGCCGAATTCTCAATGAGAATCCTCCCACTTCCCTAGTAGTGCCCTTATGCCTTGTCAGTCAAGCACTTGCGACGAGTGGAGACGCCTTGAGGTAATCGGACCATGAGTCCACTTCAGTTAGGGCGTTGAACCCCCTGCGAGTGTGAGGTATCCTGGTGTTGACTTGGGGTATTTCGGCAAGGTGAGAGGTCGAACCCACCCTCGTTCTGTTCTGCACGGGCCGCTTGGGGCTGCCCCTGCAGTGGTAGTGCGCACAACCACGCAGATGTTTCAAGGAGACTAGAGATGTTGAAGAGCATGACCGCGATCGCGGTCGCAGCGATCGCCGGAGCGGCGATGGCGCAGACGGGTACAGCCACGTACACCGGCCAGGACTTCCCGTTCGACCTGGACCAGAACCGCGGCGGCGCGTTCAACTGGACCCTGGGCGGCGGCCTCGCCGGGTTCGGCGACAACGGCGGAAACACCCTGAAGACCTTCTGTGTCGAACTCCGCGAGAACACGCCCGGGGTCGGCACCACCCTGGCCGGTCAGGTGAACACCGTGGCGATCCAGGGCGGCGATGTGCCCGCCCTCCAGAGCGAGACCGCCTACCTGTTCACCCAGTTCAAGCTGGCGAGCACCGGCGACTTCTCCGGTGCCGATTTCGCCCAGGAGATCGACCAGCGGGCGATGCAGTTGGCCATCTGGCACTTTGAGGAGAACCTCGGCAGCTTCGGCATGAGCGGCTTCACTGTCGCGAACATCTATCTACAGGGGCTGAGCGCCAGCGAGCAGACCGACCTTCTGAACACCGCGAGCACCTTCATTCTCTTCGCCGATGGGGCCGTTGACAGCGGGTCTTGGACCGGCCTTGGCAATGTCCGCGTCCTCAACCTCGGCAGCGGCACCGGCGCCAACCCCTGGGGCAACCAGGACATGCTCATCATGATCCCCCTCCCCGGCGCCTCCGCCATGGCGGGCCTGGGCCTCCTCGCGGTCGGCACCCGCCGTCGCCGCACCGTTGGCTGATACTCGACGATCGCTTCACCACGATCCAAACTCCAAAAACGATGCGAGCCCGCCGATCCGGCGGGCTCGCTTTCGTTTGGCCCCGGCTCAGCCTGCCGGATCAGTTCGCACAGCCCGACCGGTACATCCGCACGAACTCCATCATGTCCGCGAAGGTCAGCTGCCCGTAGGGCGCCGCGAAGTCGACACTGAGATCCCGCGCCCGGTACAGCGCCAGGAACTGCATGATGTCGGCGCTCGTCAGCATCCCGAAGGGCGCCGCGAGGTCCGCAGCGCACAGGGGCGGAGCCGAGAAGTTGTTGTCGCCCAGGTCCGCCCAGTCGCCCTCGATCGCTGCGGGGGTGTTGCCCCACAGCGCACTCGACCCGACGCTCAGCGATGAGGTGCTGCACACCTCGAGCCCGCCACCGAAGGTCGCCGCGTCATTGCGGACGATCTCCGACCCGAGAACGACGAGCTCGCTCTCACCGACCACCGAAGCAGCGCCGCCGTTCAGCCCCGCGTCGTTCCCCTCAAAGGTCGTCCCGTCGAAGGTCGACATCGTCGCCTCGACGAGCCGGGCCCCCCCACCGCTGCCCGAGGCGGAGTTGTCAATGAAATCCGTGTCCGTGATGTCGAACGAGGCCATCACGCTGTACAGCCCACCGCCCTCGATCGCCGAGTTCGCCTCGAACCGGCTCGAGCTCACCACCAGCATCTCCTGCGTATTCGCGGGCGGAGCGAGGAAGACCGCGCCGCCATAGTCGGCCTCATTGTTCGAGAACGAGCAGTTGTCGATCAGCCCGCCCGCCCCCGGGGCCGAGTAGACCGCCCCGCCCCACCGCGCATCGTTGCCCTCGAAGACCACCCCGCTCAAGACCGGCGACCCCACCAGGAACGCCCCGCCCCCCCGCTCCGCGGAGTTCCCCGTCACCACGCAGTCGATCGCCGCGACATCGCCCGAGAGAAAGAGCCCGCC
>DAIQNV010000024.1:0-8895 GCA_036788215.1 Phycisphaerales bacterium | reverse complement strand
TCCCCGTCACCACGCAGTCGATCGCCGCGACATCGCCCGAGAGAAAGAGCCCGCCCCCGTTGTGACCGACGCCGCCGGTCACCGTGAACCCCTCGAGAACACCCCCCCCGCTGCCGCTGCCGATCAGGATGACGACCGGCGCGTCCCCGTTCCCGTTCAGAACAGTCGCCCCGGGCCCGTCGCTGCTGCGGACGGTGATGGCCTTGTCGATGATCAGGGAACCGAAATACTCGCCCGGCGCCACCACGACCTCGTCGGCCGCCTGCGCCGCATCGATCGCGCCCTGAATCGTCGGGAACTCCCCGGGCACATGAAGCTGATCCGCGAACGCCGTCGCCGAACCCGCCGCGAGAAGGGCGAGAACAGCAGGGGCATTGAGTCGCGTGCGCTGCATAAAGGAACCCTCCAGAGAGACACCCCCGCAATCTCCGGAAGAACCGGAGACCAACGCGGGAAGACGACGAACACAGACCTGTCTCTATTTGGAGGGGCCTCCAGCAACAAGCCGGGCCCCTAAGGCACCGCGATCGCGGCACCAGGGTCGAAGGTACGATCCAGACCCGGAGCGTCAAGCGACCCGCCCCAGTTGGGGGGAACGCCCGTCCCAACCGTCGAGCCGCGGCGCTCAACCCCGCGTGGCGTGGCGTACGCCCGGATCCATGAGCGATAACGCCCGTCATCCGCTCACACAACCGGCACGCCTTCACGCCCGAAGCCCCACCCGCCCCACCCGCGCACCCGCGCAGCCCGCACACCTTCACGCAAAAACGAAGGCCCCCGGGCGATCGTTCGCCCGGGGACCTTCATGGCGTCCGTGCTCGCGCGGCCGAAGCCGCCTCGCGTCATTGCACAATGTTCGCCTTCATCTCCCAGTGCTCGGGTGAGCGCCACAGCCCGCTCACCAGGAGCTCGCGGATGAAGGTCAGCTCCTTGGGAAGCCGGTCATACAGCGTGAAGAACAGCTCGTCGTGCGACGCCATCTCCCTGAGCCACTCCTGGCGGTCGACGCTCATCAGCTCGTCGAACCGCTCGCGGGGGAAGTCGAGGCCCGTCCAATCGATGTCCCCGTACTGGGGCATCCACCCGAGCGGGCTCTCCGTGCTCGCGGCACGACCGTGCACGCGGTCCACGATCCACTTCAGCACCCGCATGTTCTCGCCGAACCCCGGCCAGATGAACTTGCCGGCCTCGTCCTTGCGGAACCAGTTCACGTTGAAGATGCGGGGCGGGTTGGGGATGTGCCGCCCGAAGTCGAGCCAGTGGCTCAGGTACTCGCCCATGTGGTACCCGATGAAGGGCAGCATCGCGAGCGGGTCACGGCGCACCTTGCCGATGTTGCCGAACGCCGCCGCGGTCATCTCCGAGCCCATCGTCGCCGCGGTGTACACCCCGAACGACCAGTTGAAGGCCTGGTACACCAGGGGCACCGTCGTGCTGCGGCGCCCGCCGAAGATGAAGGCCGAGATCGGCACGCCGTTCGGGTCCTCGTAGGCGGGGTCGGCGCAGGGGCACTGCGAGAGCGGCGCCGTGAACCGCGAGTTCGGGTGCGCCGCCTTCTCCTCGCTCGCGGGGGTCCACTCGTCGCCCTTCCAGTCGATCGCGTGCGCGGGGGGCTCGCCGTCCATGCCCTCCCACCAAACGTCGTAGTCGTCGGTCAGCGCGACGTTGGTGAAGATCGTGTTGCTCTCGATCGAGATCATCGCGTTCGGGTTCGTCTTGTAGTTCGTGCCCGGCGCGACCCCGAAGAAGCCCGCCTCCGGGTTGATCGCGTAGATCTGCCCGTCCTCGTTCGGCTTGATCCAGGCGATGTCGTCCCCGACGCAGGTCACCTCCCAGCCCTCGTCCCGCATGGCCTCGGGCGGGATCATCATCGCGAAGTTCGTCTTGCCGCAGGCGCTCGGGAAGGCCGCCGCGACGTAGGTCTTCTCGCCCGCCGGGCTTTTCACGCCGGTGATCAGCATGTGCTCCGCGAGCCACCCCTCGTCACGCGCCATCACCGAGGCGATCCGCAGCGCCAGGCACTTCTTGCCGAGGAGAGCGTTCCCCCCGTAGCCCGACCCGTAGCTCCAGATCGACCGCTCCTCGGGGAAGTGCACGATGTACTTGTTCTTCGGGTCCGGGCTGCAGGGCCAGGCCACATCCTCCACGCCCGGCCCAAGAGGCATGCCCACCGAGTGCAGGCACCTGATGAACTCGCCCCCGCCCAGCGCCTCGAGCACCCGCGTCCCCATCCGCGTCATGATCCGCATGTTCGCGACAACATAGGGCGAGTCGGTGATCTGGATCCCGATCTGGCTGATCGGCGACCCGACCGGGCCCATCGAGAACGGGATCACGTACAGGGTCCGCCCCTGCATCGCCCCGTCGAACTTGTCCGCGAGGATCGCCTTCATCTCCTTCGGGGCCATCCAGTTGTTCGTCGGCCCCGCGTCCGCCTTCGCGATCGAACAGATGTACGTCCGGTCCTCCACCCGCGCCACGTCCGACGGATGGCTCCGCGCGAGGTAACACCCGGGACGCTTCTTCGCGTTCAACCTGATGAAGGTCCCGCCCTCCACCATCTCTTCGCACAGACGGTCGTACTCATCCTGCGAGCCATCGCACCAATGGATCGCGTCGGGCTTCAGGAGCCCGGCCATCTGCTCCACCCACTCGATCAGCTCGGGGTTGTTCACGACGCTCGGGACGCTCAGATTGTCAGGGGCAAGGACGGTCACAAGGTCCTCCTTTCAGCTCGTGGTCAAGGGCTTCAAGGTCTTGAGTACCCCATATTTTAGTCCGCTTTCGCGATAAGTAGAGTACTTTATCCGTTATTGGGGCAAAATGCCCCCAATGGGGCGGTCCACGCCCCGCCCATCCTCCATTCAGCCCAGCCCCAGCGCCCGCGGCAGCGCCATGCTGATCCAGGGCACATAGGTGATCAGCACCAGCGCGACGACCATCGCCCCGTAGAAGGGCAACATGTGCCTCGTCACCTTCGCGATGGTCGTCCCCCCCACCGAGCACCCAAGGAAGAGACACGTCCCCACCGGGGGCGTGCACAGCCCGATGCACAGGTTCGCGATGATCACGATCCCGAAGTGCACCGGGTCCATCCCGAGCCCCACCGCGACGGGCAGGAAGATCGGCGTGAAGATCAGCACCGCCGGCGTCATGTCGAGAAAGGTCCCCACCGCCAGCAGCACGAGGTTGATGATCAGCAGCAGCACGATCGGGTTCTGACTCAACCCGAGCAGCCCGGCGCTGATCTCCTGCGGGATCTGCTCGAAGTTCAGGAACCACCCCATCGCCTGGCTCGCCCCGATCAAGAGCATCACGATCGCGTTGGTCTTCCCCGCCGCCAGCAGAACCGCGGGCATTTTCGCCGCCCAGTCCACGCTCCCCGCCACAGCGTCGCGCACGAAACCCCGCCGCCCCCTCCGCAACTCATCCCCGCCCGGCAGCACCCGCCCGATCAGCCAGTGCACCCCGGGGATCACGAACGCGTACGCCACCGCGATCGCCGCCGCCTCTGTTGCGCTGAAGACGCCCCCGAGAATCCCGCCAAGCACGATCACCACGAGCAGCAGACTCGGCAGCGCCCACACCAGATCGATCACGAGCCGCCGGAACCCCACCCACACCCCCGCCCCGTACCCCTTCTTCACGCTCACCGCAAAGCACACCGCCATCAGCAGCAGCCCGACCAGGACGCCGGGCAGCACCCCCGCGAGGAAGATCGCCGCCACCGAGGTCCCCTCCGCCACCACCGCGTACACGATCATGATGTTCGAGGGCGGGATCAGGAGCCCGGTCGTCGCCGCGGTCGTCGTCAGCGCCGCCGCGAACTCCCGCCCGTACCCGCGCTCGCGCATCTCGGGGATCATGAACCCGCCGATCGAGCTGATCGCCGCCGCCGCGGAGCCCGAGATCGACCCGAAGAGCATGCAGGTCAGCGTGTTCACGTACGCCAGCCCCCCGGGCATCCACCCGAGCAGCGAGCCGGCAAAGTTCATCAGCCGCCTCGCCATGCCCCCCGCGCCCATCAGGTGCCCCGCGAGGATGAAAAACGGGATCGCGAGCAGAGAAAAGCTCTCCACCCCCTCCGCCATCTTCCACGCCACCTGCGGCCCCGCGTCCACCGTCCCCAAGGAAGCGATCGCGGCAAAGGTCGCGATCGCGATGCCGAAGGCGATCGGCACATTCAGCAGCAGGCACGCGACGAAGACCACCAGCAGCAGGAACGCCCCGACCTCCATTGCTCACCCACCCCCGCCCGCACGCGCATCGTCATCCGGCCCCGGTCCCGCCGCGTCCACCATGAACTGCGCCACCGCGTAAAGGCAGATGAACACCCCGCTGATCGGCAGCGCCAGGTACACATACCCCCGGGGCATGCCCATCAGCCCCTGCACGACCTGCCCGGAGTCGAGCCTCTCGCGCACGAGCGCCCACCCGCCCCACACCAGGACCGCCGCCGCGAAGCCAAAGACCAGGATGTGCACGACACCCCGCGCGAACGCCCGCGCATCCGGGTGCAGCCTCTCCACGACGAAATCGACCCCCAGGTGCGACCGGTCCGCGTACGCGAGCGCCCCCCCAAGCAGCGACACCCAGACGAGCAAGGTCGTCGCGAGGGGCTCGGTCCAGCCGCTCTGGTTCCCGAGGACATACCGGCTGAAGACGCCCCACAGCACGCAGAGCGTCAGTGACAGCACCCCCCCGATCACCACGACCTCCAGGAGGCGCGTCAGCCCGCGCGACACACCCAGGAGCACCCCGCGCATCTACTCGACCTCCCCGATCCGCGCCACCATCGCCCGCACCGCCGGGTCCGTCACCTCTTCGAGCATCGGGCGCAAGCGCTCCCGGAACGCCGACAGATCGGGCCGGTGCACCATCACCCCCGCCGCCTCCGCCTCCGCGATCGCCCCGTCCGACGCAGCCTCCCACAGCTCGCGCTGGTGGACGCTCGCGTCCCGCGCCGCCTCCTCCAGCCACCCCCGCACCTCGGGCGCCAGCTGCGCGAAGGTCTCCGCGTTCATCACCAGGATGTCCGGCACGCGTGTGTGCTCGTTGAAGACGAAGTGCCTCGCCACCTCGTAGTGGTTGTTCTGCACATAGCTCGGCGGGTTGTTCTCCGCCCCGTCCACCATCCCCTGCTGCAGCGCCGTGTACAGCTCGCCCCACGGGATCGGCGTGGGCGAACCGCCCAGCCGACGCACCATCTCCATCGCCACATCCGATCGCTGCACGCGGATCTTCATCCCCGCAAGATCGTCGGGCGTCAGCACCGGGCGACGCGTTGTGTAGAAGTTGCGGCTCCCCGCGTCGAAGTAGCACAGCCCGAGCAGCCCCTTCGAAGCCCCCGCCCGCAGCATCTCCCGGCCCACATCCCCGTCCATCACCCGCCAGAAGTGCCCGCGATCCCGGAAGAGATAGGGCAGCCCGAAGACCTTCATCGCCGGCACGAACGCCTCCATCGGCGCCGTCGAGGTCTTCGTGATATCGACCGTCCCCTTCTGCACCTGCTCCAGCAGCGCCGTCTCATTCCCGAGCAGCCCGTTGGGAATGATCCGCAGCTCCACCCGCCCCCCGGACAGCTCCGCCGCCCGCTCCCGCATCCGCACCATCCCCTCGTGCACCGGGTGCGTCTCGGGAAGCGCGTGCGCGAGCCGCAGGACGATCCGCCCCGCCCCCGATCCACCCCCACCACCCCCACCACCCACTCCACCCCCACCACCCACTCCAAACGCGTACCCGATCGACGCCGCCACCGCGCCGAGCAGCACCCCGACCACCAGAAACGAAAGCGCCCGCCGATTCACGCCCATCACCTCCGCACCAGGCCGAACCGAAACTGTTTCATGCCCGCAGACTACCCGATCCGGCCCACAGCCTGCCCGCATCCCCCGCCCCGTGCCCCCAGGGCCGGGCGGACCCGACCGCCGATCGGCGAACACGCCCATCATCCCTTCACACCCCAGAATCCGAAAACGAAACAAACCCTCGCGGAACGCGAGGGCTTGCCCAGCCCGGCACCACCAGTCACGATCGACGCTCCGAAGTACGAGAGCGGCTACATCCCAGGCGTAGCGGCATCGCCCCATTCAGGCCCGCCGGGTTCACCCCGACGCACCGGTGCCAGAGCGAGTGTGCGCCCGAAGCGCGCGGAGGAGCACACGAAGTGGCTTTAGTCCGTCGCCTCGTCGTAGATCCTCAGGAACTCGATCATGTCAAAGAAGTCGATGGCCGGAGCGTCGTCGACGTGCGCCAGCGCGTTGCCCTCCTCCAACGCCGCCGCGAAGTCCACCAGGTCCGAAGCATCGATCGCCCCGTCGAGGTTGAAGTCCGCACGCCCGGGCACCAGCGTCACCGTCAGCGTCGCGCTCAACTTGAACAGGTCCACGTCCCGCGGACCCAACGGAGGCAGGCCAATTTGCGCGGAGTTCAGGATGAAATCGATCGCCGAGCCGTCAACGAGGGTGCCGGTGAGCCGGAGAGTATTGCCGCGCTCGGTAACGATGCGGGGCTGCCCGGGGACAAGCCCCGGAATCGCAACGCCGTTGAGGAAGAACGAAGTCCCGAACAGGTTGACGGCGCTGTTGTCCTGAGCGAGGAAAGGGCGGCCGAAGGTCCCACCCGCGATGTTGATCATACTTCCACCCCCAGCACCGAACTCGGCTCCGAAAGTACCCTCCGAGATGTTGACATCGGCCACCGCGCGGAACCGGTCACCAAAGGTCCCACCGGAAATGTTCGTCGTGCTCAGGGCAAGCGCTTCAAATCGGTTACCGTGAACGCCTCCCGAGACGTTGGCTGTGGCGTTGAAGACCTCGGTGAAGCCGCCGAATGTACCACCGGAAACGTTGAGTACGCTGCCGTTTTGCACACTCGGGCCTTCGTCGAAGGTGCCGCCGGAGATGTTGGCGACCGAGCCGAACCAAAACCTGGGCCCGCTGCCGAAATCGCCGCCGTAGATGTTGAACACGGCGTTACCGACAGTGCCCACGGGTGCCGCCACGAAGGTCCCGCCGAACACATTGACCACGGCGTCGGTCACAATGGCGACGCTGTCGCGGACCAGACCGCCGAGAATATTGACTTCGATGTTCGAGCCCACGTCTCCGCGCGTCCCCACATCGAACACGCCGCGGACCTCGCCTCCGGCGAAGATGTTGAGTTGGCTGTTGACGTCCAGCGCATTACCGCCGAGATTCGTCGGCGTCAGAAACACCCTCGGCTTCCCCGCATTGAAGTCGCCATCGCCCACGCTCGTGCCGGTCACCGCCCCCGGCGCATCAAAGATCGACCCCGGAGGCACCGTGCCGATGTTGTACACCGTGCCGAAGCCCGCAGGGTCTGATTGCCCCGAAGCCGGGGCAACAACCAAGCCCGCGCCAAGAACAGAACCGGCAACGCCAGAGACCCAGAATCGCTTCATGACATCCATCTCCTTCTGAGCTTGAACGGCCCGCGTGACCGGCCTTAGTTCGTGGCCTCGTCGTACACCCGCAAGAACTCGATCACGTCGAAAAAGTCGACGGCGGGAGCATCGTCGACCTGCGCCAGCGCATTGCCCTCATCCGCCGCCGCGGTGAAGTCCACCACATCCGAGACATCGACCGCCCCGTCGAGGTTGAAGTCCGCCGGCCCCGGCACCAGCGTCACCGTCAGCGTTGTATCCGTCCGGAACAGGTCGACGCCGCGCGCCACCAGGCCGAAGTCAAGGCTGTTGAGAATGAAGTCGATCGGTGTCCCATCAACGAACGTTCCCGTGAGCGAGAGAAGGTTGCCACGCTGGGTGATCGTGAAGGGCTGCCCGGGCACCAGCCCCGGAATCTCGACGCCGTTCAGAAAGAACGACGTTCCGAACAGGTTGACCGTTCCCCGCGCGGCTCGGAGGGGCCTGCCGAAGGTTCCACCCGAAAGATTGAGCGTGCCGTTGTCCGAGAGTATCTCGAACTCGATGCCGACGGCGCCACCGGAGATATTCACAACGTCGTCCGACATGACAAGGCGGTCACCGATCGTACCGCCGGACATGTTCACGACATTTCCGCCAAAGATTTCGTAGTCGGTCCCCAGGACGCCGCCGGAGATGTTCACCGTGCTGACGAGGAATCTGCCGGCGCTGCCGAGGTCACCGCCCGTGATTCGGGCCACCGAGCCAGACAGGATGGAGACGGCGCGGCAGTCGCCGCCCGAGATCTGAAGATCTGTGCCAGTGACATTGACCAACCCGAGTTCCCCGCCCGCGATCCTGAGCCGGCTGCCACTTGCCGCATCAAGTCCCCCGACGAAGCCGTCCAGGACATTGAGGCGGCCACCGGCAATCGAGAAATTGTTGAGCGCGCTGCCGCCGAGCATGTTCACCTCAGCGCTCCCCACGTTGACGCGGAACGAGCCGGTGATCGTCCCGCCATCGAACACGTTGAGCTGACTGTCCGGACCGAGCCCGCTGCCGCCGAGGAAGGTCGGCGTGAGAAACACCACGGGCCTGCTCGAATTGACGGAGCCATCGCCCACGCTCGTCCCGGTCACCGCCCCCGGCACATCGAAGATCGACCCCGGAGGAACAGTGCCGATGTTGTACACCGTGCCGAAGCCCGCGGGGTCCGACTGAGCCGCAGCGGGGGCCGCAACGACAACGACAGAAACCAACACGATCGATCGCAACGATTGCACCTTGAATCCCTCGCCGACCTCGCGAAACGAACTCCACTCTTACGGGACCGAGCGGAGGATCACCCGAATGGGCGGGCAGCGTACAGGACGATCGAGCCGGTGCCAAGAGCATCCACCGGGGGAAGAAGGGAGAAAAATGAAAAAACCCTTGGCACACTGCCAAGGGCTCTTCTGAAGCGAGGCGGACGGGACTCGAACCCGCAACCACCGGATCGACAGTCCGGTACT
>DAIQNV010000023.1:27550-45246 GCA_036788215.1 Phycisphaerales bacterium | reverse complement strand
CCATCGCCCGGGCCAGGCGCACCCGGTAGTCCCGCCTCGGGATCTCGATGCACCCGAGCGAGCCCAGGTGCTCGGTGTAGAACTGCGTGTCGAGGACGCTCACCCCGATCGCGCGCAGGTGGTGCCAGAGGTGGACGAGGCAGACCTTGCTCGCGTCGGTCCCCCCGAGGTCGGGCCTGCTGAACATGCTCTCGCCCGCGAAGAGGCCCCGGTGGTGCACGCCATAGAGACCCCCGACCAGCTCGTCCCCCAGCCACGCCTCCACGGAGTGGGCGTGGCCCGCCCGGTGCAGCGCCTCGTACGCCCGGACGACCTGCCCGTCGATCCAGCAGGCCCAGGGCTCCTGGCCCGGGCGGGCGGGGGCGCAGGCCCGGATCACCGCTCCGAACGCTTCGTCAGACGTCACCCGGAACCGCCCCGAGCGGACACGCTGGCGGAGCGACCGGGCGACCCGCAGCCCGCCCCCGGTCAGCTCGAAGACCCCCCGCGGATCGGGGTCGTACCACCGGACCCGCCCCGTCAGGGGGTCCGCCATCGGGAAGAGCCCCCGCTCGTAGGCGTCCAGCAGGGCCCCGACAGCCCGGGCCTCCCCCTCGTCCCGATCGTGTGTTTGGTCCTTGGGAGCCACTTCGGGCAACGATACGATGGAACGGGGACGCACCGTCGGGCCCCTGGGCACGCGATGAAAGGCCCGGGCCCCGCTTCCCAACAGAAGACCGGGAGCCGCCCACCCGCTGCTCCCACCCCCCCGGAGATTCCGCCATGCAAGTGACCGAGCTCATCCACAGCTTCCTCAACAACGAGGAGGCGTTCATCCCGACGATCATCGCGGTGAGCATCGTGACGAGCGTCGTGTTCGGCACGATCGGCAAGACCATCCGGGGCGTCGCCCGCGAGAGGACACGCCGCGAGATCGCGGCCTACATCGCGGAGGGCTCGATGACGCCCGAGCAGGGCGAGCGCCTGCTGAAGGTCAAGGACCCGTCCGACAAGTGCGGGTGAACCAGCCCCGGGGCTGAAAGGCGGAACCGGTGACCGAAACGATGCTCACGCTCGCGAACGACGGAACGGACCTCGTGATGATGGCGATGGCGGGCGGGTTCCTGGTCACGATACTCGCTGTCACCTTCAGCATCGCCCACTCGATGCACCGCACGAAGCAGCGCGAGCAGACCAAGCGCGAGCTCGCGGCCTATGTCGCCGAGGGATCGATGACCACGGACGAGGCGGAGCGGATCCTGAAGGCGGGCGCGGAAGACGGTTCGCGACGCCGGTCCTGATCGCGGGAGCATGAACCATGGACCTCGGCGCTGGTGAACTGATCTTCCTCATCCCGATCGTCGCGATCGTCGGCGGGTGCGGGTGCGCAATCGTCAAGACCATCTCCACCAACGCCCGGCACGCCCGGATCCGCCGCGAAGAAGAGCGGTCGCGCCGCGAACTCGCGGCGTACGTCGCGGAGGGCTCCATGACGCCCGACGAGGCGGAGCGCCTCCTGAACGCGGGCCGCTCGGCAGAACCGAAACTCGACGACTAGAGCCGTTTCTCCCGCTCCGTAGCGCCCTCCGGGCGCACACTCGCTCTTGCACGCCCGCGCCGGATGCAATCCGGCGGGCCTGAGCGGACCTGCGCCGCTACGCCTGATGCGTAGCTGCTCTAGAAACTTCTTCCCGCTCGCTGCACGAGCATCGCCCGGGCCACCCCGTCCGCATCGCCCCCGAGACGGGCGACGAGGGCGAGGGCGAACTCGATCGCGGTCCCCGGCCCACGGCTTGTAATCAGCCGGCCATCTTCCACAACGCGGGCCTCCGAGAACGTGGTGTCGCCTCCGAAGCGGTCCTCGAACCCGGGGTAGCAGGTGGCCCTCCTGCCATCCAGCAGGCCCAGCGGGGCGAGGACGACCGCGGGCGCGGCGCAGATCGCGCCGATGAGCTTGCCCGCGTCGTGGTGCCGGCCGATCAGGCGATTGGCCGCGGCGCTTTCCGCGATGTTCTGCGCCCCCACGGCGCCGCCCGGGATGACGATCAGATCAGCGAGCGAGCCCTCGGCATCGATCGCCTCGACCGTGGTGTCGGCAGCCAGGGGCAGGTCGCAGCGCCCGCGCAGCACGATTCCGCCGACGCCCGCGAGCACAACCTCCGCGCCCCCCCGCACGAGGACGTCCGCAGCGGTGAGGGCCTCGATCTCCTCCGTGCCCCGGGCGAGCAGGACAATGGCGGTGGGGGCGGTGGGGGCGGTGGGGGCGGTGGGGGCGGTGGGTTTGGACGGATCGTTGCGGTTCATGCGGCGACCTTCCGTGCTCTACGCTGACGCTATGACCGACGACACGCCCTCGCTGCACATGACGCCCGAACAGTTCCGCGAAGAGGGCCGGAGGATGGTGGACCTCATCGCGGACTACTGGGCGGGGATCGAGTCGCGCCCCGTCCGGAGCGACGCGGAGCCCGGGCAGATCCTCGGGGCCCTGCCCAAGTCTGCGCCGGACGAACCCGAGGGCGCGGACGCGTGGGACGCGATCCACAAGGACCTGATGAGACTGATCATCCCCGGGCTGACGCACTGGCAGCACCCGGGGTTCATGGCCTACTTCCCCTGCTCCGCTTCCGGGCCGGCGATCCTGGGCGAACTGCTGAGCGCCGGGCTGAATGTCAACGGGATGCTCTGGGCGACCAGCCCCGCAGCGACGGAACTCGAGACCCGGGTCGTCGAGTGGTGCCGGGAGCTCTTCGGCTTGCCCGAGGCTTTCCGTGAGAACGGGGTGATCCAGGGCACCGCGAGCGAGGCGACGCTGTGCGCCCTGGTCGCCGCGAGGGCGAGGCTGCGCGAGGCCGGCGCCGGGCGTGGCTTCCGCGTGTACTGCTCCGACCAGGCGCACTCCTCGGTGGCCAAGGCGGCGATGATCGCGGGGATCGCCGAGGGGCCCGACGATCCCCGCCACATCGGGCTCGTCCCGACCGACGCAGTCGGGGCGATCGACGCGCACGCCCTCGGGCGCATGCTGAGGGACGACCTGCGGTCCGCGGACGGGCCGGCGCCCTTGGCGGTGGTCTGCACCGCGGGGACGACCGGGGTGGGCGCGTTCGACCCGGTGCGGGAGGTGGCGGGCGCGATCGAGGGGCTGATCCCCCACCCCGCCCGTCGCCCCTGGGTGCACATCGACGCCGCCTGGGCCGGGCCCGCAGCGGTCTGCCCGGAGCACCGCGACGTGCTCGCGGGCGCGGGCGTCGCGGACAGCGTGTGCGTGAACCCGCACAAGTGGATGCTGACGAACTTCGACTGCGACCTCTTCTGGGTGCGGGACCGGGCGAGCCTGGTGTCGGCGCTCTCCGTCACGCCCGAGTACCTGCGCAACGACGCGAGCGATGCGGGCGCGGTCATCGACTACCGGGACTGGCAGGTGCCCCTGGGCCGGCGGATGCGGTCGCTGAAGCTCTGGTTCGTGCTGAGGCACTACGGCGCCGAGGGCATCCGGACCCACATCCAGAGGCACATCGCGTGGGCCAGGTGGCTGGAAGAGAGGCTGCTCGGGGATGAACGGTTCGAGACGCTGGCGCCCCGGTCGCTGAGCCTCGTGACCTTCGCGCTCCGCGCGGGGGACGGGCCGACGAGGGCGCTGATGGAGCGGGTCAACGCCGGCGGGCGGTACCTGCTGAGCCACACGAGTTTCCGGGGGCGCTACCTGATCCGCGTGGCCCTGGGGTCGACGACGACCGAGTTCCGCCATGTCGAGGGCCTGTGGGAGGAACTGGACAAGGGCGCCGCAGAGGTGGAGTAGGCTGTGAAGATGCGTTGCGTGCTGAACATGTTGCTGGGCTTTGTCCCGGTGGGGCTTGTGGGGGCGGTGGGGCCGGTGGGGCTTGTGGGGTGCGCGCCCACCGGGCCTCGCGCCTTCACCTTCGAGGCCTCGTCCTACCCCGCGGTCTTCGACGCGACCCGGGAGGAGATCCGGGTCGCCCGCTTCGAGCTGAACCGGGTGGACGCCCGGAACGGGGTGATCTCGACCGAACTGAAGGAAACCGGCGGGCTGGCGACGCCGCGCGACTCCGAGCAGCAGACGCTGGGCCAGGAGTGGCAGGACCTGCTGAACGACCAGTTGCGGGAGGTGCGGGTGTGGTTCCGGCCGGTCGGTGGGGTGGGTGGAGTGGGGGCGGAGTCGGCGCGGGAGGCGGACGAGGTCGAACCGGGGGCGGACCTGCGGGAGATGGCGTCGGGCACCGTCGCGATGGAGGCGACGGTGGAGGTGATCCTGCACCGGCGCCGCCAGCCCGGATGGCAGGTGGAGACCGAGTCGATCCGGCGGAGCGGGAAGTACACCACGCCCGAGTTCGGACGCCGCCAGATGTACGCCGGTTCGACAACGCCGATCCGGCGGGACGACGACTTCGCGCGGGAACTGACGCAGCGGATCATGAAGCGAGCGGGGCTGGGCGAGCAGTAAAGCATGACCCGCTGCGCGGATCGTGGCACCGATCGGGATGGCCCGGAAAGACACCGCCCCGTTCCAAGCTTGGGGAAGCCGGGAACGGGGCGGTGCGTGGTTTCGTGATGTGATTCTCCGCCGGGCGTCAGGCCTGGTAGCGGTTGATCGGGAGGATGACCGCATCGTCGTGGTCGTCGGAAGTCTCGGTGACGCGGGCCGCGGCGCCGGTGGTGCCCACCTCGGGCACGCGTTCGTCGTAGCGACGCGTGGCGGGACGGGTGTCGCGGACGCGTCCGCCCTCCTGGATGTAGCCCAGGGCGCGGGCGACGAGTTCGCCCCGGCTCGACGCGTTGAGCTTGCGGTGCAGGCTCTTCACATGGTCGTGGACGGTGTGCGGGCTGCGCCCGATCTCCTCAGCGATCTGGCGGACCGATTTCCCGAGGGTCAGCTCCTCGAGCACCTGCTGCTCGCGCCCCGTGAGCCAGCGGGCGGTGGTCGAGCGGCGCGAGCCGATCGCGAGCAGGGCCCGGCGGACCAAGAGGGGAAGGACCGCCTCGACGACGCCCAGATGCTCCGCCCGGGCGCGGGCGCCGGGGCTGGTCAGGGCGACCTGGACGATGATGGCGCGTCCCGCTTCCGCGTTGCCCAGGCGGGCGACGCCCACGATGACATCGCCTGCGGGGATGCCGGCCCACATCTGCCCGAGCCCGCGACCACGCCAGTCGGGCGTGCCCGTGAGCTCGGTCAGGGTGCCCACGACGTGCTCGTCGAGGTCGGCGTCGGTGACGCGGAACCCGAGCCCGGTGAGGCGCTCGGCGCGGGAGCGGAGCGTCAGCTCGACGCTCTGGTCGCCGCCCTCGCCCTCGGGCGTGGTCGCAGAGGTGACGCGCGAGGCGACGCCGGTCGCCTCGTGGGCGACGAACGCCCCGCTGGCGTCGACGGACCCGATAAGAACGCAGACCCGCGTACCAGCGGCAAGGCCGGTGATCGCGGCGGCGGCTCGGTCACCCCAGTCCAGGGTGGCCACGGCGGGGAGAGCGCACAAAGAGGCTGCGACCTCGCAGGTCGCCCGCATCGCGTCTCCGGATGATCCCAGATGAGTTTCCATGGTGTGCCCCTCTAAAGCTTGTACCCCGCATCGCGGCGGGCGTTGGTCTTCCTTTGCACCGTTCGGCATGCGACGAGAGCACACAGACGCACGCTTGGACCGATACCCCCCAGTATTCGGTCCGAATCCCGCTCCACCTGCACGGTTATAGCAGAGCAGCCCACCCGATCAAGGGAATAGGGCTGGTTCCGTGCAGATTACCTATTTTGACCCCCCTTCCGCTGGGCCTGCTGGCCCATATTGTTGACTTGCGGATATGTATATCGGCGATCATAGGCGTTTCCGGGACCCAATTGGGTCGGCTCTCCCATGTTTTCGGGCACTTGGATGGGGTTCCCCGACGAAATCAGGGATGGAGTTGACGAATCTGGGAATACGCCTCATCCGCCTCGCCCAGGAGGACGGAGCGCTGGTCCAGACGACGCAGGGCCTCGGCGCGGTCCCCGGTGACCGCGAGGAGCATCGACGCCAGGGCATCGTGGTCGGTGTACATCAGCCAGTAGGACTCCTTCTGCCACCGGGCGGGGCCCGACAGGACCACCGACCGGGCGAGGGCGGGGTCGCCCCCGAGCGATGCTGCCTGGGCGGCGGTGAACGCGAGGCGTCCGATGCGGATGAGTAGGAACTCCGCGTGCTCGGGGTGCGTTGGGAGCGCAGCCGCATTCTGGGCAATGAAATCAAGCACGGCGCCGGCGTACGGGACCGCCCCGGGCTTTCCCTCGGCGAGCAGATGCTCCGCGTGGTCGAGGGCGAGGCCGATCGTGATGTGCCCGGCGCGGAAGTCGGCGGTGAGCCCGGACGCGGCGGTGGCGCGTCCGCCCCCGGGCGGGGCCTGCTGGGCAATCTGGGCGTGCTGGACCATGCGGGCGCGGGGATCGTCGCAGGCGGGGAGGCTGAGGAGCAGGATGCCCGCGAGGGCGAGGGCGTGGGCCCGCGATCGCTGGGTCGGCTTCATGGCGGCTCGCTCCATCTGGAGGCGGGGCGACGAGTGTCGCCCGGATGATGCCAGAGGCTACCGGCCGGTCGCGACGGGGTTGCCCCCCGGCTACCGGGTGTGAAGATGGGCAAATAGGGGGAAGTTCACCACCGCTTCAGGTGCATCTTATCGGGGTGTGGGGTCAGTTCCGCGGGCATTTCCGCTGTGTTGGGTGGCGAGAGGCCCCGGATGGGGGCACATTGAATCTGCACAGAGGGCGTGAGATCGCGCGACGCGTATCGCTTGGCGAGCTTCGGCCGGTCGATCGGTGTGGGTTGCCCAGGACGGGTTGAGACGAGACGCCCCAATAGTTTGGTTTGTTTTCGGAGACCTCGAAGACTGGGGCGTCGATGAGCGTGCTTGGGCGACATGTCGATGCGGCTTTTGCCGCGGTGGACTGGCAGCCGGATGTGATGGCGCTGCTGGACGATGCGCACCTCGCGGCGTGGAGTCTGGACCAGTCGACACGGACCCGATTCGCGGCGTCGCTCCAGCAGTTCCTTGGTGCCCAGCCTGATACCGACGTGTGCAACTTCTACGGGCAGTACATCCGCGACCTCGACGGGTTCTGCCACCAGCTCGAGCGGGTGCTCCCGGCGCCGCCTCTTGAGCGCCGAATCGATGGGCCCCGGGGGATCACGGAGAGCCTGCGGAGCCGGTTTGGGTTCCGGGGCCGGTCGATCGCCCGCCAGCGGTTCTATGTGTGGCACGACGCGGACGAATTGATCCGCGCGGATCGCGGGCTCTTCGGGTCGCTCGTCGACGCCCTGGCGGGCGTGGCGGCGGAGGCGGAGTTCGTGAGCGACGACCTGCTCATGATCCAGCGGTGCGTCTTCATTGGTGGTGAGGCGATGCTGGACTACGCGCGGGACATGCGTGGGCAGTTCCGGGCGTGGAGGCCCGACGCGTTCGGCGCGCCCTTCTGGAGCGTGGTGACGGGTCTGGAGGCTCCGCCTGTGACGATTTCGGAGATCGAGTCGCTCATCGGGTGAGATGGGGGTGGGGGGCGGGCGACTCGGAACGGTCGACCCTGATCTTCGCAAGGCGAAGATCAGGCGTCCCGGGGGCGCGGTCCTCTGGAATGGGGGCGGGGTGGCTGCGGGTGGGGCCCGCTTGACATTGGGTGTCTGTTGCGGTTGGCTTGTGCGTGCGCATCATCTCTGGCGAATTCCGCAGGCGTCGTTTACAGGGTCCCCCGGACGCGAACACGACGCGCCCCATCCCTGATCTGGTGAAGCAGGCGCTGTTCAACCTGCTCCGTGGGTACACGGAGGGGGCGGCGGTCTTCGACGCGTTCGCGGGGACGGGGTCGATCGGGCTGGAGGCGGTGAGCCAGGGCGCGAAGAAGTGCGTCTTCGTCGAGCGGGACAAGAAGATCGGCGAGATTCTCGAGGCGAACATCGCGACGGTGGGTGCGGGCGATCGGTGCAGCATCGTGCGGGCGGATGCCTTGGGCCCGATGGCGCTGGCGCGGTGCCCGATGCCGGTCGACCTGGTGTTCATGGACCCGCCCTACCCGATCGTGCGCGAGGCGGAGGGATGGGGACGGGTGAAGGCGCAGGCGGAGAAGCTGGTGGCCCGCCTGAGCGATGAAGGGTGGCTGGTGCTCAGGACGCCCTGGCCTTTCGTGCACGAGGTGAAGACCGAGGGGGACGACCGGGACGGGGACGAACGGGAGCCCGAGGACGCGGTGATCGAGATCGACCTCGACGATGAGGCGGCGCTCGATGACCTCGACGCGTTCGAGGAGGAGCTCAGGGCGGCGGCGCGGGTGGCGAGCGGGAAGACCTACGAGGAGGTGGGCCTGACGCTGGAGGGGGCGCTCGGGCCGGAGACGCACGTGTACCGGGCGACCGCGATCCACCTGTATCAGCGGGACCGGGGCGGGCCCGACGGGCGCGGGGAGCCCACCGGAACGCCGGCGGACGGGGCGGAGTCGTGAGCGCCTTCACGAAGGGGCTGACCGAGTCCCAGCGCGAGGCGGTGACGCACGATGGCGGGCCCATGATCGTGCTGGCGGGGCCCGGCGCTGGGAAGACGCGCGTGATCACGCACCGCATCGCGCACCTCGTGGTGGACCGGGGCGTTGAGGCGGAGCGGGTGCTGGCGCTGACCTTCACGAACAAGGCGGCGACCGAGATGCGGGACCGCCTGATCGGGCTGATCGGCGCGGGCCCTGCGGACCGGGTGCGGGCGTTCACCTTCAACGGGTACGGGGCGTGGCTCCTGCGGCGCTTCGCCGACGTCGCGGGCGTGCCCATGAGGCCCGGCCAGCTCGACTCGGCGATGCGCAAGCGCCTGATGCGTCGGCTTTGGTCGGAACGCGGGCTGATGAGCAACGCGGTGGCGGAGGGGCTCGACGCGGGGATCGAGCGCGTGACCACGCAGATCCACCGGATGTTCTGCGCGGGGTGGACCGCGGGTGAGGCCTCGGACGCGCTCGAGTCGGCGATCCCGTCGTGCGCCGACGACGCGGAACGCCACGAGCTCCTGGACTGGCTGGAGGCGACGCGGGCGTGGGCGGCGTTCGACGGGCTGTCGCGTGAAGAGGGGGTGATGAGCTACGACGATCAGATCGCGCTGGCGACGCGCCTGATCGAGACGGACCGGCGGGTGGCGGAGATCGTGCGCTCGGAGTCAGCGCACATCGTGGTGGACGAGTTCCAGGATGTGAACCGGGCGCAGATCCGGATGCTGCGGGCGATCGCGCCCCCGGGGACGGGGCGGGACATCGCGGTGGTGGGCGATGATGACCAGTCGATCTATGGCTTCCGGGGCGCCGACGACCGCGCCATCGGGCGGTTCGACAGCACCTGGACCACCGGCGGGGACCGGGTGCGGACCGTCGAACTGGGCGAGAACTTCCGCAGCCAGCGGTGCGTGATCGAGGCGTCGCGCGCGGTGATCGAGGTCGCGGGCGAGGCGCGGTTCCGCCCCGAGAAGGGGCTGGTGCGGGCCGCGATCCGCGAAGCGGAGGGGGAGGCGCCCGGGGCGGTCGTCGAGGCGGTGCGCCTGGACGAATGGACGCGGGACGGCGCCTCGATCGCGGCGATGATCAAGCTCGACCGGGCGGAGAGCGGGCGGGCCCTGTCGAGCTACGCGGTCATCGCGCGGGCGCACGGGGATCTCGATCGCGTGCGCCGGGCGCTGGAACTCGAAGGGATCCCCACCGCGAGCGCCCGGAGCAGCGGAGCCGCGGACGACCCGGGCGTGCAGGACGTGCTGTCGTGGGCGAGGCTGCTCGTCGATCCGGGCGCGGGGCACTGCGTGCGGAGGCTGCTGCGGCGCCCTCCCTTCGCGGTGCCCGAGGGCGTCGTGGCGGCGTGGGAGCGCGGGTGGCGGGCGCAGCGGTCGCGCCTGGAGGCGGGGGACGCGGAGGCGGGGGCGCTGCCCGGCTCGGGCACGCTGCTCGACTGGATCGGCGCGGAGGTGAGCACCGCGGGGGCGCACCGGGGCGAGATCGACCGGATGCTCGAGTGGCGGGACACGCTCGCGAAGGAAGCGGCGGACCGCGGCGCGGACGAGGTGATCGAGGCGATCATCCGGACGACGGGCGTGACCTCGGCGGACCTGCCCAGCGGGGCGGCCCGCCGGGAGCGGGTGGCTTCGCTGGTGGCGCTGCTGCGTTTCGCTCGCTCGCGACGGGAGAGGCTGGATGAGCCGGGAGACCTGAAGGCGTTCCTCGATTACTACGACGACCTCGATGCGCGCGACAAGCAGATGGAAGGGGACCGGGACAACCCCGACGCGGAGCCCGGCCCGAACGGGGAGGAGGAGGCGGTCCAGCTGCTGACGGCGCACGCGAGCAAGGGGCTGGAATTCGACACGGTCTTCCTGCCCCGCGTGGCGTCGCCGGGCTATCCCTCGCGGCGCAGCGCCGGCGAAGCGGAACTCCCCCGCGTGCTGCGGGGCGAGGACGAGGCGGAGGGATCGGGCGAGCACGAGGAACGCCGGCTGTTCTATGTCGCGATGACCCGCGCGGAGCGCCGGCTCGTGGCGCTGGGCACCACGCCCAAGAAGATGAGCAAGGATGTCACCTATTTCCTGCACGAGCTGATCGAGGCGGGCGCCCTCGAGCGGACCGCGGACGAGGTGATCGATCGGGCGCGGGAGGCGGGGGTCGTCGCGAACGATGGGCGCGACGCGGAGCTGAGCTCCGGGGCGGCCAAGGCGCTCGAACTGGCGGTCGCGGACGAAAGGCGGGCGGCGCGGGAGCTCGCGGCGGTGGCGCTCGACCGGGCGGACCGGATCGGCCTGGATGCGCCGACGTTCGAGGAACTGGCGGCGAAGCTGGCGAGCGCTGCGAAGCGCATGGCGGCGGTCGCAGCGGCGGAGCGCGGGCTGGAGGTGCCCGGGTTCGCGGCGGAGGACAGCGCCGCCCTGGCGGGGGCGCGGCGGATCGCGGACGCGCTGGCGGGGCTCGGGGTCGATGAGCGCGGGCTCGGGGCGCTGAAGTCTCCCCTGAAGCTCAGTTTCTCGCTGATTGATTCGTATGAGCGGTGCGGGCTGTGCTTTTTCGTGTCCGAGGTCTTGGGGCTGGACGACGGGTTCGCGCCGTATCTCGCGCTTGGGAACGCGGCGCACCGGGCGATGCAGCGGTTCACGCAGGAGCGGGCGCTCGCGGAGAACGAGGGGCGCGAGAAGCCCGGGCGTGATTGGCTGGTCGGGCTGGGGCGCGAGGAGCTCCTGAAGGCGTGGCCCAAGGGCGAGCCGGTGCCCCGGGAGGCGGTGGAGCAGATCGGTGAGCAGCTCGGGCGCTGTTTCGACCAACTGATCACCGACGACGACCACACGGTGGAGACGGAGTTCGCGATCTCGCTGATGTACCCGGACCGGGAGACCGGCCCGCACCGGCTCGTGGCGAAACTGGACCGCGTGGACATCGTGGACGGCGGGTTCCGCATCGTGGACTACAAGACGGGCGGCGCGAGCAAGGCGAAGCTGGAGCCGGACAAGAAGGACCTGCAACTCGGCATCTACGCCCTCGCGGCGGAGACGAAGTTCGGCCTGGACATGTCGGGCACCGCGGAGTACTGGGTGCTCTCGACGGGCGAGCGCGGGGTGATCACGCTCGAGGAGCTGCGCGGGTGGCGCGAGAAGCTCACCGCGCGGATCGACAAGGCGGTGGAGGGGATGCTCGCGGGCCGGTACGAGCGGGCGCGGGACTGCACGGGCATCTGCGCCAGCGTCTTCCCGCACGGGTGAGGTTGTATCAGCTCGCCCGCGTGCGGGCGTGCGCGGCGTCGAACTCCGCAGCGGGGTCGACCCAGATGTCGCTCTGGCGGTCCTGCCTTTCGCCCGTCCAGAGGGTCTTCAGCGCGAGCTTGATGTCGCGCAGGATCACGAGCATGCAGGGCAGCACGACGAGGATGATCGCGGTGGCGCTGATGAGCCCGAAGGCGATGGTGATGGCCATCGGGATGAGGAAGCGGGCCTGGAAGCTCTGCTCGAGCATGAGGGGGAGCAGGCCCAAGACGGTCGTGATGGTGGTCAGCAGGATGGCGCGGACCCGGGCCCGCCCGGCGGCGAGGGCGGCCTCGATCGTCGTCTTGCCGGCGCGGCGCTCGTGGTTGAAGAACTCCATGAAGATGAGGGAATCGTTGACGACGACGCCCGAGAGCGCAACGAACCCGATGAGGCTGAGGAACGTCATGGTGTAGCCCAAGAGGATGTGGCCCCAGATCATGCCGATGATCGCGAAGGGGATCGCCGACATGACGACCAGGGGCTGCGTGTAGCTGCCGAAGAGCCAGGCGAGGATGACGAAGATCGCCCCCGCGGCGGCGAGCATCCCGAGGGGCAGCGTCGCGAAGCTCTCGGCCTGCTCCTTCTGCCGGCCCCTTTCGACGATCCGGACGCCCGCGAACTCGCGCTCAATCTCGCGGAGCGTGGGCGCGAGCGAGGCGATGACCTCGTTGGGGTTGGCGACGGCGCGGTTGACGTCGGCGTTGACCGCGACGGCGCGCTCGCGGTCGAGGCGGCGGACGGTGGAGAAGCCCTCCGCCTCGACGATCTCCGCGACCTCCCGCAGGGGCACTGGGGTGCCGGCGGGGGTGAAGACGAATTGGTTCTCGAGGGCGGCAAGGTTCCGGCGCAGGGGCTCTGGGAGCTGGACGCGGACGTCGACGTCCTCGCGCTCACCGGCGAAGGTGAAGGCCTCGATGCCGAAGGCGAAGCCCTGGATCTGGCGGCCCAGGTTCTCGCGCGTGAAGCCCAGGCGGCTGGCACCCTCGCGGAGCTCGAAGCGGACCTCGCGCTGGCCCCCCTCCGCGTCGGAGCCGATGTCGACGACGCCTTCGTATTCCGCGAGGGCGCGCTGGAGGCGATCGGCGGCGGCCTCGATCTGCTGCTGGTCCTCGCCCACGACGGTGAGGCTGATGGCGGGCCCGCCGGGCCCGCCCGCGACACCGGACATGCGGAGGCTCTTGATGCCGCCGAGTTCGCCGGTGGCGTCGCGGATGGCTTGGATGACCTGTTCGCTGGTGCGGTCGCGGAACTCGACGGGGGCGAGCTCGAGGATGAGCTGGCCCAGGTGGGTGGAGGCGGCGCCGACGGATGCGCCGTCGAGGGAGCTGACGGAGCCGACGCTGCTGTAGAAGCTGGTGATCTCGGGCTGCTGGCGGACCGCTTCCTCGAGGCGGCGAACCATGGTGTCGGTCTCGTTGAGGGGCGTGCCGATGGGCATCGCGAGCTCGATGTTGACGGTCTCGGCGTCATCGGTCTCGAAGAAGATGAACTCGAGGCGCCCGCCCGCGACCATGGCGAGGCTGGCGATGACGCACGCGACCGCAACCGCGAAGGTGGTGTAGCGGGCCTTGAGGGCTCGCTCGAGAAACCACGCGTAGGCGGGGACGATGGTCTTGTCGAAAATCCAGATGCGGAAGCGGTCGGAGAGGTGCTCGAGCCTCGCGAAGATGGAGGTCGTGTGGGCGCGATCGCGGTCGTCGGCGTGCTTGAGGCTGTGGCCCATGTGGCTGGGCAGGATGAAGAGGCACTCGACGAGCGAGATGAGCAGCGAGCAAGCGACCACGATCGGCAGGACCACGAGGAAGTCGCCGATCTCGCCCTCGATGAGCGCGAGGGGCATGAAGGCGCCGATGGTCGTGAGCACGGTCGCGACGACGGGCCAGCCGACTTGGTGAGTTCCGTTGACCGCCGCGACGAGGGCGGGCTCGCCCCTCTCGTGTCGCGCGGTGATGTTCTCCGCGACGACGATGGCGTCGTCGACGAGGATGCCGATGACGACGATGAGCCCGAACATGCTGAGGAGGTTCAGGCTGACGCCGGCGAAGCGCATCATGACGAGCGTGCCCATGAGGCTGACGATGAGCCCCGCGGCGACCCAGAAACTCACCCTCCAGTTGAGCAGCACCACAAGGGTCGCGAAGACCAGGATGCCCCCCCAGAAGGCGTTCCGCGTCAGCAGCTCGAGGCGGCCCACCACGAAGCGGGCGAGGTCGGTGGTGGTGGTGAGGGTGCCCGGGAGAACCTCCGAGGACTTGCTCTGGCCCAGGAGGTACGCCTCGTGCACGGGGCCGACCGGGTCGTCGCTGCCGGGCGGTCGCAGGAGCATGCGGAGGCGGGTGAGGACGCCGAACTCGTACTCCGTCCCGTTGCGACCGGCGACGTAGGCCTTGACCATCTCCGCGATGGTGACGATGTCGTCATCGCCCTCCTTGAGGACGGTGGCGTTCACGCTGGGCTGCCCGTTCAGGCGGCTGACCAGGGGGATATCGGCGAAGGCGTCGCGGACGTCGGCGATCTCGCGCAGGCGGACGACCCGCCCGTCCTCGTAGCTCCTGACGACCACGTCGCGGACCGCCTGGGCCCGCTCGTCGACGCCGACGCTGCGGAGGGTGAAGTTGCCGGTGCCGGTGCGCACGGAGCCCCCCGGGGTCTCGCGCATCGAGGCGTTGATCTCGCGGGCGACGTCGCTCATGGAGAGACGGTGCTCGATCAGCGCCGCGGGGCGGACCTCGACCGTGACCTCGTCGGTGCCGATGCCGTCGATGACGACATCACCCATCCCGGGCAGCGAGCGGAGGTCGTCGCGGACATCGCGGATGGCCTCCTTCATCTCGCGCTCGTCGTAATCGCCATAGATGGAGACGACGATCGCGGGGAGGTTGGGCTCGAGGCTGGTGACGGTGATCCTGTCCGCAGCGTCGGGCAGGTCCTGCAGCGAATCCACCTCGCGCTTGACCTCCGCGACCGCGTCGTCGATCGAGACGCCCTCGGTGAACTCGACCTGCACGATCGCGAGCCCCTCGCTCACGGTCGTGTTGATCTCCTCGACATCGGAGAGGTCGGCGAGGCGGTCCTCGATCTTGATGGCGAGCGCATCCTCGACCTCGTCGGGCGCCGCACCGGGGTAGGGGGCGGTGACGAGCACCTGGTTGGCGCGGATCTCCGGGAAGAACTCGCGCCGCAGGCCCAGCCCGAAGACGATCCCCGCGCCGATCAGCGCGAACATGACGAGGTTGGCGACGACCGGCTTCCTGACGCCGAAGCTCGCGAGGCTCACGGGCGGGCCTCCTCGGGGTCACGCTCCGCGCCCGTGCGGGCGACTGCGGAGGCGCTGTCGTCGGTCGTGGGCCCCGCCTGTATCGGTGCGTCGCCCGGCAGGCGGATGTCGACGATCATGCCCGGGCGGAGTTGGTCGAGATTCGACAGAACCAGCATGTCACCCGGACGCAGGGCCCGGCTGGAGGCGGTGCCCTCGCTGGTCAGGACCGCCCACTGGTCCTCCTCCTCAACGAGCGCCGGGAAACGGGCGTTGATGTGGCGGTCGACGCGCACCTCGACCTCGCGCACCCGCATGAGACGACTGCCCTTGAGCTGCATCTCCTCGATCGCGCCGGCGTCCAGGGGCTCCGCAGCGAGCACGCGGTCGACATCGATCGTCCGACGCGGGATGACCATCCGGGGCTCCGCCGCCCTCGTGCGAACACGCCCCATGACGAATCGGCCCGGCCGGAGGATCGCGGCATCGCCCGCCGGATCCTGACGCACCTCGACGAAGACCTGGATCGACCGGCTCTCTTCTTCCGCTTCGGGCGCGACGCGGGAGACCTCCCCTACCCATGTCCGCCCCGCCTCGGTGTCGGGGCTGAGCTCCACCGGGTCGCCCGGGCGGATGAACGCGCCCGCGGTCACGGGAAGACGCAGGGGCACCTCGATGACGCGGAGATCGACGATCCGGGCGACGGGGTCGCCCGCGCGGACCCACTCGCCCTCGTCCGCGTCGACACGCTGCAGCACCCCCGCGATCGGGGCCCGCAGGGTCGCCCGCTCGAGGTCGCGCTCCGCGACGATCAGGTCCGCCCGACGACCGAGGAGCGTTGCCTCCAGGCTCGCCCGGCGCGAGGGGATGAGCTCGAGCTGATTCCGCAGCGCCGACGCGGCCCGCTGGGCCGCCTGGAACGCCTGGAGGCGGGCATCGATCTGACTCTCGCTGCCGGCGCCCCGCGCGAGCGCCTCGCGGGCCCGCTCCAGGTCGCGCTGGGCGATCTCGACCTCAGCCTGCGCGGAGTCCACCTGGGAACGCAGGTTCGATTCGTCGACCTCGAGCCCGTCCAGCTCCGCCTGGGTCGCGTCGATCTGGCGGCGCAAAGCCGCGGCACGGGCCTCGAAGTCCCCCGGGTCGAGGCGGAGCAGGATGTCGCCCTGCGCGACCGCCTCCCCGGGCTCGATCGTCGCGGGCCGGTCGAGGACGCGCGCGGTGATCTCGACCGCGACCTCCGCGGCGTCCATAGCCCGGGCGGTTCCGTACCCCATGAATTCCCGGGTTACCTCACGAGTCTGGACCTCCATCGCGCGGACGACGAGCGCACGGGCCACCTCCGGCCTCCGGGCGGCTTCAGGCCTGGTCGCGGTCAGGAATAGGAAGATGCCCACAGCGAGGGCGAGCGCCACGACCCCGATCATCGCGCGGAACACGACGGACAACACTTTGAGCACAGGCCGGCCTCCGTCGTACGTGGTGCGGCGGTGCGGTCCGCCGCCGATCGTGGTGGGGAGGCACCGCCCTGTTCAGGGCGTGCCCCAAGGACCCGCGTCGGGCCCCGATCGCGGCTTCATGGTAGCCCTTGGTCGGTTCGTCGCGGGCCTTTCATCGGGTGCGGACGCGGACCCGCGATCCGCGCGATCGGGGGTCCCTCGCGGGTGGCGGGATGCGCACGTTGGGCAAGTTTCGGACCCAAATGGGTCGCCGAAAGCCCGTTCCCGTGGCCCATTTGAACATGGACGAGCGCACCGATCGGGCAACGTGGTGGAACGCGGGTGGTCGCCGGGATTTCGGGGGCCCAGGCCGGTCGGGCGGACGAGAGAACGGTACCCCATAATTGGGGGCGTTCACGACCCTGGAGGGGACACGTGAACCACGAGTGCATGAAGCGGTGGATGACGGGTGTTTCTCTCGCGGCGGTGGCGGGCCTAGGCGGTCTTGCGGGCGCGGGCCTGCAGGGCGTTGTGAGCCTGTCGGGCGAGATCGTCGCGGCGGCGGACGACGGGACGATCCCGCAGGGGCTCTCCGCGAGCGACGCGATCATCGCGATCGGCGAAAACCGCAATGTGATGCTGCCCGAGGAGCTGCGGGTGAACATCGTCAACCCCGGGCTGTACGACCAGCCCAGCGACATCCGGCGGGCCCGGGTGGCGGCGGGGACGATCGTGGACTCCTACCTCCTGAGCTTCGACAACGAGGACCAGGCGGGCCTCGTGCGGACGGGGTCGATCACCTTCGCCCGGGATATCGTCGGGATCATGATCTTCGACGAGTCGCTGGTCGCGACGGAGGCCCTGTTCAGCCCGTTCCAGGTGGACGAGCCGGCGGAGCGGGGGATCGAACTTGCCCAGGACGGCGGGCCCGAGTTCATCGAGCTCAGCACCGACCGGCGGACCGTCACCCTCCGGCTGGGCAACGACATCACGCTCGACCAGGTCCGCATCCTGACCAACGCGATCCCGGGGCCCGGGACGCTGGCGGTCGCGGGGATCGCCTGCCTCGCGGGCGGGCGCCGGCGTCGTCGCTGACGGGGACGCGCGGGGGACAGCATCTCTCTCCTCACATCACCTTCCGAAATCTTGAAGGCCACGCTTCGCCGGCGTGGCCTTCTTTGTCTTTCGGGGTCACTGTTCGTGGAGAAGGCTGCGCCGTCTCCACGGCACCCAACACCCAGCACCCAGCACCC
>DAIQNV010000023.1:0-27450 GCA_036788215.1 Phycisphaerales bacterium | reverse complement strand
CACCCAGCACCCAGCACCCGGTGCCCGGGGCGAGGCGGGCGCGGGGTCTGCTCTACACTGGGGTGATACACCGCGACCGGTGCGGTGCCTTGCCCATGGGAGCTTGACGATGAGCAGCGCGATTCACCGCCACTTCGACGCCCGCACCGAGGATGTCCTGGAGACGCTGGAGCGGACGGGGCAGCTCAAGTCCCTGCTGACGATCGACGGGCCCATGGGCCCGGTGGTGCGCCTGAAGGACCCGGACGGGGAGATCACCGAGACGCTGTGCTTCTGCTCGAACAACTACCTCGGGCTGGCGAACGACCCGAGGGTGGTCGAGGCGGGGATCGAGGGGCTTCGGAAGTACGGCGCGGGGACCGCGTCGGTCCGCTTCATCTGCGGCAGCTTCAGCCCGCACGAGCACATCGAGCGGACGATCGCGGAGTACATGGGGACGGAGAGCTCGTACACCTTCGTGAGCTGCTGGACCGCGAACGAGGCGATCTACCCGACCTTTGCGGAGCCTGGGGACATCATCCTCTCGGACGAACTCAACCACGCGTGCATCATCGACGGGATCAAGCTCGCGACGGTGATCAAGAAGGGCGTGAGAAAGGGCGTTTTCAAGCACGCTGACTACGCGGACCTGCGCGACAAGCTGGAGGCGGCGCGGGCGGACCCCGAGGTGACCGGGCAGATCTGGGTGGTGACCGATGGCGTCTTCAGCATGGAGGGGGACATCGCCGACCTGCCGGCGATCCGCGGGCTGTGCGATGAGCACGACGCGATGCTGATCGTCGATGACTCCCACGGGCACGGCGTGATGGGCCGGACCGGTCGCGGGACGCACGAGC
Organism: Phycisphaerales bacterium; assembly: GCA_036788215.1. GTDB lineage: Bacteria > Planctomycetota > Phycisphaerae > Phycisphaerales > UBA1924 > DAIQNV01. Next base: position 26,614 of record DAIQNV010000023.1, on the reverse strand, counting down.
ACTTCGGCATGCTCGGGCCCAAGGGGCACGCGGGCAACGACATCGGCGAGGTGGATTTCTTCACCGGGACGCTGGGGAAGGCGCTGGGAGGCGGGGCGGGCGGGTTCGTCGCGGGGACGAGCCGTGGGATCGAGCTGCTCACGCAGCGGGGACGCCCCACGCTCTTCAGCAACGCGCTGCCCGCGACGATCGCGTGCAGCGCCGCGAAGGCGATCGAGATCGTGATGGACGAGCCGGAGCGGGTGACGAGGCTCAAGAACAATGTCGAAACCGCCCGGGAGCAGATCGGTCGCGCAGGGTTCGAGGTCTTGAACAGCCCGACCGCGATCCTGCCCATCATCATCGGCGATACCGCCGAGGCGATCCGCATGAGCAAGCGGCTTCTGGAGATGGGCGTGTTCGTCATCGGCTTCGGGTACCCGGTGGTGCCGGAGGGTGCGGCGCGGCTGCGCATCCAGATGTCGGCGGCGCACACAGATGAGCACATCGAGCGGCTGGTGGATGCGTTGAAGAAACTTTGACCGCTACTCCGCCCAACGCTCGAGCGTCCGGCGCAGATCCTCCGCGAAGCGGACGATCGTGAGGCCCGGGAGCAGGGCGAGGGGTTCGTCGACCGTGGCGAGCTGATCTCGCTCATTCGCGGGGATGGGCAGATGAGCGAGGACGCCCAGGCGGGCGCGGGTCGCTTCGGGGCCGGCGTCACCGGAAGGGGCGTCGAGCGGGCGGGGGGCGATGAGGACGATCGCTCTGGGGGCGAGGCGGAGGATGTCCTCCGCGTCGAGCTCCATCCAGGGCGAGCCCTCGGTGATCGCGGGCGTCGTGCCCATGCGCACGAGGATGTCGTGGTGAAAGCTGCCCGGCCCGACCGCCGCGGGCGGGTCGACCGCAGCGAGGAGGAGGACGGGGCCGACGCGGTCGACGCCCTCGATGGGCTGGAGGGCGCGGACGAGGGCGGCGCTCGGGAGGTCCTGTCCCAGGCGCTCGGAGGGATCGCGGAAGCGGTCGATGCCCGGGACCGGGCCCGGGGCCCGGGCACTGGTGTCGTCGAAGGTGGCGGCGCCGAAGGAGAGGGCGAGGTTATCAGCGGCGCGGGCGATGTCGTCCAGCGTGAGCAGGGGGAAGGTGCGGACGGTCCAGTTGCGGTCGGCCGCGAGCTGCTGGAGGCGCGTCGGGACGCCGGCCCGGCTGCGCTCGATCAGGATGTGCGTGGGCTCGGTGGCGAGCAGGGCCTCGTAGTCGATGGCCTCGTTGTGCCCGACCGCGGGGATGTCGTCGCCCGCGAGGGTGTCGTAGTCGTGCTTGGCGACGATGAGGTCGCCGAGGTTCAGCTCGATGAGCGTCGACGCGAGCGCGGGGCTGAGGACCGCGAGGCGGGTGTCGGTCGCCTCGTCGCGCCCCTGCGGGTTGCGGGCGGACTCGCCCGGCGTGGGGGGGGTGGGGGCGCGGCCGCAGGCGGTGAGGAGGAGGGCGAGGCCTAGGAGGATGGTGCGGGCAACCGTCATGGGGTGCTGGTTCCGGAGAAGGCGCGGGCGATGTCGTCGCGCAGGGCGTGGAGGTCGGTGTCGGCCAGGAAGCACCATGGATAGGTGCGGTCGGCCAGGGCGTCCGCGGCTTCTCGGGCCCGGGCGGCGGAGGCGGCTTCGGTGCTCAGTTGCTCGATGCGAGCCGCGTGCTCGTCGCGGTGGGTCGCTTCGAGGGCCTTGACGCGGGCGTAGAGGTCGGCTCGCTCGGCGGAGCGGCGCGGGAGGGTGGCGATCGTATCGACGAGCTTTCGGCGATCGCGTTCGGTATCGGCGTCGCCCACGAGATCGGGGCGGAAGCGGGCGGTGCGGGCGTGCCAGCGCTTCCGGGCGAGGTCCTTCTCGCTCGGGGCGTCGGCGTGGCCCGGCGGATAGAGCGTCGCGGTGGCGATGGCGGTGGGTGCGAGCGTGCGCCCGAGCCAGTCCCGGGCCCACTGGTCGGTGACGCGGTCGTAGACCTCGCCCCCGGTGCCATGGATGAAGAGGTCGCAGGCGACGAGGCGGAGGAGGAGGGTCATGAGGAGGGCGCGGGGGGCGAGTTCGTCGCGCGGGATGTCCGCGAGTTCGCTGGACATGACGGGCTGGCGGGGCGCGTTCGGGCGGAGGCGCCAGAGGGGGAGCTCGTAGCGGACGGCGCGGTCGCTGGCGAGGAGGGGGCGGACGCCGGCGTCGGGGTGAGCCATCGCAGCGGCGTTGTACGCGCGGACGCAGGCAGCGGGGGCGCTGGCGATCGTGTCGATCAGCGTGGTGAAGGCGTCGAGCCGGTGCAGGTGCGTCGCGAAGAGGAGCGTCGGGCTCGGGATGCTCAGGCGATCGGCGATGAGCTGCCCGTTGGCTCGCGCGGTGCGTTCAGCGATGGTGTCGCCCGGGGCGGCGTCGAGGGCTTTCGACAGCTCCGCGAAGGCGGGGGGCAGAGCGGGGGCGGAGTCGAAGGGCGCTGAGGCGCTGGGGAGATCGGGGTGCGCATCGGGCTGGGCGTCGGCGTGCTCAGGCGATTCCCCGCCCCGCGCGGGGGGGCGGCGGAGGTCGAGGGGGCGGTTGGTGTCCTGGTCCACGACGATCCAGGCGCCGTGGGCGTGCGCGGCGCTCGAGGAGGCGTGCGCTGCGAGCCACTTCGCGAGGATGCCGGCGTGCCAGAAACCGGCCTGGTGACCCGAGAGGACGATGGGCCGGTCGGTCGGGAGGCCAAGCTGGGCGCGGGCGCTGCGGGCTTCGGGGGAAGGGGGCGGGGCGTGGGTGAGGGCGCGGAGCCAGCCCGAGGGGTCGGGCGTCAGGCGGAGGCGTGGGGTCGCCTCCTTGGACGGCCCCTCCTCAGAGACAGCCAACGACGAGTTGGTCGGTGGCGGCGTCGGGGAGTTTGGCTGCGCAGCGGCAGAGTTCACGGTGCAGCACCTCGCGGTAGTGGGCCAGGCGGTGGGCGGCATCGTCGAGCCCGCCACCGAAGGTCCGCGTGGGGTCGTTGTAGATCAGCTTGACGGGGACCTCGCCCACCCGCAAGCGGTGGGCGGCGGCCTGCACCCAGAATTGCATGGGCATGGCGTAGCCGTCGTCGTCGAGGGTGAGTTGGGCGATGGCGGGGACGCGGAGGGCCTTGAAGCCGCAGAAGGCGTCGGTGATCGGCCCCCCGATCAGGTCGGCGAGCCGGTCGTTGAGCTCCGCGGTGATCTGCAGGTTGATCCGCCGGCGCTCCGGGGGCGGGGCGTCGGCGCCCGCGAGGTCGAGGTAGCGGGAGCCTGAGATGACGTCGAGGTCGTCGCGCCGGGCGGCGTCCATGAACATCGGGATCGCGTCGGGCTCGTGCTGCTCGTCGCAGTCCATGGTGATGAGCCAGTCGTACCCCTGCTCGCAGGCGTATGCGAAGGCGTCCCGCAGGCTGCGTCCGTAGCCGGCGTTGGTCTCGTGGTGGATCACCGCGAGGCCCAGTTCGGGGGCGAGGCGGTCGAGGAGCGCCGGGGTCGCGTCGGAGGAGCCATCGTCGATGACGAGGACGTCGTCCGCGTACTCGCGGATGCGCCGGAGGACGCGCTCCGCGTACTTCTCCTCGTTGTAGACGGGAACAGCGATCAGGGCGCGCATGTGCTGAAGAACCTCCTCTGGCCCGGCATCCCGGGCGGGGCCCGGAGAGCGGACCTTGTCGTCCGCCCCCTGATCCGCCGAAAGGCCCGCTCGGGGCGATTGACCGCCAAGCGGGATGATTGGCCCGCCCCCGGAGTCGGGCCAACCGGTGGATTCGCCCGTCCCGCGACGCCCGATGCTGTAGCACGCCCGGGGAAATACCCCGGTTTGGTCGCGTCCGATGTGGCTCGGGGCGAAACGCGCCCGGGTCAGCCCCTATCCGCGCCCGTCAGGTGTTCATCCCGTCGCGCTCCGAGTTCGCGAGGCTGGTGAAGGCGGCGAAGCCGAACGGGCGACCGTCCCCCGGGTTGGCGGTCTGGGCGGATGTGGCCTGCTGCAGGCGTTCGACGAGCTGGTGCGAGAGCGAATGGATCATCGCGATCTCGTGGACGGGGAGGGTGTAGACCTCTCCGCCGGGCGTGGTGATCTGGAAGACGGTGCACTGCACATCCGCAGCGATCGCCCGGTCCGTCGCGGAACTGGGCCCGCCCGAGGGGATGGAACAGGCGAAAAGGGGCGTTACATCCGCGATCGGGATGCGCTGGCCCAGGCGCGTGACGACCGCCATGCGTCCGTCGAAGAGATCGTGCACCGGGGAACCACCGGTCGCGGCGCCCTTTGGGCCCACGCTGAGGCGTCCGCCGCTCGTCGCAGCGGCGGCCGCGAGCCCGCCCAGCATCTCGCGGACGACATTCTGCCAGAACAGGTCTCGGCGGGCGAAACTGTGCGCACCGCCCGCCTGGTGGTGCGCCCCGGCGTTCTGCAGCGCGTGCGGGGGTCCGGCCTGTGCGGGCTGGGCGGAGGGTTCGGAGGATGCGGGCGTCTGAGCGTCCATGGGCGCAGCCTAGCGGAGCGGGAAAGCCCTGGAGAACCACGACGGGGCTCCCAAGGCGGGGGGTGGGTGCTGCTGACCGACACAGGCGTGCCCAGACGGAACCGCCGGAACCGTCGTCGTGTTCGGTGTTGCCGGGCCGGTCGGCACAACGGGCAAGGTCGGATCTCATGTTTGCGGGGCGGGGGTTGACGCCACGAAGTGGACCTCGGAGCGGTCCGATGAGCGGGTGTCCGGGAGGAGTGCATCACATGGCTGAGACCCGTCGTTCGTTTCACCAGGTCAAGTCGCTGCTCGGGAAGCTGGATCGCTCGATCGACGAGGCCCGCTCCCGTCGCCTGGGCATCCCCGACGAGCCCGAGCGCCCGAGCGTCCGATCCTCCGACGCGGACGCGTTGGAGACCGTGATCGGTCGATCGGAAGCGTCGAGCCCCGAACCGGACCCGGGCCCCACCGGGGACGGGGAGAGCCCCGGCGGCCCGCGCCGGTCGGTCTACGGGCGTGCCCGCCCCCTCAACCGGCCCAACTCCTCCACGCAATGGTCGAGCGCCTGACGCCCCGCCCGGACGTGGGGATGGTCGCCGGCTTGCCGGGCGATCCCTTGTCTGGACTGGCGGGCGGTGTACGATCCCATGAAGGCGATCGGGCTGGTCCCGGGCGTCGTTTGTTGGGGGATTGGTGTAATTGGCAGCACGACTGATTCTGGTTCAGTTAGTTGGGGTTCGAGTCCCTAATCCCCTGTTGTAGAGCACGCGGCCCGGCGGAACCCCGTCGGGCCGCGGTCGTTTTGGGCTGTCGGCGGGAACGCCCCGGCCCCGGGGTCAGGCGGCGGTGGCCCGCTCGAACCCTCGCAGGTTGCGGAGCAGGTTGCGGACCTGGGCGATCTCGGTGTTGGCGGCTTCGAGGCTTCCGCTCTCGAGCTTGCGGACCGCGGTCTCGGCCTGCTTCGCCAGGACGGGGTAGCCGAAGCTGCCGGCGGTGCCCGCGATGCGCCGGAGCAGCGTGAGCGTGCCCTCGGCGTCCTTCTTGGCCTGCTTGGCACGGATGGCCTCAGCGGCGTTCCGGCACGCGTCGTGGTAGGCGTCGAGCATGGGGACGATCGCGTCGTCCTTGCGGAGCGTGGTCGTGAGGGCGTCGTCCCCGCCCGAGAGCTTGTGCCATTCCTGCAGCACCTCGGTGATGCGGCTGGAGACGACGGCGCTCTCCATCGGGCACTTCAGCGTGGCCTTGGGCTCGCCCAGGATGCACTGGGCGGCGACGAAGTCATCGGGGGAGTCGGCGACGAAGATGAGGGGCCCGCCGAAGCCCGCAGAATCGATCCCCTCCTTGAAGTGTGACATGTCGAGGCTCTCGTTCCGCAGGTCGATCACCAGCACATCGACATCGCCCGACCGCAGCGCGTCGAGCACCGCGCCCGGGACATCGAAGGCGGTGACGGAGATCCGCGTGTCGCGGAGCGCCAGCGTGATCATGTGCTTGTCGAGGGGGCTCGCGAACATGTGGATGACGCGCCCGCTGATGAGCTGCGTGTCGTCCTGCAGCATCGCCTCGGTCCACTGGTCGCGCGGGACGACCCGCTCCAGGCGGATGGGCTCGACGAAGCGCAGGCCGCAGTGGTGCAGGCCCTCGTCGTAGATGCACCAGCGGACCTCGCCCCGGACGTCCATCGAGCTGCCATCGATCGTGGGAAGCTTCAGGCGGGCCCGGGTGCCGACGTGCAGGAAGGTCTGGGTGGTCAGCCCGATGCCCCCGCGTCCGATATCCGTGGTCGCGGCGGGCAGTTTCACGCGGCTCCCGCCCGGATGCTCGACCGTGAAGTCGATGTCGTCGCGCATCCACTGGAGGCGATCCTCGGCGCGCATGCCCTTGCCGGGCGAGGCGGCGTTGCCGGACTGTCCCTCCACAAATCCCATCGCATCCTCTATCGGAAACCGGCGTTGTCGGGGTCAGCCCGTCCACCACCACTGGGGTTTGCACCCGGGGTTCGGCCCGTGAAGATGGGTGGGTGGCGCGGGCGGTGACTTCCAGGGGCCCCGCTGTTCGGCCAACACGGGGCGAGCGACCGCTTCGGGGTCAGGCCTCCGCCGGCTCGCCCAGCTGGATGCGGAGCAGCTCTGCGTACCGGCCCCCCAGGTCGAGCAGTTCCTCGTGCGAGCCCGTCTCGACGATCCGCCCACGCTCGATAACCACGATGCGGTCGGCGGTGCGGATGGTGCTGAGCCGGTGCGCGATCACAAACGAGGTGCGCCCCTTCATCAGGCGCTCGAGGCTCGCCTGGATGAGCCTTTCGCTCAGGGTGTCGAGGTTGCTCGTCGCCTCGTCGAGGATCAGGATCTTCGGGTCGGCGAGCACCGCACGGGCGATCGCGAGGCGCTGCTTCTGGCCCCCGCTCAGGCGGACCCCGCGCTCGCCGATAAGCGTCGCGTAGCCCTCTTCCAGCTCGGTGATGAACCCGTGGGCGTTGGCGGCCCGGGCCGCTTCCTCGATATCCGCCCGGGTGGCGTCGCGCCGGGCGTAGCCGATGTTGTCCGCGACGCTGCCATCGAAGAGGAAAACGTCCTGCTCGACGATCCCGAGGAGGCGCCGGTACCCGTCGAGGTCCCACTCCCGCAGGTCCCGCCCGTCGAGCGTGACGCGCCCCCGCGTGGGGTCGTAGAAGCGGGCGACGAGGTTGCACAGCGTCGTCTTGCCCGAGCCCGAGGGGCCCACGAACGCCACCACCTCGCCCGGCTCGATCGCCAGGTGGATGTCCTCGAGGACGAACCGGGGCGGCGCCGAGGCGTCGGCGAGCGCCGCGTCCGCGTCCTCGTCCTCGTCCGTAGGCCGGCCCGCGTGGACGGGGCGGGCCCTCGGGTAGCTGAACCAGACGCCCTCGAACGCGATCGCCCCCCGGACACGCTCGCGCACGATCGGGGCGGCGTCCGGCGAGCGTGCATCCTCGAACTCGCGGGGCTCTTCGAGCAGGTCGAGCGTGCGGTCGAACCCCGCCAGCCCGCTCTGCACCTGTGCGGCGCTCGAGACGAGCGACTCGAGCGGTCCCAGCAGGCTCAGGACGTACGCGCTGAAGGCCATGAGCTCGCCCACGCTCAATTCGCCCTGCAGCACCTGCCAGCCTCCATAGATCAGGACGCCGGCGCTCGCGAGCGGGATCGCGACCTGCCAGGCGACCTCGAGCAACCGGCTCCACCACCACGCGAGGATCTCCTGGCGGATCATGAAGTGCGTGTCGCGGGTGAAGCGGCCCGTCTCCGCGTCCGGGCGGTGGAAGGCGCGGACGACGCGGATGCCCCCGAAGCTCTCGGTCGCCTGCGCGTCGACCGTCTGGCGCGTGCGCCGGATGTCGCGGTACACCGGACGGATGCGGGCGATCCAGGTGCGGTGGCTGAACCACACGATGGGCACCAGCAGCAGCGCCCCGACCGTGAGCCGCCACTCGATGAGGCCCACCACGATGAGCGTGCCGGTGAACTGCACCACGGCGCGCCAAGGGTTGTAGACCAGGCTGAACAGGAGCTCGCCCGCGTTGCCCGCGTCGTCGCGCAGCATGCTCGAGACGCCCCCGGTCTTCAGGTCGCTGACACGCGTGAGTGGCAGGCGGACCGCGTGGTCGAACGCGCGCCGGCGCATCATCGTCTGCAGACGCTTCATCAGCTTCGTGACCTGGTAGCGCCCCCACAGCCCGATCGCGACCGACACGAGGCTCAGCGCGAACACGGTGCCCACGATCACCCCGAGGAGCCCGAGCCGGGCGCCCGTTTCGCCCTCCGCCGCTTCCGACGCCAGGGGCACCCACGAGGGCAGGGCCCCGGGGCCCGGGTCGTCGAGCAGCACGTGATCGATGATGATCTTGATCGAGTAGGGGCCGACGAGCCCGATCAGCGTCGACACCGTCAGCGTCGCCAAGCAGAGCGCGACCAGGACCCGCCGACCCCGGAGCATTTCCCAGAACCCCCGGAGCAGGCGGCCCAGGCTCCTCTTGGGCTTACGTTTCTCCGCCTCGTCCCGCGCTTCCTTTCGGTCGGCGACGCGGTCTCGCTCACCGGCACGCCTCCGCTCCGCGAAGTAGGTTTGGAATCGGTCTCTGCTGGATCGGATCGTGCCTCGCACGCGCAAAAGTAGGCGGGCCGGTGAGCGGGATCGCTCCCGCGCCGGCCCGCCAGAACCGATCCCCGTCCGGATCGGACCCGCTACGAGACCCTTTGGACCCGATCCTTCACAGGATCGGCCCCGAGGGCCGCGGCCCCAGCACCGATCCCGGGTTACTTCCTGCGACGCTTGGCGAGGAGCCCGAGCCCCCCCGCTGCGAGGGCAAGGGAGCCCGGCGCGGGGATGGTCGTGAAGCTGAGCTCGTACACCGCGTCGTTGAAATCGCGATCACCGCCGGTCACGTTGATGTCCTCCACGTACAGCCTGGCTGTGTCGGCGTCGATCCACTCGTGGCGGAACTGCTTGATGCCGTGCTGGTTGTCCATGCGGTAGGTGGCGAGGGTGCCCCGCGTCACCTCGTACTGGAACAGGAGCCGCTCACCCGCGTCGAACTCACCGAGGAACACGGGCTTGTTCTTGTCCGCGTTCTTGTTCGTGGTGAGGAACATGGGCGATGCCTCGTTGGGAAGGAGGAGGCTGAGTTCCCCGTCCCAGCCCGCGTTGCGCTCAATAAGTCGGAGGCTGACCTCCGCCTCGAAGGGCGACACGATCGGGCCCTGGGACTTGTTCGCGTAGCCGGCGAGGGCGAGGCCGCTCGAGCCGGCGACGACGAGGGCGGCGAGGCCGAAACCGAAGGTGGCGTTGCTCTGCATGTCTCCACTCCTTGATGTTGCTCTGGTTGATGTTGCTCTGGGCTGCCGAAACCGGCCCGAAGGCGGTCGCCCCACCCGTCCCCCCGGGCCCGCGTCGGCCCCGTCGGTGACACCACCAAGAAACGATCCAGCGGAAGAGGACGCCACCGCCAAGGGCACGCGACCCCGCGCCGGGCCGGATCGGCCGCTGCGAAGGCGTCGCGGCTCGCCCGGGTTCACACCCCACGCCGAGAACCACCCGATCGCGGGCGGGGCGTGCGTCCGGTAGGCTCGTGCGATGCCCGAGAACACCGCTCCCACTCCCGCGAAGGGCCGCTCCAAGGGTTTGGCCCTGCACTGGAAGATCCTGGTCGGCCTCCTGGCGGGCATCGTGATCGGGCTGTTGATCAACACGCTCTGGACCGACCAGACCTGGGCGGGGCTTGGTGTGAACGACCCGCAGGCCTACCTCGCCGGCGGGCATGTCGCCCGGGAGGCCGGGGCCCAGGGGGGACCGAACGCGGACGCGGGCAACCTCGCCGGCGCCTCCCGCTTCGTCCGCGAGCTCAACGAGTTCGTCGGCGACATGTTCATGCGGGGGCTGCAGTTCATCGCGGTGCCCATCGTGCTCTTCAGCCTGATCGTCGGCGCCAGCTCACTCAACGACACCGCCAAGCTCGGACGCATCGGTGGCAAGACGATCGGGATCTACCTCGTCACCACCGCGGTCGCGATCACCATCGGCGTGGTGCTGGCGAATGTCGTCGGCCCCGGGCGCGGGTTCGACCCCGAGCTCCGCGACACCCTCGCCGCGGGCGCGGTGGGCGACGCCGAGACCCGTGTGGGCAGCGCCCTCGCCCGCCCGAGCACCTGGGAGGTGCTGCTGAACATCGTTCCGAGAAACCCCTTCGACGCCCTCGCGAACACGGTGATGCTGCAGGTCGTCTTCGCCGCCCTCATCATCGGCATCGCCCTGACCAAGGTGGAGCGGTCGAAAGCGGAGTCGGTCATCCGCGTCTGCGACGCGATGACCGATGTCATCATCCAGATCGTGCACTGGGTGCTGCTGCTCGCGCCCTACGCGGTGTTCGCGCTGATCGTCGGGGTCGTCGCGGACCTCGGGTTCACCGTGCTCATGCAGCTGCTGAAGTACGGGCTGACGGTGATCGCGGGACTGACGCTCATGATCTTCGTCGTCTACCCGACGGTGCTGCGGGCCTTCACCAAGGTGAAATATGGGCGGTTCTTCCGGGCCATATCGCCCGCCCAACTGCTGGCGTTCAGCTCGTCGAGCTCGGGCGCCACGCTCCCCGTGACGATGGAGTGCCTCGAGGAACGCCTGGGCGTCAAGGAGGAGATCGTCAGCTTCGTCGCCCCGCTCGGCGCCACGATCAACATGGACGGCACCGCCCTCTACCAGGGCGTTGCCGCCATCTTCATCGCCCAGCTCTTCGGGCTCGACCTCACCCTGGGCCAGCAGCTGACGATCGTGCTCACCGCGACGCTCGCCAGCATCGGCACCGCGGCGGTGCCCGGGGCGGGCATCATCATGCTCATCATCGTGCTTCAGGGGCTCGACATGCCCGAGGAGATCGTCACCGGGGGCATCGCGGTCATCCTGGGCGTCGACCGCATCCTCGACATGTGCCGCACCGCCTGCAATGTCACGGGCGACTGCATGGTCACCGCGGTCGTCGCCGCGGGCGAGGACGCGATCAGCCCGGAGGAGCCCGCGCTCGACTGACCCGCTCCCGGGCTTCAGATGCCCAGCACCAGGGAACTGAGCCCGTGCAGGCCCACCGGCTCGAGCGTGTGGAAGGGCTCGCCCGACTCCACCCCGATGCGGCTGCCGAAGTAGGTGCCCGCCGCCTCGACCCACTCGACCACGCGCCGGTTCTTCTCGGGCAGGACGAACTGCGTGTGGTACGCCCGGATGGAGGCGAGCTTCCGCTCCATCATTCCGGAGATGTCGAAGACGAAGCTGGGGTCCGCCACCCACCGCAGGTGCGTCGCGTAGTAGTAGAACACCCATCGCGGGTAGATCGGGCGCGTCTGCATCCCCTCGGGGTCGACGCCCGGGCCCGTCATGGGCTCGCCGGTCCAGTGGTCGACGGGCGGCGGGATGTCGACCTTGCCCAGCTTGCTGTCGAAGCGGGCGTCCTCCACCAGCCTCGTCACCGCTCGGTGGTCGGGGTGGGCATCGACCGGGAAGGTCGTGAACAGGACCTCCGCCTGCCACGCCCGGATCACGCCCGCGACCAGACGGCGGGCGTCGAGGGTGTGCTCGACCGTGCGGTTGGGCAGGCCCAGACACACACGCGGGAGCGGGCCCCGGATGCCCCCCAGGATGTTCGCCGCCGCGGCCGCCTCGGTCCTGCGCGTCTCGGGGTCACCGAAGGGCGTGGGCTCGCCATTGGTCACATCGACGAGCAGCACCCGGTGCCCCTGCTCGGCAAGCCGGGCGATGGTGCCCCCCATGCCGAGTTCCTGGTCGTCGGGGTGCGGTCCGAAGACGGCGATGCGGGCCATTCGGGTCCTCCCTTTCCTCCCAAAGGATATGGTGCGTATCGACCCAAGGAGCCGCCCTTGCCGAAATCCACGTTCGCCATGCTGCCGGTCCTCGCGGCGCTGTGCGTCGCCCTGCTGCACACTCCGCGGGCGCACGCGGAGCAGCCCCTCCGCCTCGCGGTCATCGGGCTGACGCACGGTCACGTCGAGGGCCTGCTCTGGAACGCAGAGCGCCGCGACGACCTCGAGATCGTGGGCGTATGGGAGCCAAACGAGGCTCTGTTCGACCGCCTCGCCGAGCGGTACGGGCTCGACCCCGACCTGCGTTTCGATGAACTTGGCCTCATGCTCGACGAGACCCGCCCCGAGGCGGCCTCGGTCATGACCAGCACCGCGGGCCACCTCGAAGCGGTCCGCGCCTGTGCCCCGAGGGGCGTGCACATGCTGGTCGAGAAGCCCCTGGCGATCTCCCTCGCCCACGCCCGCGAGATGGAGGCCCTCGCCCGGGAGCACAATGTGCACCTGCTGACCAACTACGAGACGAGCTGGTACCCGAGCGTGCACGAGGCCCACCGGCTTACCCGCGACGGCGCCCACTTCACGCCCATCCGTCGCGCCGTCTTCCGGCACGGGCATTCGGGCCCGGTCGAGATCGGCTGCGCCCCGGAGTTCCTGGAGTGGCTCACCGATCCCAGGGAGAACGGCGCGGGCGCCCTCTTCGACTTTGGCTGCTACGGCGCCGCGTTCATGGTCTGGTTCGCCGACGGTCGCCCGCCCGACACCGTGAGCGCCACCCTGCGCACACTGAAGCCCGAGCTCTACGCCGGGGTCGACGACGACGCGACGATCATCCTGGGCTACCCCGACCGGGTGGGTGTCGTCCAGGCGAGCTGGGCCTGGACGCACGACAACAAGGAGATGGACCTGCACACCGAAGGGGGCTCGCTGCACGCCGGCAAGTGGTCCGACCTGACCATCCGCGACCCCGACGCCGAGCCCCGCGACGGGTCACCCCCGCCCCGCCCCCAGCCCTACGACAACGAGTGGAGCTATCTGAAGGCGGTCGTCCGGGGCGAGGCCCGGGTCGACCCGCTGAGTGCCCTCGACCTGAACGTCACCGTCGTGCGCATCCTCGACGCCGCGCGGCGCTCCGCCCTGACCGGGCGCGAGATCCGGCTGGAGGAGTACGGAACGCAGCAGCCACGCCCCTGACGCCCGTCAGTTCAAGCGGTTCTCCACCACCACCAGCCCGTACAGCTCGCCCCCGCTCTCGAGCTGCGCCAGCACCACGAGGTCCGGCTCGCGCGTCGCGAAGAAACCGCCCGCGCGGAACCGCTCCCCGTGCTCGTTCACGAACGAGCGCAGGTCGAGCGAGATCGACTCCCCCAGCCCGAGCGCCGGCGTCGGCACGCTGTACCGCCGGTTCACCCACAGCCGGCCGGGCCCGAACGGACGCGCCGTCGTGTTCGTCAGCCTCAGCTCGGTCCCGTCGCGGAAGACCTGGATATCCAGCACGCGCGACTGCTCGAGCGACTCGGCGAGCTGGGCCGGCTCCGCCGGCGCCGGGCCCGTCAGCGCGGCGCACCCGCCGCACGCCAACGCGATGCCGATCGCCAGCACGCCCGCTGTTCTCGGTCCGTCGATCACCCGCGCCTCCCGCTTCGGCACCCCGGGCTCCCGAGCCCGGGTCCGGTCTACCGTTCGCCCATGGGCTGCGAAGCCGCGAACAACAACGCCACGCCTCCGAGCCCCGGGATCGCCCCGCCCTCCGGCGCGACCCCGTCGGGGCAGGATATCGACCCGCGCCGCGTCGCTGAGGATCTCGCGCGCCGATTCGGCCAGGGCGGCATCGACCCGCGACTCCCCGGGCTCGTGCCGGGCTTCGACGCCCCCTTCTACCAGGCGGGCCTCGCGGGATATTCCGACGCACCGATGCGCCTCATCGCCCGGCGCCATGGCTGCCCCTTCTGCGTCACCGAGGCCCTCCTCGACCGCACCATGCTCGCGGGGGGCCGCGGCTTCGCCAAGGCCGACCTGGGCGAACTGCACGAGAATGTCCCGGGAGGCGTCGAGGACACCCCCCTCTCCTGCCAGATCATGGGCTCCGACCCGCGCGAGATGGCCGCCGCCGCCCTCAAGGCGGTCGAGCAGGGCCGGCGGGGCGACCGCGACTACCGCGTCCTGGCGTACGCGGGGCGGGACGCCGCCTTCGCCCGCGATGTCGCGGGCCAGCACCTCCGCACCGCCGCCGGCGAACAGATCGGGCGCCTCGACATCACCGAGGATCTCCCCCCCACTTCTCCAGCCCCTACCCCGATAGCCGATGGCCGATCCCCGGTCCCCTCCGCGGCCTTCTCCACCATCGACATCAACCTCGCCTGCCCGGTCAAGAAGATCAGCAAGAAGGCCCGGGGGGGCCACTGGCTCGCAGAGCCCGAGGGCGCGATCGCGATCCTCGAAGCGGTCCGCGATGCGGTCCCCGCCGACATCCCGGTCACCGTCAAGATGCGCCGCAGTTTCGACGACACCCAGGAGCAGCGCGAGAACTTCTTCCGCATCTTCGACGCCGCCTACGACATGGGCTGCTCGTGGGTCACCGTGCACGGGCGCACCGTCGAGCAGAAGTATGTCGGCCCCAGCCGCTGGGACCTGCTGCGTGAGATCGTGCAGCGGAACCAGACCCTCGGTGGCCCCGCGTCCGACCGCATCGTCTTCGGCTCGGGCGATATCTGGAACGCGGGCGATGTCTTCCGCATGATCGCCTACACCGGGGTCGAGGCGGTCTCGATCGCCCGGGGCTGCATCGGCAACCCCTGGGTCTTCCGCCAGTGCCGCGACCTGCTCGCGGGTCGCGAGCCCGCCCGCCCGACGCTCGACGAGCAGCGCGCGGTGCTGATGGAGCACTTCGACCTCGCCCTCGCGGCCAACGCCTCGATGCGCCAGCCCGAATTGCACACCGGCAAGACGATGCGCAAGTTCGCCATCCAGTTTAGCAAGCACCACCCCGACCCCCAGGCGGTCAAGCACGCCTTCGTCCGTGTGAAGACCACCGAGGAGTGGCGGGCGGTGCTGGATGAGCACTACGCCGCAGCCCTCACCGCGTAACGGTGCTTCAAGGTTTCAGCGGCTTCACGCCCGCTTCACCCCGCCCCCACATCGCGATCACCACCGCCAGGAAGATCAGCCCGAACGCCGCCAGCTCGTTCCACCGGGGCCTCTCCTTCAAGACCAGCACCGCGAACACCATGAACACGCACAGCGTGATCGCCTCCTGCAGCACCTTGAGCTGACTCGCGCTGAACGGCCCGCCCTGCGAGACATGCCCCAGCCGGTTCGCCGGCACCTGCAGCAGGTACTCGGGGAACGCGATCAGCCACGAGACCAGGACCGCGGTCATCAGCCCCCACCCGGGCTTCTTCAGGTGCCCGTACCACGCCCAGGTCATGAAGACATTCGAGCAGATGAGTAGCGCCACGGTGACGAGGATGCGTTCCACGGAACCAAGCGTATCCAGCGCGAGCAAAAAGACAGCCGGCCGGTCATGCGACCGGCCGGCTGGGCATGGATCAGGATATCCGGATCAGATCAGAAGAGGACCTGGATCTGAGCGCGGAGCACCGCCTCGAAGTCATCCCGCGAGCCGAGCACGCCGGTCAGGCTCGGAGCGGCGCCGCCCGAGTTCAGGCCGACGAGGTTGGCCGTCTCCGAGAGGGCGAACACCGCGTCGACCGAAGCGACCGCGGCGTGGCTCTCCGGCACGAAGTAGTAGTTCGCGCCGACGGTGAGGAAGTGGAAGGTATCTTCCTGGCTCGGGTTGCCGGCCCCGATGCGGTCCTCTTCGATCGCGGTCACGTCGTACCGCGCGAAGCCTTCCCACTGCTCGGTGAAGAAGTAGCCGCCCTGGACCAGGAAGCCGCTGTCGGTGCCGTCGACGTCGGCCTGGCCGCTGGCGCGACCCTCGCCGGTCTGGCCGTAGAGGGCCGCGAGCAGGTTCCAGCCGTTGCCTTCCCAGGCGACATCGGCGGTGTAGTTGAACAGGTGGCCGTCGGTGCCGCCGAAGGGGCGACCCGGGTTGGTCGAGCCGCCGGTGTTGCCGTAGTTCTCGTAGTGAGCGGCAACGCCGATCTTCAGGCCCTGCTCCGAACCGCGGAAGCTGGACTGGTTCTGGAACTGGGCCCAGTCACCCGAGACCTTGTACTCGAAGCGACCGGTGACAGCCCAGTCGGCCTCGGGGCCGTTGAAGCTGGTGCCGCCGGTGCGGACGCCGTCCGAAACCGCGACGTAGGCCGCCCAGGCGTCCTGCTCGTATCCGAACAGGAAGCCGGTCGAGTAGCCCTGGGTGAAGAACTCGTTGGTCTGCGAGCGCTCGATCGCCTGCAGGTACTCGGGCTCGGTCAGCTCGCTGGCGAACAGCGGGAGCTTGAAGGTACCGAAGCGAACGAACGCCCCGTCCCACGAGCCCTCGAAGTCGTACTGGCCGTACACCCAGGTGGCGTTCAGGTCACCCAAGCCCGAGCCGCCGTCGACGTGGTCGCCGGCCTCGATGCTCACGCGGTAGCTGATCTGCGGGTTCAGGACGTTGCCCGAGAAGTCAAACCGCGTGCGGGTCAGCTCGTACCCGTGCGTGAACTCGTCCTCGGAGGTCAGCCCGACGGTGCCGTCATCGCGGAAGTTCGCGATGTAGCGGAACTGGACCAGGGCACCGATGTTCAGCGAGCTCGCGCCGTCGGCGCTCGAGATCGTGAACGTGCCGGGCGTGCTGTCACGCAGCGAACTCGTGCGCGACTGGGCGTCGGCAGAGAGCTCCGCGGCGTAAGCCCGCTCCAGGTCAAGAGAACTCTGGCCCATGGCCACGCCACCGAGGCCAAGAGCCGTCCCGACGATCGTGATCGTGGTCAGCGTGCGACTCATTTCTGACTCCTTGGTACACCCCTCGGGAGACGCGCCTAGCGGACTTCCCGTCCGTGCGCCCCAGGTTGGTCGGGCCCGGGGACACACGCCCCAAAACCCTAGTGTGCACTCGAACCTTCTTGACTCGTCCCAGGCAGGCGAACCGCTCGCCTTCGCCTGAACAGGACCCCGCTCCGCGGGACCCCTCTTTCTTTCCCTCTGCCCCCCCGAGGACCTGCCCGAAAGGGAAGGGAACCTCGCGAGGACCGAAAATGCTAGCCCTCACGGGCTAGCGAGTACAAACTCATCCAGCATTTTCGGCCCCCGACCCCGATTTCCACCACCTTAAGCACGATTTTTACCGGCCGATGGTCAAGAAGTCGCCTCTGAGCACCCCAAACCGCGCCACGCCTTGGCCCTTTGCCCCCGCTCTGGTACCCTTCCGGAGAAACGGCCGGAGGAGCCGCGACGCTGGTCGCCCGCCGGACCGCCCGAGCCGAGACATCACCCAAACAGGGTGGTTCGACCCGTGGAGTCCTGCCCCGTGACCCGCCGCATACTCATCGTGGACGACGAAACCGATCTCGCCGAACTCCTCGCGTACAACCTCGCCGCCGCCGGATACGAGACACGCGTCGCCCACAACGGGCGGGCGGCGCTCGCTGCGGTCGACGATTTCCGCCCGAACCTGATCGTCCTCGACGTCATGATGCCCGAGCTCTCCGGGCTCGAGGTCGCCCAGCGCCTCCGGGCCGACCACCGTACCCGGAACATCCCCATCCTCATGCTGACCGCGAGGGCGGAGGAGACCGACGAGCTCCGGGGGCTCTCCGCAGGCGCCGACGATTTCGTCGCCAAGCCCTTCAGCATGAAAGTCCTCGAGGCCCGTATCGAGGCGGTCCTCCGACGCGCCGGCGAGGCCCGGGCAGAAGCGGGCAACGTCCTCACCTTCGGGCCCATCGCGATCGACACCGACACCCACGAGGTCACGCTCGAGGGCGCGACCATGCACCTCACCGTCACCGAGTTCCGACTCCTCCTCGCGCTCGTCGAAGCCGCCGGACGCGTCCTCTCCCGACAGACCCTCATCAACCGCGCCATGGGGCCGGGCGTCACCGTCACCGAACGCACCATCGACGTCCACGTCACCTCCATCCGAAAGAAGCTCGGGAGCCACGCGGGGCGCATCCGCACCGTCCGCGGCGTCGGCTACCGCATCGTCGAGCCCGACGCGGAGGAGGCCTCGGTCGATCCCTCCGCCGCTTCGAGCACCTGACCCGCGTCGAACGCCACCACCCCCGGGGCCCAGGCCCGTCCATGCCCCCGCCCGATACGGACAACCCGACACCCGGCACCGCGACGGACCCCGTGATCGACCTCGCGGGCGATCCGACCGGCGAAGACACGCCGGTCGAGCGCCCCGGGCCCGCCGACGCCCCCGCGGGAGATGCGGCCCCACTGCCCGCCCTCTCCGGCACCGCCGACCCCGGACGCTGGCTCCCGCTGCTCGCGGTCTGGCTCTCCGCAGCCGCGATAAGCACCGTGGTCAATCGGCTCATGAACTTCGCGCTCGCGGGTCCCCTCATCATCACCGCCGCGGGGCTCGCGACCTACCTGATCGAGCGGTCGAGCGAGCGGGCCCGCAACCGCGCGGTCGAGGCGCTGCAGGACCGCATCGCCCGGATGGGCACCGTCGCCAGCCCGCGCTTCAACGCCGCGACGAGGCGGGGCCCGGTCGAGCCCCCGGTGGAGCCTCAGCCCGCGCCGCCCGAGGACCCGGCGACGCCCCACGACCTCGCCTGGCTCGGCGCCCGCATCGACGCGCGTCGCGAAGCGGTCGACGCGCAGCTCACCTGGTACATGGAGGCCCGGGCCGCCCTCCGCGCCATCATCGACGGGATCGACGCCCCGGTCTTCGCCACCGACGAGCGCGGGCACATCCGCCTGTGCAACCGCGAGGGCGATCGGCTCTTCCGCAGGCGCACCGGGCGTCTCGCCGGGCTCGAACTCGAGGAACTCTTCACCCAGTCCGCCCTGCTCGACCTGCACGCCCAGGCCCAGGCGGGCGTCGCGGGGCGCGAGCAGATCAGGATCCCGATCGAGGGGCGCCCCCGCGTCTTCGAGGTCTCCGCGGTCCCCGTCCGCACGGACATCGCCCACCTTCCGGCGCGGGCCGCCCAGCGCGCCGGCGTCGTCCTCACCCTCCGCGACGTCACCGAACTCGCCCAGGCGGTGCAGCTCAAGACCGACTTCGTCGCCAACGCCAGCCACGAGCTCCGCACACCCATGGCCTCCATCCGCGCCGCGGTCGAGACCATGCGCGGGCCCGCCATGGCGGACGAGAAGATGCGCGAACGACTCGTCAAGATGATCGAGAGCGGCATCGTCCGGCTCGAGGAGATGGTCTCCGATCTCCTCGACCTCTCCAGCCTCGAGAGCGCCGAGAACGAGCCCCGCACCCGCTCGCTCGACCTCGACGACCTCGCCCAGGCGCTCGAGAGCATCTTCTCGGGCATCTGCGCCGAGCGCCGGCTCTCGCTCATCTTCGACTTCAGCCCCCGCCTGCGCAGGCTCCGCACCGACCCGCGCCTGTTCCAGCTGATCCTCCGCAACCTCATCGACAACGCGACCAAGTTCGCCTTCGAGGGCACCAGCATCCGCATCGTGGGGCGCGTCATCGGCGCCGAGGGCGCCGCTCCGCCTTCACTCCGCAGCCAGGTCCGTGCCGCCGATCCGTCCCTCCCGGGCGTCCGTCTCAGCGTCATCGACCAGGGCCAGGGCATCCCCCTGAAGCACCAGGAACGCATTTTCGAACGCTTCTACCAGGTCGACGAATCACGCACCCGCACCGGCACGCGCCGGGGAACCGGCCTCGGCCTCGCGATCGTCAAGCACGCGGTCCGCCAGCTCGGGGGCGAGGTCCGCGTCGAGAGCGTCTGGCAGCAGGGCACGACCATGACCGTCACCCTGCCCAACTGCGTCGAGCCCGCCGACGAGCAACCCGGGGCCTGAAGCCCTCCGGGGACGCCCGCGTGGACGCCTGATTTTCGCCACGCGAAGATCAGGGTGGCGAGCACGACCGCGCCTCACCCCACGGGCGCCACGACCCTCCCCCGGAGCCTCTCCAGCCTCCGCAGCATCGCGTCGAGCAGGCAGGCCTCCTCCCCGCGGGCGCCGAAGGGCCCGATCCGCGCCGACAGTTCGATCTCCGCCGGACCCCGGCGCTTCGCGTGCTCGAGCGACCGGCGGACCTCCAGCCGCCCGGCCCGCCCGTCCTTGGTCAGGAGCGTCCACACCCGCGCGACCTCCACCCGGTCCGCGTAGCCCTCTGCGCTGAACTCATCCGTGCGCACGACATCCACCATCTCGGAGTCGACGCCCTCCGTCGCCAGTTCGCACGCGGAGAGCGCCACCGTCAGCGCCGCCTCCAGGTCGTCCCAGTCCGCCTCGATCGTCCGCTCCACCGGCCCCGAGGGCGCCGTCCCGAGCGGGGGCGACTCCGCCCCGATCGGCCCCGGGCCGGCGCTGCACCCCGCGAGCAGGATCGCGACGCCGAAACCCCACAACCCGATCGTCCTCCGAACCCAGATCCGGGAATGTGCTCGGAATGCGCCGGATGCCCGCGTAGACTCCCGGATGTCCCGGGCGGAGTCGCCCGCTAAATCGGGCAGCGATGCGCCCGCGTCGCGCGTGAGGAGCGGACCGTTCGTGGAGATCACCATCAGAGTTCCCCCTGGGCCGGAGCGCGTGGGCGTGCTCGGGTCGGCCGAGCGGAACCTCAAGATGATCCGCGAGGCCCTCGGCGTCAACATCGCCGCGCGCGAGGGGACCGTACGCGTCCATGGCGAGCGGGCCCGGGTCGCGGTCGCACGCACCATTCTGGAACGCCTGGGCGAAGCGGCCCGCGAGGACAGGCCCCTCACCCGCGCCGAGGTGCTGGAACTCATCGCTGAGCAGTCGAGCCGCGCGGAGGAACTCGAGGCCCGCCAGGGCTCGTTCGCCCACAATGGTGGCGAAACACGCCCCGTCACCACGGAACTGGGTGGATCCGCGTGGGAGGGCCGGCTCGCGGTCTATGCCGGGGGTCGCCCCGTCAAGGCCAAGACCGACCAGCAGCAGGTCTACCTCGACGCGATCCGCGAGCATGAGCTCGTCTTTGGCATTGGCCCAGCAGGCACCGGCAAGACCTACCTCGCGGTCGCTGCGGCGGTCCACATGCTCAAGACCGGGCTCGTGCAGAAGGTCGTGCTGGCCCGCCCTGCGGTCGAGGCGGGCGAGCGCCTGGGCTTTCTGCCGGGCGACCTGCAGGAGAAGGTGAACCCCTACCTCCGCCCCCTGCTCGACGCACTGCATGACATGCTGGACTACCCCACGATCCGGCGGTTCACCGAGAACGACGTCATCGAGATCTCCCCCCTCGCCTTCATGCGCGGGCGCACGCTCAACAACGCGATGGTCATCCTCGACGAGGCGCAGAACACCACCCGGGGCCAGATGAAGATGTTCCTGACCCGCCTGGGCCAGGGCTCCCGCGCGATCATCACGGGCGATACGACCCAGATCGACCTGCCCGACCCGACCGACAGCGGGCTCATCGATGCCGCCCGTCGCCTGCGTCGGGTGCCCGGTATCGGGTGGGTCCAACTGACCGGGCGCGACGTCGTCCGCCACAAACTCGTGCAACGGATCGTCGAGGCGTACGGCGAGACGGAGCCGGCGACGCCGCTGGCCGATGCGTTGCAGGAAGCCCTCGCCTCGAACGCACCCCCGGATCAGGTGGACACCGAGCGAGCCGATGAGGCCCAAGGACCCTGATGGCCAAGGACACCGGCAAGTCGAAGCCCCAGACCGGGGCGAAGAAGACCAAGCCGAGCGGGCGGCGGGTATCGATCCGGCAGGCGCCGAGGCCTTGGCGTTATCGCCTGACCGACACCCTGCTCCACCCGCATCTGGGGCCCACGATCCTGGTGTGGGTGGCCTTTGTGGTCGTCACCGGCTTCATCGTGGGCTGGGCCCGCGAACTGCCCCTTCTCGCGCCGGGTGATGTCGCCCGGGAGACGCGGACCGTTCGCACAGCGTTCCAGGCGGTGAACGAGGTGCAGACCCAGTTGGCCCGCGAGACCGCGCGCCAGCGGGCCCCCCGCGTCGCGTCCCCCATTGATGGCGTCTACGACGCGCTGCGGGCCAGCTTGGCCCGCCTGCCCCGCGTTGCGTCCGAGACCGCCGACCTCGCCTCCATCGACCGCCCGATCCGCGACGCGGCGCAGCTGGACGACGCCCGGTACCGCGCCCTCGCAGCGGTGGGTGCCGACCCGGCGCTCGCCGAAGCGTGGGACGACCGGGTGAGCGTGCTCCTCGACATCCTGAGCCGCAACCCGATGCTGAGCCGCGAAGACTGGGAGCGTGTCGCGCGCCAGGGGACCAGCCCGCAGATCGAGATCGTGTCGAGCGGGCGCTCGGTGATGGTCCCCCGGGACCAGGCGATCAACGCCAGCGACGCGGCGAGCGTGCGCACCGCTGCGGCGCGGTTTGCGCGCAACGCGGGGTTCGCGGGCGCCTCGGCGGACGCGGTCACGAGCGTCCTGGCGAACTGGGCGACGCCCACGCACCGGCACGACGCGGCGCTGCAGGTCGAGCGCGAGACCGCGGCGGCGGCGCAGCAGCAGCCCGTCGTCTTCACGAGGGCGGTCGGGCAGGTGATCCTGACGCGGGGCGATGTGGTCTCGCAGGCGCAGCTCGACCTCTTCACGGAAGAGATGGAGCAGTTCAAGGCGACCGCGCCCGCCTGGCGGGTGTGGGTGCCCCGCTTCGCAGCGTTCGGCGCGGTGGTCGCGCTCGCCGGCTTGGCAGCCGGCATGCTCGCGGTCGTCGCGCCCCGCGCCGCGAGCCGGGCGCCCCGGGCCGCCTGGCTGGCGGTGGCGATGGCGATCGGCGTCGGGGTCGCGGCGCTCCTGGCGTGGATCGACCCCCGGTTCATCACGCTGGCGTCGGTCGCTCCGGTGCTGCAGGTCGCGGTGCTGGTGGTGATCGTCTACGACCGTCGGGCGGCGATGGCGGTCGGCGCGGTCTCGGCCCTGCTCGTCTCGATCGCGCTTCGCCTGCCGGCGGGGGACACGATGATGCTGCTGGTCGGCGTCGCGGTCGTTGCCTGGAGGCTTGACGAGATCCGCGACCGGCGCGCGATCGTCGGGACGAGCGTGATGGCGGCGGGCGCCCTCGCGGCCGGCGTCCTGGCGGTCCGGCTGCTGACCCTGCCCATGGTGCCCGACACGCTGACGCAGTCCCTGCGGGACGCGCTGCTCGCGGCCTTCGCCGCCTTCCTGATGGGGGGCACGACGCTCTTCGTCCTGCCCGCGATCGAGCGGGCGTTCGATGTCACGACGGGCATGACGCTCATCGAGCTGCGCGACCCGAAGAACCCGCTCCTGCGCGAGCTGCAGCAGCGGGCCCCGGGCACGTACAACCACTCGCTGAATGTCGCATCGATCGCGGAGCAGGCGGCGGACGCGATCGGTGCGAACTCGCTCCTCACCTATGTCGGCGGGCTGTACCACGACATCGGGAAGATGAACAAACCCGAGTACTTCGTCGAGAACCAGTCGGGTGGGCCCAACAAGCACGACAAGCTGAGCCCCGCGATGAGCCTGCTCGTCATCGTGGGCCACGTGAAGGACGGCGTCGAGATCGCCCGCGAGTTCGGGCTGCCCCGCGTCCTGATCCACTTCATCGAGGGCCACCACGGGACGACGCTCGTCGAGTACTTCTACCGCCGGGCCATGCAGCGCACCGCGGAGACCGACCCCGAGGCGGACGACGACCGCCTGCCCGACGAGCTCGACTACCGCTACCCGGGCCCGAAGCCCCAGACGCGGGAGGTCGCGATCCTGATGCTGACCGACGCGGTCGAGAGCGCAACGCGGACGCTCGCGGAGCCCACGCCCAGCCGCATCGACACGCTCGTGCGCGAGCTGGCGAACAAGCGCCTGATGGACGGGCAGTTCGACCAGTGCGACCTGACCTTCCGCGACCTGCAGCTCGTGGTCGAGTCGATTAGCAAGGCGGTCGCGGCGATCTACCACGGGCGCATCAGCTACCCGGGCTCGGAGCCCAAGACCGACCCCGCGCTGAAGAAGCCGGACCCGGGCGGGGAGCCGACGCAGGAGAAGCGGGCGTAGAGGTGCGCTCCGCACGCCCGCGCCGAGGGCGTGGGCGTGCCACCCGTAACTTCTACATCCGCTCGACCGTCGGCAGTCCCAGCGTCTCCAGGCCATCGCTCAGGACACGCCCCGTGATCGCGCACAGTCTCAGGCGGCTGCGCTTGGTCGCGTCGTCCCCCGCGTTCAGCACATGGCAGCGGTCGTAGAACCCGCTGAACGCGGTCGCGAGGTCGTAGAGATACGTACACAGCCGGTGGGGCTCGAGCGTCTCGCCCACGCCCCGCACCACGCCGGGGTAGGGCAGGAGCGCGAGGGCCAGCGCCTTCTCATCCGGGTGCGCGATCACGATGGGGGCGTCCTTGAAAACATGCTCCGCGTCCGTGACCTGGCGCACCGCCTCCGCCAGCACCTTGCGGATCCGCACGAGGGCGTACAGCAGGTACGGGCCGGTGTCGCCCCGGAACGCGAGCATCCGGTCGAAGTCGAAGACATAGTCCTTCGACCGCTCGCTGCTCAGGTCGGCGTACTTGATCGCCGCGATGCCCACCGCGTCGGCGATGGTCGCAACCTCGGACTCGCTCAGCGCCTCGTCCTTGCCCTCGTTCGCCTCGCGCACCGCGGCGGTCGCCCGCTCCACCGCCTCGTCGATGAGGTCCGCCAGCTTGATGTTCTCGCCCGAGCGGGTCTTCAGGGGCCGGTTGTCGGGTCCGAGCACCGTGCCGAAGGCGGCGTGCTCCAGGCGCACCGCGTGCCCCCCGCGCGAGGCGAACCCCGCCCGCTCCGCGGCTCCGAAGACCTGGCGGAAGTGCAGGCTCTGGCGGGCATCCACGCAATAGATCACGCGGTCGGCCCCGAAGGCCTGCACCCGCCGGCGGATCGCGGCGAGGTCGGTGGTCGCGTAGAGGTACCCCCCGTCGCGCTTCCGCACGAGGCAGGGCTCCGCGACGCCCTCGACGCGGACGATCAGGGCACCGTCCGACACCTCCGCCTTGCCGCTCGATTCGAGGTCCTTCACCAGCCCCGCGAGCTCCTCGCGGTAGCTGCTCTCTCCGGCGGAGTCGTCGGGCCCGATCCTGGTGTGCAGTCGGCGGCAGGTGTCGAGGCAGACCGCCATCGTCACCTCCTCGATCCGGCGCCAGACGCGGACGACCTCTTCGTCGCCCGACTGCAGGCGGACGAGCGTCGCCTTGGCGTGGCTCATCGCCTCGTCCGCGGTGTCTATCTGCGCCTCGATCTCCGCCTCGACCTTGGGGCCCATCTTCCACTTGCGGGCGATCTCGAGGGCCTTGCGCTCCGCGGCGCACTCCCGCTGCGCCTCGCGGTAGAGGTGGTTCAGGTCGTCGAGGGTCACGCTCGCGATCGTCAGTTCGCCCGAGGCCTCGGCCCGCATGAGGCGCGCCGTCACCATCGCGATGGGCAGGCCCCAGTCGCCCACATGGTTCTGGCGGATCACCTTGTGCCCGAGCCTCTCGAACACACGGGCGATCGTGTCCCCGATCACCGTCGACCGCAGGTGCCCCACGTGCATCTGCTTGGCGAGGTTGACGCCGCAGAGGTCGACGACGACCGTCTCCGGACGCTCGGGGCGGGGGAGGCCCAGGTCGTTCTGGTCGAGCGCGTTCAGCAGGCCCGCGAGGGCGTCGGGCTTCAGCGTGATATTGATGAACCCGGGCCCCGCGATCGCCTCCTCGGTCAGGGGCTCGGTCAGCTCCCCCGTGTCCACCCGGGCGACGATCATCTGCGCCACGTCCCGGGGCTTCAGCCCGAGCCTCTTCGCCAGCCCCATCGCGGCGTTGCACTGAAAGTCGCCGAACTTCGCGTTCCGCGAGGGCGTGATCGCGGGGTCGAAATCCTCCTCCAGCCCCGCGTCGGGCAGGGCCGCCAGGACCGCCCCGCGGAACCGCTCCGTCAGCAATTGCACCGGGTCGAAGGGCTGGTTGCCGGTCGGGTGATCGGTCGGCGGGAGGGGGGTTGGGGGCGGGGTGGGGGTCATGCCCCGAGTCTAGAACGCCTTGGGCCCTCCTTCGAAAGCGGTGGCGGCCTGATCCGAAGGATCGGTACGCTCTGTTGGACTCAGATCCCGAGGAGGTGCTTCATGGCTGTGGACGAGATCGACTACCAGCTCCTGGGCGACGACCTGCAGGCGGTCGTCGTCACGCTCGACCCGGGCGAGGCCATGGTCGCCGAGGCGGGCGCGATGATGTACCTCGAGGACGGCATCGAGATGGGCACCAGCCTCAGCATGAAGAAGGATGGCGGGGGCCTCCTGGGCAAGCTCTTCGAGGCGGGCAAGCGGGCGGTGACGGGCGAGAGCTTCTTCATCACCATCTTCGCCAACGAGGGCCACCAGCGGGCCGACTGCGCCTTCGCGGCGCCGTACCCGGGCAAGATCGTGCCCGTCGAGCTCGCGGAGCACAACGGGCGCATCCTGTGCCAGAAGGACTCGTTCCTCTGCGCCGCGTCGGGCGTCGAGGTCGGCATCGCGTTCACCAGGCGCCTGGGCGTCGGCCTCTTCGGGGGCGAGGGCTTCATCCTGCAGCGCCTCACCAGCCCCTCGGGGCGGGGTCAGGCCTTCCTGCACGCGGGGGGCACCACCGTCCGCCGCGAGCTCGGGCCCGGCGAACGCCTCCGCGTCGACACCGGCTGCATCGTGGGCTTCGAGGAGGGCGTCGACTACCGCATCGAGTTCGTCAAGGGCATCAAGAACAAGCTCTTCGGGGGCGAGGGGCTCTTCTACGCGACGCTGACCGGACCGGGCACCGTCTGGCTCCAGACGCTGCCCTTCAGCCGCCTGGCCGACCGCGTCATCGCGGC
>DAIQNV010000022.1:28129-45796 GCA_036788215.1 Phycisphaerales bacterium | reverse complement strand
CGGAGTAGCCCTGCTGGCGGGCGACGTCGTTGCAGGCGTTGATGCCGCCCTGGGCGCAGACGGAGTGGGAGCGCTTGACGGGGACCATGCTGAAGAGGTCCACCGGGATGTCCTGCTCGGCGATCCGGATGGCGGCGGCGAGGCCCGCGAGGCCCCCCCCTACCACGATGACGCGCTTCTCTGCCATGGGAGTTCCCTGTCGGTCATGCCCGGTGCTTTCCCGGGCGTTTCTGGTCGTCCTCAACCCGGTGGTTCGGGGGGTCGGCTGTCTCGGATTCGGGGCTGTCAGCCCCCGGTGTCGGCGGCTGCGGTGTCCTGTCCGGTGTCGGTCGACACGACGGGTTCCGCGGTCAGCTCGTCGGCCCGCTCTTCGGTCTGCTCTTCGGTTTGGGGCGTGCGGATGTTCTTCTTCTTGACGTACTCGAGGTAGGCCTGCTCCCCGTGCTGTTCGATGAACATCTCGCGTTCGACCGCGTGGGCCTTGTCGTAATCGAGGATGAGAGCGCCGGCGAAGGAGGACCAGCCGGCGACCATGAGGAAGCCACCGAGGCCGGCGCAGACGTAGCCCCAGCGCTTCTGGGCTTCCTGGGAGATGGTGAGGCCCCAGGTGATGGCGGCGGTCCACATGCCGTTGGCGAAGTGGAAGACGAGGAGGGTGATGCCCACGAAGTAGAGGAGCGAGACCATCACGCCCGCCATGGTCCAGCCCTCGGTGGAGCCTTGCATGGCTGCTGCGAGGGTGGAGGCGCTGAAGCTGTGCGACCAGAGGGTGCCCTCGGGCACGAGGAAGCTCCAGCCCCAGCGGAGGGTGGCGACGTGGTAGAAGATGAAGATGATGCCGATGTAGCCGGACCAGCGCTGCAGGGTGTAGCGCCAGTTGTCCTGGTAGGCGTAGCGGTCGGTGTTGCGCTTGCCTGTGAAGGCGTAGTAGAAGCCCAGGATGGAGTGGAAGGCGATCGAGCCCCACAGGGCGATCTCGATGAGGACGAGGTGCGGGATCGAGGTGTTGATCCAGGTGACCTCGTGCTGGAAGTACTTGACGCCCCCGTCGGAGAGGGTGAGCCCGTCGCCCGCGCCCCGGAGCCCGTAGACGCCCCAGAGGAGCGAGGAGTTGGTGACGAGGTGGGCGATGAGGAAAACGCCGATCGGGACGATGCCGGTCAGCGAGTGGAGGCGTCGAACGAGGAAATAGTGCTTATCGAGGAAGCTCTGGTTGGCGGTCACTCCGGGCTGTCCTCCGGGCCCTTCGGTCGGCGTGGAACGCCGGGTCTGGGGGCCTCGCTGATCGGGGTGTGGTGCGAGGGGTCGGGCCTTCCTGGTCCGATAGGACGACCGCGGTCCGCGGCGATCACCCCGTGTTCCCGCCGCGGGCATCAACTATATCGGAAAGATTCCGGTGGGACCGGAAACAGATTCGGTCGGGGCTGGTGATTAGCGGCCCATTCCGGGCCCGGGGATGGGGCCGGAGCCCATGCCGCCCATGCCGGCGGGACCGCCGGGGCCACCGGCGCCCGGGTTGATCTCGCCCCCGGGTCCGATGCGTCCCTCGTCCATGGCCTTCTGGACCGCCTTGGCGACCTCGACGAACTGGATGCGGAGCTCGTGGGCGGTGCCGGAGAGGGCTTCGGCCTCTTCCTCGTCGAGGTTGCCCTTGGTCTTTTCCTCAAGGATGGTGAGGAGGTCGATGTTGAGCTTGGCGACGTCGAGAGCGACCATGGCCTTGCCGGTCTGGGGGTCGGGGAAAGCCCCGAGGTACATGAGGGCCTGGGTGGCGAGGAGGCGGACGAGGTCGGTGAAGCCGACTTCTTCGGGGAGGCCTCCCTGGCTGGCGCCCGGGGGGGCCTTCTTGGCGGCTTCCTCTGCGGCTTTCCTCGCGAGTTTTTCCTTTTCCGCCTTGGCCTGGCTCTTCCAGTCGTCGTCGATGATGAGCTTGTGGGTATCGCCTTCGGCCATGGTGGGTCCTTTCGTTCGGGTCGGGGCACTCTAGGGGGCGGGCTGGGCGTGGCCAGTTTGTGGGGGGAGGGGATTGGGGGGGATGGGGGTCAGGGGTTGGGGGGTTCTCTACACTGTCGGGATGCGGATGCGACTGGTCTTGTGCCTGGGTTTGGGTGTGGTCGCCGGTGGGTGCGGGGGGCCCCGTGGGGGGGGTGGCGATCGGGCGGAGCGACTGGTGCTGTCGGCGGGGGACTTCGCGGCATCGCCCGATGCGGTGGAGCTGGGCCCGGCGAAGGCTCCGGAACGCGTGCGGGAGGTGCCGGCGCGCCCCGAGGTGGCGATCGGGTCGGGGCCAATGGCGTTGAGCGGGGCGGGCGCGGGGACAGGGATGGAGGCGGGGGCTGGGGCGGGGAGTGATCTGCCCATCGTGGCGCGGGCGGGGGGGCCTGACGAGTCGAGAGGTGGGGCTGGGGCACCGGCGGAGCCTGTGACGGGCGAGGTGCTGATCGAGGCGAAGCTGGGGGATGTGAACGGGCGGCCGATCTATGCGGACCGGTTCCTGGAGCCTCTGTCGGGGCGCCTGCTGGCGGAGGCGCGGCGGATGGGGCGGTCGGAGTGGATGCGGTTCGCGGCGGCGCTGATCGCGCGGGACATGCGGCTGATCCTGGAGGATGAGTTGCTGCGGGCGGAGGCGTTGAAGCAGCTGACACCTGCACAGAAGCAGGGGCTGTTCGCGTTCGTGCAGGGGCTGCGGGATGACCTGATCAGCCAGAGCTACGGGAGCGCGTCCCTGGCGGCGCAGTCGCTCGCGGAGGACCGGGGGCTGAGCGAGGAGGAGTACCTGCGGGAGCAGGAGGAGCAGCTGCTCGTTCGGCGGGCGCTGAACGAGGCGTTGTTCGACCGGGTGCAGGTGAGCTGGCGGGACATCCGGCAGCGGTACGAGCGGGAGCGGGCGCAGAACCGGGAGCTGCCCACGGCGCGGTTCCGGCTGCTGCGTGTGGCGGGGCCGGAAGAGGCTGCGGAGGCGGCGCGCCGGCTCGGGGAGGGCGAGCCCTTCAGGGCGATCGCTTCGAGCTCGATCAATGTGTCGAACGCGACCGAGGGCGGGCTGCAGGTGATCGAGTTCCGGTGGCCCTACGAGGAGGCGAGTTTCTTCGGGGTGGACTCCTTGAATGACCTGGCCCGAGGGCTGGAGCCCGGGGCGTACGCGGGGCCGATCGAGATCGGGTCGACGCCCGCGTGGCTGTACCTGGAGGAGATCAACGACCCGGCGCGGTCGCTGTATGACGCGCAACTCGACATCCTGGACGAGCTGCGGAACGAGCGATTCGTGACGGAGCGGGACCGGTACATGCAACGCCTGCAGTCGCGGGTGAACATGGAGAGCCTGATCGAGCTGCAGCGGAGGCTGCTCGAGATCGCGGCGGAGCGGTACGGGCCCGAGGCGTGAGGGGGGACGGGCGGGCGGTCGGGGCGCTCGGGGAGCGCCTGGCGGCCGGGTTTCTGAGGCGGGCGGGGTACCGGGTGCTGGGGCGGAACGCGCGGGTGGCGGGCGGGGAGATCGACCTGCTCATGCTGGCGCCGGATCGGCGGACGGTGGTGCTGGTCGAAGTGAAGACGCGGGTGGGGCGCGGGGGGCCACCGGCGGAGTCGAACGTGACCGGGGCCAAGCGGGCCCAGCTGCGGAAGCTGGCGCGGGCGCTGGAGTCGGAGCCCCGGGTGCGGGGGCGGGCGGTGCGGATCGATGTGGTGGCGGTGACGGTGGCGGAAGGGGCGGCAGAGGAACGGCGGGGGCTTGGGCGGATTTTCGGGCTCGGGCGGGCCCGAACGGGGGCCGAGATCCGGCACTTTGTCGGCGCGGTGGAGGGGGATCGGCTCGGAGATCGGCGGCTTGGGCGGTAGGGTGGATGACGTCAACTGGAGGAACGGAGCATGAAGACGGGACTGGTGTCGGTGGTGGCGAGCGTGGGGCTGGCGGGCGCGGCTTTCGGGCAGACCGAGGCGTTCGTCTCCGATGACGCGCAGAGTTCGGTGGTGGGGTCGAACGCGGTGACGATCGGGACGTCGGGGACGCTGATCGGCGACTTCGACCCGGTGACGAACCCGGGCGGGACGCAGACCCGGCCCGGCATCTTCGGGGGGAGCGGGAACCAGCCTGTGCCCCTGACGGTGGAGGCGGTGGCTGGGAGTGCGTTCGACCTGACTCCGTCGGCGGGCTTCACGCTGAGCTACGACCTCGGGGCGCTGTCGGCGGATCTATCGGGGTTCTCGGTCGATGTGCTGGGCGGGGAGATCGTGGTCGCGACGCTGGAGGCGACGCTGGGGCTGACGACCTTCCGGACCTTCAACCCGAACTTCCTGGTGCCCGGGATCCCGGTGACGCTGCCCCTGGGCGAGGTGACGATTGATCTGCTGACGGTGCTGCAGACGGGGCCCGGCGCGCTGCCCGGGGTGCTGGTGCCCAACGGGGACGGGACCTACGCGCTGGCGGCGGTGGTGCCTGCGGAGCTTTCGTTCAGCGTGACGACGGGCCTTGGGGGTCCGTTGTCCTCGGTGCAGGCGGTGCAGCTGCCGGTCGCGGGGACCCTTGACCCGACGGTGAGCCCGACGCGGGTCGAGGTGTCGGTGGACCTCGGCGCGTTCGACCAGGCGATCCCGACGGACGGGCTGCCCCCGATCGAGGACCTGCCCTTCGAGTTGCCGGTCCTGAACGGGACCGCGGGCCTGCTGCTGACGCTCGTGATCGACTCCGCGGGCGTTGCGGGCTCGGGGGCGGTGTCGATCGTGGCGCTCGGGCAGGGGCCAACGGGGTGCAACGGCGCGGACCTCGCGGCGCCCCTTGGCCAGTTGACCTTCGCGGACATCACCGCGTTCCTCGGGGCGTTCAACGCCCTGGACCCGGCGGCGGACCTGGCGGCGCCCTTCGGGAGCTTCACCTTCGCGGATATCGGGGCGTTCTTGGCGGCGTTCAGCAGCGGTTGTGGGTGAGATTCTTTGACGCTCCGTACGGCCCTCCGGGCCGACACGCGCGCTGGTACGGCGCCGCCGGGGTGAACCCGGCGGGCCTGAGCGGGGGTTGGGAGCATCGCTTTGGAGCGACGTCGGGGTGGGGTTTCGGCGTTCCCCGTTCGTGGCCGATCCGCAGAGCCGGATCGACCACGGCACCCGACCGGATCGACCACGGCACCCGGCCTGTGTCCGCTGGAATGGGGAAAAACGAAGCGGCCCGGGCTGGGTGCCCGGGCCGCGGTTGGTTTTGGGGTGCCGGCGTCGTCGTTATGGGCAGCCTGCGGCGAACGCAGCGAGGAAGGCGGCGATGTCGGCGAAGGTGAAGCTGCCAAAGGGGGCGGCGAGGTCGGCGGCGGGGTTGGAGGTGCTGAAAGCGGCGAGGAAGGTGGAGATATCGGCGAAGGTGAGCTGGCCGAAGGGGGCGGCCAGGTCGGCGATGCTGCAGGGCCCGCCGGCGGTGGGAAGGGCCCAGAACCCGCCCTGGAGGGTGAAGTTGCCCCCGGTGAGGGGGGCGCCGGCGTCGGGCTGCCCGATGGTGCCCGAGAGGGTGAAGCCACCTCCGGAGACAGTGCCGCCGCCTCCGTCGATGGTGTACCAGTCGATGGCGAAGGGCTGGGCCAGCGCGGGGGTCGCGCCGAGCGCGAGGGCGGCTGCAACGACGAACTTGGGGCGGATGGGCATGGTCCTGGCTCCTTGCGTGCTTCTCAGCATACAGCGCTTGTCAAGAGGGGCGGCGGTCATTGCTCTTCCCGTGGCGCCCGCCGGCCGGTTCTCCTGGGGCTTTGGGCGGGCTGGGGATTCGGCGTCGGCTCGCCTCGTTCAGTTTCGGCCCGCCTCGATCAGGGCCCGGAGCTCGGCGATCTCGCGGCGGAGGTCTTCGAGCTCTGCGGCGGTGCGGTCGAGGGGTGTCTCCGCGGTGTGCGCGAGGATCGACGGGGCTCCTTGCCCGGGGGCGGGGGGCCGGAGCCCGGAATGGGGCCCATCGGTGAAAAGGTACCGCCCGGGCTCCGGAGTGCAAGGGAGATCGGTCGTCGGGTGGGCTTCGGGAGGGGCCTTAGCCTCTCGGACCTGGGTCGTTTGGCTCAATCCCAGTCGTTCCGGCGGGCGAGGGTTCCGCGGAAGCGGGCTTCGAGGCGGGCCTCCTCGACGCGTTCGGGGTCGATCTTCAGGGGGACGATGAGGCTGAACATGGAGCCGGAGCCGACCTCGGAGACGAGTTGGAGGTCGCCCTGGAGGACGCGGGTGAGTTCCCTGCAGATGGCGAGGCCCAGGCCGGTGCCTCCGGTCTCGGTGGTGTGGCCGGCCTTGACGCGTTCGAACTTGCCGAAGACGCGTTCCTGGTCCTCGGGTGGGATGCCCGGGCCATTGTCGAGGACGGAGACGCGGACGCGTTCGCCCAGGTTCTCGGCTTCCGGGAGTCTTTCGGCGCGGACCTTGACGTGACCCGGCCGGCCCTTGTTGACCGCGGGGTCGGAGAACTTCACCGCGTTGGAGAGCAGGTTGAAGACGACCTGCTGGAACTTCTTCACGTCGGTCTCGACGAGGGGGAGCATGGGCTCGCAGACGAGCTGGACATGGACGCCCCGGCGCGAGGCGAGGGGCTCGATGAGGCCCACCATGCCCCGGCAGGCCTCTTCAACGGACATGCGCTCGGGGCGGACCTCGATGCGTCCGGCTTCGATCTTGGCGAGCTCGAGGAGGCTCTCGATGAGTTCGAGGAGGCCCCGGGCGGCGGTGGCGATGTGGGTGAGGTAGCGCCGGCGCTTCTCGAGCTTCTCCGGGATGGGCTTGCCATGGACCTCGTAGTCGCGGGCCTCGGCGCGGGCGAGATCGAGGAGGAGCTCGGCGAACCCGATGACGGAGTTGAGCGGGGTGCGGAGCTCGTGGGAGACGTTGGCGAGGAACTCGCCCTTGAGTCGGCTGGCGCGGTCGAGGGCGTCGTTGGCCTCCGCGAGGTCGTTGAGCTTGATGTCCATGGCGGCGTTCATGGAGCGGAGCTGGGCCTGCTGGTCCTGGAGCTCGTCGAGGGTGAGGTTGAAGGTTTCGGCGAGCTCCTGGAACTCGTCGTTGGTGTCGACCTCGCTCCGGACGTCCAGGTCGCCCTCGCGGACGAGCTCGGCCCAGTCGCGGAGCTCGCGGACGGGGCGGAGGATGAGCCTGGCGATGACGACCGCGAAGACGGGGAGGGCGACCGCGAGGACGCCGGTGCCGGCGGCGAGGACGTACATGGAGTTGACCGCGAGCAGGGCGGCGGCGCGGTCGCTGGTGCGCTCGAGGAGGATGAGGCCCGGGTCGGCGTCGGCGCCGCCCTCGGCGCCGGCGCGGCGCAGGGCGGCGTAGCGGCTCTGGCGGGCAAAGCCCTCCCAGGCCTGCTCGAAGCGTTCGTCGGCGTCCCCGGTCCGGAAGTCCTCGAGCGCCGCGGCGACGAAGGGGTCGCGGAGGGCGAGCTGCTCCGCGGCGTCTCTTGGGAGGTAGACGACGGTGGCGTCGCCCAGCCCGACGGCGCGGCCGGGCTCGGGGTCGGGGTCGAGGGCGAGCCAGGCGCCGACGAGGCCCCGGGCGGTCTCGAGCTGGCCGGCCTTGACGAGCGACTGCATGCGGAGCCAGGGGAGGCTGGAGGCGACGAGGAGGAGAATCGCGGCGGCGACGCCGAAGAGGACGAGGAGCTTGCCCGCGAGGGGTGGGCGCCGGACCCAGTCGGGCGGTTCCCATGTTGGTCTGAGCCGTTCGGGCAGGCGCATGGGGCGATGCTATACGGACTTGCGATGGTGCCGGGGCGTGGGTTGGGCTTGGGGCGGGGCTGCGGACGAGGCTGCGGACGGGGCGTGCGGGGCGTACCGTTGGTCCCATGGCTGACGAGACGCGACAGACTGAGGCCCGATCCGAGGCGAGACGGGTGTACCTCGAGACCTTCGGGTGCCAGATGAACGAGCTGGACTCGGAGCTGGTGGTGGGCCAGCTCGCGAGCCTTGGGTACCGCTTCACGACGGATGCGGGGGAGGCGGATGTCGTCCTTTACAACACCTGCTCGGTGCGGGAGCACGCTGAGCAGAAGGTGTGGTCGAGGCTCGGGGAGATGAAGAAAGAGAAGGGGGCGAGGCCCGGACTGGTGGTGGGCGTCCTCGGGTGCATGGCGGAGCGGGACGGGGCGGGGCTGATGGACCGGATGCCGGTCGTGGACCTGATGTGCGGGCCGGCGGAGCTGGACAAGCTGCCGGGGCTGCTGGACAACGCGGTCCGGACGAGACTTTCGTTGTTTGGGGATGGGGCGGAGGAGGCAGGCGTCGTTGGTGGTGCCGGCCCGCTCGCTCACGCTCGGGGCTCCGGTGGGCCTGATCGCGGTCCCGAGCGGGTGAGCGCGAGGCAGATGGCGCTGCAGGGGTCGGCGAGCCGTCGGACTTCGACGCTGGCTGCGGCGGCGGACTCCCTCGAGATGCTCGACCTGTCGCGGTCGGTTTCGCCGACGGACGCGAGCGCGGGGCGGAGCGCGTATGTCCGGATCACGCGGGGGTGCAACAAGTTCTGCACGTACTGCGTGGTGCCCTTCACGCGCGGGGCGGAGGTGCACCGCCCTCCGGAGCACATCATCGACGAGTGCAAGAAGCTGGCGGACGCGGGGGTGATCGAGATCACGCTGCTCGGGCAGACGGTGAACCACTACCGCTTCGAGCACGGGGCGGCGGTGACGGTGGACGGGGTGGTGCAGCCCCAGAAGGGGCGGGCGTTCAAGGGCGGGCACCGGCGGGACCCCCTGGGCGGGCAGAACACGACGACCTTCGCGGACCTCTTGCGCCGGATCCACGACGAGGTGCCGTCGATCCAGAGGCTGCGGTTCGTCACGAGCTATCCGCGGGACTTCGGGGACGACGTGCTGGAGGTGATCCGCGATCACCACAGGATCTGCCGGTACGTGCACGTGCCCGGGCAGTCGGGGTCGGACCGGATCCTGAAGATGATGAACCGTGGGTACACCGTCTCGGAGTACGACGAGTTCATCGATCGGTGCCGGTCGTTTCTGGATCAGCCGGAGCTGGGGCGGCCCCTGATGCTCAGTGGGGACATCATCGTGGGCTTCCCGACGGAGACGGACGCGGACTTCGAGGGGACGGTCGACCTCGTGAGGCGGAGCCGGTACAAGAACTGCTTTATCTTCAAGTACTCGCCGAGGCCCGGGACGACGGCGTACGACAAGATCCCGGATGATGTGCCCGAGGCGGTGAAGCGGGAGCGGAACAACCGGCTGCTGGCGGTGCAGGCGGAGATCTCTGCGGAGATCGGTCGCGAGCAGGTGGGGCGTGACTTCGACGTCCTGATCGAGGGGCTGAGCCGGCGCGAGCGGAAGAAGCGCGGGGCGGATGACCGACCCGGGGCGGGGATGGTGTCGCTGACGGTGGGCGGGCGGAAGAGCCTATCGCCCAATGGCGAAGCGGGGGGCGGGACCGCGGTGGCGGGGGAGCCGATCCAGCTCGCGGCGCGGACGGACGGGGACCTGATCGTGCACCTGGAGATCCCGGCGGACCACGCGACGCCGGTCGATGACCTGATCGGGACGATCCGGCGGGTGCGGATCACGCGGGCGAGCGGGCTGACGTGTGATGGGGAGCTGGTGTAGGCGTTATTCGTCGTTCTGCTCGCGCTGCTCGCGGGCGGCGCGGCGTCTGGCGGCGAGGAGGCCAGCGGCGCCTTCGGAAGACGCGCTTTCGGGGGACTTGGGCTTCGGCGCGGTGGGTGCTGCGGGCGCGGACGTGGTGGACGCGGGGCCGGAGCTGGCGGGCCTCGATGCCGCGGGCTCGGGGCGCGGGCGAGCGGGGCTCGGCGGGCGCTTCGTGGGCGGGGTGTCGGGCTTGGCGGTGTCCGCGGTGCGGGTTGTCTTCTGCACCTTGGTCTGCGCGGAGCGGAGGCGGCCGGTGGCTTCCGCGGCCTTCCCCGCGGCTTCGCGGGCGGCGGCTCGCCAGGCGCGGTCGCCGAACTGCTCTCCGACGAGGCGGTCCCACGCGACGCGACGCGTCCCGACATCGAGGAGGAAGACAAGCACCGTCCACGCGAGGAGAACGGGCCAGAGGGGGCTGGAGGCTTCGCGGGGCTGGATGCCGGCGCGGTCGAAGAGGTCGGCGGTCCCGGGGCTGGCGGGGTCGAGGACGCGCCCGCCGGTTTCCGCAGCGAGGCGCTCGAGCAGGGGGCGGTTGCTCTCGAGGCGCTGGTACTCGACGCCGGTCGCGACGGTCGCTCCGCCCACGACGGGGCGGAGGGGCGTGGTGCCCAGGCGCGGGCGGGCGACGACGATGTAGTTGCCGCTGGAGTTGGCTTCGGCGGTGGCGCGGTACTCGCCGGGCCCGACCTGGGTGAGGACGATCTCGCGGGACTCGCCCTCGGGCGTGTAGATGGTCGCGGGGATGGTGAGGAGGTCGACGGGCTCGCCCGACTCGGAGTAGGCGGCGTAGCGGATGCGGAGGCCCTCGGGCGTGAGTTCGGTGCGGAGTTCGCCCCCCTCGCCCGAAGCGGTGCGGCTGAGTCCCCGGGCGACCTGGGTCCAGAAGGTGGAGTAGCCCGACCAGTCGAGCCACCGCTCGGCCCAGCGGTGGGCGTCGCTGGTGAAGGCGCCGACCTGCCCGAGTTCGACCGCCCAGTGGGCGAGCACGGGCTCCGCTTCGGGGGTCGCCATGGCGTAGGTGATCGAGGGCTCGGGGCGGGCCTGCGTCAGGACAAGGCCCTCGAGTCGCGGGGGCTGGCTGATCCCGGCGACGAGGGGCGAGCCGGTTGGCAGCATCACGACATCGAAGGGCACCTCGCGGACGAGCGGGCTGCGGACGACGCGGACCGCCTTGAGGAAGACGCGGGGCAGGACATTGGGGTTGACGACATTGAAGAAGGAGCCCTGGCCGATGTCGGCCATCTGGCGAAGGGTCGTGGTGTCGGCCTGGTCCCCCACCGCGATGGTGGTGATGAAGATGCCGTCCTCGTTGCGCATCGCCTCGGCGAGCTGCGGGAGGGACTCGGCGTCGCTCGACATCCCGTCGGTGAGGACGATGACGTGCTTGAGCTTGGCGTCGGCCTCGCGGAGCTGGTCGCGGGCGATGCGGAGGGCGGGCCCGATGGAGGTGCCCCCTCCGCTCGGGATCGCGCGGACCCTGGACGCGGTGCGGTCGGGGTTGTTGTTGGGCCCGAGGGGCTCGATGACGGAGGGCGAGCTGTTGAAGGCGATGACGCCCACGAGGTCGCGCGGGTCGAGCGTGGCGATCGCCCGGGCGGCGGACTCGTTGGCGATCTCCTGCTGCGAGCGCGCCGAGCCCAGGACCGTGCGGCGCATCGAGCCCGAGTTGTCGAGCACGAAGACGATCGCGGCTTCGGGGACGATGAGCTTCTCGGGGATGTCAAGCTCGACGGGCAGGATCGGCTCGACGATCGACCCGCGCCACCCGCCGGCGCCGAAGGACTCCGGCCCGCCCAGCATCAGCAGGCCCCCGCCCAGGTCGCGGACGTAGGCGACGAGCTGCTCCTGCGCGGGGTCGGGGATCGCCTCCGCGGGGACGTTCTGCAGGATGACGAGGTCGTAGCTCTGGAGTTCGAGCAGGCCCCCGGGCACGCCGGCGGTGCCGACCGCGGTGACGTCGATGCCCGAGCGCTCGAGGGCGCGGGCGAGCGTGAGCCCGACGCTCCCGGGGGCGGCTTCGCTGACGCCATCGACGAGCAGGACCGCGCCCTTGCCCGGGGTCACGGTAAAGGCTCGACCGGTGTTGTTGGCGAGGACGGTGTCGAAGGGGCGGCCCGGTCCGGCCTCGGTGTCCTGGGGGGCGTCGGGCTCGAAGACTGCTTCGAAGCGGTGCAGGCGCTCGGGGCCCAGGCGGGCCTCGACGAGCTCGACCTGGCGCCCCGCGGTCAGCGTGACGCGCCGCCCGGTGCCCGGGGCGTCCGGGTCGGCGTCGACCGGCTCGCCCTCCCGGAAGACGCGCAGGGTGCCGGTCGCGGGGCCGGTGGAGCGGAGCACGACGCGGACGAGGACGACCGACTCGCCCGCTGCCCGGGGCGGGGCGTCGACCTGCTCGACGACGACCTCGTTCTCGACGCGGTACTCGAGGGGGACGACATCGACGCTGACGGCGCCGCCGGCGCCCGCGTTGCCGGCGGAGCGCCCGGCCCGGGCGATCTCGCGCCCCGCGGCGAGCGCATCGCCCCCGGTCGCGTTGCCATCGCTGAAGACGACGAGCCGGCCCGCGGCATCGGGCGGGATGAGCGCGGAGGCGTAGCGGAGGGCGGCGGCGAGGTCGCTGCCCTCGAAGCCCGGGGCGGCGACGGAGCGGTCGAGTACGTCGGCAGCGGAGGGCGTCGCGACCGCGATGGAGCGCCCGTCGAAGGCGACGACGCCCAGGAGGTCGTCGGGCCCCCGGTTTTCGATTGCTGCGGAAAGCCAGCCCCTGGCGAAATCGGCGGGGTCGGCGGGCCCGTTGGCGTTGGGCCCTCCGATGCCGGCGAAGCGCTGCACGCTGCCCGAGACATCGACGACCGCGATGACCGCGAGGCGATCGACCTCGCGGACGCTGCTGGCGCCCGCGAGGAGGGCGGCGAGCAGGCCAAAGAGGAGGGCGCGGGCGAGGACCGCGGACCAGCGGCGCAGCGCGGTCATCGCGACGAACCAGCGGAGCCCCAAGACCGCGAGCGGGACCGCGAGTGCCGCCAGCCAGAGCCAGCGCGGGTCTTCGAAACTGAAGGGAAGGCTCACGGGCACGCTCTCAGCCTACGGGTCACCCGCCCTCGCCACCACCACCGCCGCCGCCGGTCCCCTCGCGGGTCGCGTCGGTGCCCAGGGGGGCGAAACCGGGCTCCTGCTCCTGCACGGTCTTCTGGTACCGCCGGAAGACATCGCGGACGAGGTCGCGGTAGCGGCGCGGGACGCCCTGCTGCTCGATGGCACGCTCCGCGGACTGGGCGGCGTTGCGGACGCGCTCGCCGGTCATGGGCTGGCCCCCGGTGACGGAGCCGCCCTGGCCCGGCTCGTCTTCGAGCAGGTTGGCGCGCTGCTCCTCGGAGCCCCGGACCTCGGGGGAGTCGTCGCGTGCCCGGGCATCGAACACCTGCTCCTCGAAGGGGTCGCCCGAGCCCTGCTGCTGCAGGCGCTCCGCGTACTGGCGGGCGAGGTCTTCGAGGCGCTCGCGTTCCTCGGGGGAGGCCTGGTCGAGCATCCGCTGGGCCTGCTGGCGGAGGCGCTCGGCCTGCTCGCGGTCGCGGGTGAGGCCCTCGTTGCGTTCGCGGAGGCGGTCGAGCTCGCGGAAGAGTTCCTCGCCCGAGCCGATGCCGGAGCCGTCGCCTCCGCTGTCGCGGTCGGAGTTGCCTCCCTCGGGGCTCTGGCCGGACTCGTCGCGTCCCTCGGAGCCCGGCTGGCCCGGCTGCTGGCCCTGGGGGCCTTGGTCGGAACCGCCCTGCTGGGGCTGGCCCTGGCCCAGACCCTCGCCCGAGGAGTCGGGCTGGGCGCCGGAGCCCGGGTCGCCCGGCTGCTGGTCCTGGGCCTGCTGATCGGGGGCGGGCTCGCCACCCTGGGCGCCGCCACCGGGCTGGGTTTCCTGCTGCCCGGGCTGAGGATCCTGCTGCTGGCCGGGCTGGTCGCTCTGCTGGTCACCCGGTTCATCGGCCGGTTGGTCGGCAGGCTGCTGGCCCGGTTGCTGGCCCTCGCTCGGGCCCTCCCGGGTCTCACCTCCCTGCTGGGGGTCGCCCTCGGAGCGCTGGCCCTGGTCGACCTCGCCCTGCTGGGCGTCGGGGCTGGCGGAGCCCCCCTCGGGGGCTTGTTCGGGCGTGCCGGCTTCGCGTCCGTCGGGGTCGGCGGGGGTGCCCTGCTCGCCCCGGTCGCCCTGGGACGGGGACGGGGCGGTGGGGTCGCTGCTCTCCTGCGGGCTGCGGCCCGAGGGGTCCTCGGACTCGCTCCCGCCTGCGGGCTGGCCCTGGTCGTCGGGGGAGGCCTGCTCGCCTGAGGAGCGAGAGGGGTCGCGCCCGTCGCCCTCTTGGTCGCCCGGTTGCTCGCCGGGCTGCTGGCCCGGCTGACGAGGGTCGCCGGGCTGGTTGCCCCCTGGGTCGCCCTCGGGCTGCTGGCCCTGGGTCTGGCCCTCGGTCTGGCCCTCGGTGGGTTCGCCCTGCTGGCCCTCGGTGGCCTGGTTTTCACCGGAGCTCTCGCCCGGGGGCTGGCGGAGGTCCTCCGCGGTGCGGCGCATCGCGTCGCTCAGGCGACGCGCATCCTCTGCGGCTTCGCGCTCGGCGCGCTCGCGGCGCTGGCTTTCGAGTTCGCGCTCCGCGGCTTCCCGGGCGGCCTGCTCGGTGAGGTTCTGCTCCTGCTGGAGGCGCTGGGCTAGGTCGTCGACGCTCTCGGGCGCGGTGCCGGTGTCGGGCGGGGTGGGTTCCTCGGCGCGCTGCTCGAGGGCGCGGGCGAGGTCGTCGAGGTTGCGGGCGAGGCGTTCGCGTTCCTCGGGGGCGAGCTGGTCGGCGTTGCCCAGCATCTCCTGGGCGGCGCGCCGGGCGCCCGCGAGATCGCCCTCGCGCAGGCGCTCGACCATCTCGCGGGCGCGTTCGTCCATCGCGCTCGCGTCATCGAGCGTTTCGTTGAGGGTTTCCCGCAGGGCCTCTTCCGCAGCAGCAGCGTCGCCCGCGCGCTGGTCGAGGCGGTCGGCGGCGCGGTCGATCCGCTCCGCGGCTTCCGCGAGGGCCTCCCGCGGGTCGGCGTCGGCTTCGAGGGAACGCTTGAGGTCCTCGAAGGCGGCAAGGTCCTCCTCGCTGGCGCCCGCGATCGCGTTCTCCTCGGAGGGGTCGGGCCCGATCTCAGCGAGGGCCCGCTCCGCTTCCTCGATCTGCGCGATCGCGGCCGCCTGGCGCTCGCGGTCGAGGGCGTTGGGCGCGCCCGGGCCTCCGGGCGCAGCGCCGGGCAGGAAGAGGAAGCCCGCGATCGCGAGGGTGAGAGCGCCGGCCCAGACGGTCCAGCCCCGGCCCCAGATGATGGGGACCGCCCGGTCGGCGCGGGCGCCCGGTGCCATGCGTTCCGCGTCGGCGACCGCGAGCGTGACGAAGGCGTCGGGCTCTGCGGGGCGGTCGGCGAAGCCGATGGCGCTCGCGATGCGGTCGTGCCAGCCCAGGGCGGCGTCGAGGCGGGTCGCGGCGGCGAGCAGGCGGCCGTGGGTCGCGAGTCCCCAGGCGACGCCTGCGGCTCCGGCGAGAACGGTGGGGATGGGGAGGGTCCACCAAGGGAGGTCCCACCCCCACACACGGTCGCCCACGAGCGCGAGGAGCGTGGCGGCGCCCGCAACACCCAAGGTGAGTCCGGTGCGGGCGATGACGCGGGCGAGCCGGTCACGCTGCTGGACAGCCCGGGCGGCGCGGATGCTGTTGGCGGGGACGGTGGTCACGATTGATCCTACGAGTTTCGGGGGCGTGGGTTTCGGGTGAACCAAACACAATCCGGTATTGCGGAGGTGGTTATCTTCTCCGCGATGCCGCACTCTGAATTCGCACAGGCGACGCTCCAGACGCTCGTTTCGGGCGGAACACTCGATGCGCCGACTGCGGAGGCGGTTTTCGAGCACCTGCTGACGGGTGGGTTGGATGATGCCCAGATCGGGGCGGTGCTGTCGCTGATCGCGACGCGTCGGACGACCCCGGCGGAACTGCTCGGGGCGGCGCGGGTGATGCGTCGGCATGTGACGCGTGTGCCGATCGAGGTGGGCCCGGGGGAGTCGCTGATCGACACCTGCGGGACGGGAGGGGCGGCGAAGACCTTCAACATCTCGACGATGGCGGCGATCGTCGCGGCGGCGGCGGAGCCCGGGCAGGGCGTGGCGCGGGTGCTGGTGGCGAAGCACGGGAACCGGAGCCGGACGGGGCGGGGGTCGGCGGAGGTGCTGGCGGAGCTCGGGGTGCAGGTCGACGCGTCGCCCGATGTGCAGGCGGCGTGTTTGCGCGAGGTGGGCGTGTGTTTCTGCTTTGCGATCCACCACCATCCGGCGATGCGGCACGCGGCGGGGCCCCGCCGGAGCCTTGGGTTTCCCACGATCTTCAACCTGCTGGGCCCCTTGACGAATCCGGCGGGGGCGACGAGGCAGATGATCGGCGTGTACCGGCCCGAGAAGGTGGGCGTGGTGGCGCAGACGCTGCAGGCGCTCGGGTCGACGGGGGTGGTGCTGCACAGCCGGGACGGGATGGACGAGGTGTCGACCGATGCGCCGACGGACGCGGCGTGGGTCGGGCCCACGGGTCTTCGGGTGGAGTCGATCGATCCGAAGCGGTTCGGCGTGCTGGGTGCACCGCCCGCGGCGCTGGCGGCGCGGGATGTGGGGCACGCTGCGGAGTTGGCGCGGGGGGCGCTCGATGGCTTGAGCGCGGCGCACAGCGACGCGGTGGCATTGAACGCGGCGCTGGCGCTCGTGGTCGCGGGGGCGGCGGGGTCGATCGCGGATGGGCTGGAGCGGGCGCGGGGTGCGATCGGGTCGGGGGCGGCGATCGCGAAGCTCGAGGCGTTGGCGCGGGTTTCGAGGGGGTGAGCGGGGGTCTGCACGGACATTGGGTGTTCGTGGTCTAGCTCGCCTGCGGCTCGCGAGACCACGGCACCCGTCTTGCGAGACCACGGCATCCAACGGTCAGGGGGCGGGGAGGGCGAAGCGGGCGAGGAGGGCGGGGTGGAGGCGTTCGGCGTTGAGGGTGGAGCCGACCTTGTCGGTGGCGACGAGGACGCGGAGTCGGTTCTCGTTGGCGGGGTCGGGGGCGATCCAGAGGACCATGTCGAGCCCGAGGTCGGCGCGGACCGCGTCGCGGACGCGGGCGACGATGGCGGGGTCGGCGAGGTCGCGCTGGCCCCTGGCGTGGCGGAAGCGGGCGATGGCGGAGATCTCGGCTCCGAGGGCTGCGGAATCGGTCGGGGCTTCGGTGAGCTCGCCCGAGACCTTGGCACCGGCGCCCCGGAGGAGGCCCACGATGCCATCGACCTGGCTGCGCAGTTCGCGGTCGAGCGGGGGGCGGAAGTCGCTGAGGAGGAGGACCCTGGCGCCGGGGTGGGCGAGGGGGCCTGCGAGGGCGGTGCGGGCGGGGGGCGCGGGGGCGGCGCCGGGCGCGGGGGGGACGGGCGGCTCGGGCGTCGCGAAGGGGCGGGCGTCGGCGGGGTCGCCTGATTCGAGCTCGGTGACCCTGGTGTTGGCGCGGGCGGGGTTGATGCCCAGCGAGAGCCGCAGCTCGCGGAGGCTCGCGATGGTGGCCTCGAGCCCGGCGCCGGCGAGGGTCTCCACGCTGCTCGCGGCTTCCCGGAGCTGGCGTTCGGCCTCGAGGAGTTGCTCGCGGACGCGGGCGTTGAGCTCGCTGTCGGAGACGGGGTCGGGGGTGTCTTCCGGGGCGCGGGCGCCGAGACCGGCGCGGACGCCGGCCTTGAAGTCGTCCAGGGTGCCCTGCAAGGTGCCCCGCTCGGTCTCGATGACGACCGAATCGCGGTCGGACCGTTCGTTCTGGACGACCGCGACGAGGAAGCCCATCGCGACCCCGGCGACGA
Organism: Phycisphaerales bacterium; assembly: GCA_036788215.1. Lineage (GTDB taxonomy): Bacteria > Planctomycetota > Phycisphaerae > Phycisphaerales > UBA1924 > DAIQNV01. The sequence continues at coordinate 28,347 of DAIQNV010000022.1, read as the reverse complement.
GGAGGATCGCTGCGAAAACGACGCCACCGTTGACGCCTGCGCGGTCTTCCCGGCGACGGGTGTAGCCCACGCGGTTGTGGATGCGGTCCTGGGCGGCTTTGCGCCGGGCGGCGACGCGGTCGCGGGCGTTCTTGAGCTGCTCGTGGGCGGGGGCGGGGCGGGGGGCGTGGGGTGCGCGGACGGCCCGGGCGACGGGGGTCTCGGGCGTGGGGGTCTCG
>DAIQNV010000022.1:21206-28029 GCA_036788215.1 Phycisphaerales bacterium | reverse complement strand
GGGGGTCTCGGGCGTGGGGGTCTCGTCGCCCACTGCGTACTTGCCGGTCCACCAGTTGGCGAGACGGATGCGGCTGGGGTTGGCTGCGACGGCGTCGTACTTCGCGATGCGATCGATAAACCAGCGACGATTCGGCTCCTGGCGAGCCCCTTCAATCAGCCCGGCTCGAAGCCGGTTTCTGAGGGGCAGGCCCGGACGATGCGGACTGTCCCGGAGCACGCCCGCGGAATCGAGCCAGGCTGCGGCCTCGACGGCTGTTGCGCTTGTCAGCCCTCGACGCCGGAGTTCGCGTTGGATCGTCTCATTAATCCGATGGATCTCGGTCGCGCTGTCCGACACGGTTGCAGCGTCGTCGGAATCGGAATCGTTGACGCTCGGCGCGAAGACGCTGGAAATGGGCGTCTCGTCCTCCGCGTGTTCGACCGGCTCGTGGTCGCCCTGCTGGACGCTGGGCAGGTCGGCGGGGCGGACCTTGAAGGGGTCGCTCGCGTTCAGCACGACCGCGAGGTCGTCGAGGAAGGCGCGGGCGGTCGGGTAGCGCTTGTCGTAGTCGGTCATGGCCCGGCGGATGATCCAGCGGATCGCGTCGGGGCAGCGCTTCTCGACGCGGCTGAGTCCCCCGTGGGCGGGGAACTGGTTCTCGATGACGGAGTAGAGCACGGCGCCGGCGGCATAGACATCGAAGCGGGCGCCGTCGATCTGGTGGACCTTGACGCCCCGGAGGGCCATGCGGACGAGCTCGGGGTCGCGGAAGTACTCGGTGCCGTGGGTGGTGAGGGTCATCGCCGACCGGAGGGGTGTGACGAGTCCGAAGTCGACGAGGTGGGCGGAGCCCCCGGGCTTGGCGGTGTCGCGGGGGTCGATGATGATGTTGTCGGGCTTGACGTCCTTGTGCCAGAGGCCGCCCTGGTGGTAGATGAGCAGGGCGCGGGCGAGGTCGGCGACGTATCCGAGGCCGATCGCGAGGTGGTCGTCGTCGAGCCCGCCCTTCTGGACCGGGGCGGAGTCGGCGTGAAGTCGCTGGGTGGCGGTCGCGAGGCTGTCGCCCGGGACGTACTTCATCACGTAGAAGAAGCGTTCCTCCGCGAGCTCGTGCTCAAGGACGAGGCCCAGCTTGCGGGCGGCGTCGAGGGCTCGGCTTTCGCGGACGATCTGCGGGAGGCTGGACCCATCGGTGAGGCTGAAGGTCTTGATGACGACCTCGTCGCAGTCGCTGAATCCCCGGCGCTGGAAGCCCGCGAGCTTCACGGGGTCGGGCCTGGCGATGTAGAGCTTCCCGCCCGAGCCTCCCCCGGGGAGGGAGCCGATGATCTCGTAGCCCTCGAAGAGGGCGGAGGCGCGCCGGGGCTTGTCGGACGTGGGGGCGTGGGCGATGGCGTGCGGGAGGCGGCTCTCAAGGCCCTCGAGGACACGGGACAGGCCCAGCAGGCGGAAGGGGTGGCCGACCGCCATGCGGTAGAGGCAGCCCCCGAAGGTGCGGATCTCGGCGGTGAAGGCCCGCCCGTAGTGGGCGCTGGCGGACCAGCGCCCGATGACGATGTTGGCGATGACGAGGGGTATGAAGACGATCGCGACAATGATGGCGCCGACGGCGCGGAGGGCGTCGGAGACCTCGCCCCCGATGAAGCGGAAGACGTGGATCACGCCCATCCCGATGTAGCGGAAGATGCGGACAAGGACCCACCAGCCCATGATGATGGCCAGGATCGCGGCTGCGGTCCCGAGGAGAATCAATGGGAGCATGAGGACTGGGGTCACGGTTCGCCTCCGGCCCGCCGGGGTCCGGGCGTGTCAGCGCCGGCCCGAGTCGGACAGCCGTTCTTCGTCGGCCCTGCGGAGCTCCATTTGTCGGTGGTAGATCTCGGCGATGGCATCGTCGAAGGCCTGGTCCACCGACTTGTCGGTTCCGCTTGCTGCCGGCTGCTTGGGATCGAGGGCCAGCCCGTTTCGCTCGGCCTCCTGCAGTTCGTCCTCGGTGAAGCTGTAGGTGGAGATGACGGCGCTGAGGCGGAGCCTGAGCAAATCCCGAACTTTGGCGAGCCTGCGGGAGACGGTGGGCTCGGATGTGCCAATCGCAGCAGCGACCTCCTTGCCGGATTGCCCGTCGAAGACGCGCATGCGGTAGATGGCGAACTCGGTGAAATCGCACTCGCGTTCGACGGCTCGGATGGCGGCTTCGACCTTGGCCCGGAAGACGGAGGCCTCGTAGGCGTCGTCGACGGACTGAGCGGCGCCGCTCATCATCCAGGTTTCGTCGAGCTCGGCGTTGGCCTTGCCCCCCCCGCGTTTGAGGGCCATTCGGCGGTCGATCTCGTCGCCCAGAACGTGCTTGGCGATGGCGAGGAGCCATGTGCTGAAGCGGGCGCCGCGCTCGGGGTCGAAGCGGTCGATGGAGTTGGAGAGGGCGGCGAGGGTTTCCTGGGAGAGATCGCGGACGGTCTCGGCGCCGATGCGCCCGCGTCCCCACTTGGCGAGCTGGGCGCGGATGACCGGGCCGAAGGTTTCCCACAGCTCGTACCAGGCGGCCTCGTCCTGGGCGCGGAGTCGGTTGACGAAGCCGGTCGTGAGTGAGGTCAGCATGCGGATGGCGGCTCGCGGCTTGCGGGGCGGGCGGTGTGCCGGTCCCGGGGGGGGTGAGTGCTTCTTCAGGATATCGGGGCGGGGCGTCCGGTTCGGCCTGTTTCGGGTGATTCGCCGGGTTTCGCGGGCGGGAGCGTGGCTCCGGGGGGGCGGTCACGGGGTGGGCGGCGTTTTTTTCGGTCCGGTTTCCGACGGATTCCGGGGCGGGGAGGGGTGGGTGTGAAAGCGTGCGGGGCGGCTTCCCATGAAGCACTTCCGAGTGCCCCCCCACCCGCCCCACCGCCCTTGCGATCGGCGGGACCGAGCGGGACGGGGCGGGCTGGTGAAACCGGAACGACGACCCGGGGCACGGCCAACGCCGGACCCGGACCGGGCGAGGGACCCATCCCAAGTGGGCCCCATCGGCGACCCGGGCGTCTGACAGCGAGCCCCGGGCTCCGAGCCGACCAGGCCGGGCCCGGCAGAGCGAAGGAGCGGACCGATGAGCGTTGCGAAGTGTGTGATTCGCGGTGCGGTGCTGACGGCCCTGATCGGGGGCGGTACCGCGGTGGTGGCTGAGACCGTGCGTCCCGGGAGCGTGCGAGCCCTCGTGGGCCAAGCGGGGAACGCGGTGGCGGGCGTGATCGACCGGAACATCGAAGACCCGGTCGCGCTGCGGGCCCAGCTGAAGAGCCTCGAGGCGGAGTATCCGGCGCAGATCGCGGAGGTCCGGGCGGACCTCGCGGAGGCTGAGGAGCAGATCGGCCAGCTCGAGCGTGAGCGGGCGATCTCGGACCGGGTCGTCGCGCTGGCGAGCGAGGACCTTTCCCGGCTCGAGACGGGCATCGCGAGGGCCCGGGGCGTGCAGGAGGAGAAGCAGCACGCGATCGTGCGGATCAGCTTCGACAACCGCTCCCTGGACCTGCGGGACGCGTACGCCAAGGCGAACCAGATCGAGCAGACCAAGACGATCTACAGGCAGCGGTCGGGCGAGATCGCGACGGAGCTGACGTATCTCGCGGACCAGCGGGACCAGCTCGCGGGGCTCTTGACCAAGCTGGAGACGGAGCACGCGGAGTTCCAGGCCCAGCTCTTCCAGCTGGACGCCCAGATCGACGCGATCGCGCGGTCCGACCGGATGCTGGCGATGATGGAAGCTCGGCAGGCGACGATCGACGGGCACCAGCGGTACAAGGCGGCGAGCCTGGATCACCTGAACAGCAAGCTCGCGAAGGTGCGGGCGGAGCAGAAGGGGCGGCTCGAGGCGATCGCGGGTCGCGAGACCGATCGGGACTACCTCGACGAGGCCCGGTACCTGATCGACAGCGAGGGCGGGCCGGTGCGGGTCGAGACCGACTGGGCGCCGGCGGAGGCGGGCGTGATCGAGATCGACCCCGACGACGGGGGCCCGTCCCTGGTGCAGCGCGACTGAATCCGGCGGTTTGGCGACGGGCGGCGGGTCTGCCGGCGTCCGGGTGAACCGAACGGCCCCTGAGCATCCCGAACCCCTGCCGGGCGGCGCTTCCCCCCCGGCGGGGGTTTTTCATGCCCGTTGGGTGGTCCGGCCGAGGGGTGGCGCTTCGGGGAGACCTATGGATTGGTGGCCGAACCCGGCCGGACCCGATAACTTGCGCAGGTGCGACCCTTCCCGCCACGGCCGGCGCGAGGGGGGCACACGCCGACCAGGCCTGCTCCGCGACCCCGCGGGGGGCCCCCGAGGGGAACGAAACCGCGTGGTGTGGAAGCGACTCGCCCGACTGTTCACGGTTGATATGGGCATCGACCTGGGTACCTGCAACACCCTGGTCGCGGTGCGTGGCCAGGGCATCGTGCTGAACGAGCCGAGCGTGGTTGCTGTGAAGAAGGGCACGAACCAGGTGATCAAGACCTCGTCGGGCCTGGCGGTGGGCTGGGTGGCGAAGGAGATGCTGGGCAAGACACCGGGCTCGATCACCGCTGTTCGCCCGTTGAAGGACGGGGTGATCAGCGACTTCGAGATCACCGAGGCGATGCTGGCGTACTTCATCCACAAGGTGACGGGGCGGGCGAGCTGGATCGCGCCGCGGGTGGTGATCTCGGTTCCCAGCGGCATCACCGCGGTGGAGAAGCGGGCGGTGGTGGATTCGGCGGCGCGGGCGGGGGCGAACCGGACCTACCTGATCGAGGAGCCCATGGCGGCGGCGATCGGGGCGGGCCTGCCCTTCATCGAGCCGACCGCGAGCATGATCGTCGACATCGGTGGCGGGACGACGGAGGTGGCGATTTTGTCGCTGGCTGACATCGCGACCTGCGAGAGCGTGCGTGTCGCGGGCGACGACATGGACGAGGCGATCATGAGCCACATGAAGCGCACGTACAACCTCATGATCGGCGAGCAGACGGCGGAGCGGATCAAGATCGAGATCGGCTCGGCGGCCCCGGTCGGCGAGGAAACGCAGATGGACGTGCGTGGGCGGGACATGATCTCGGGCCTGCCGCGGAAAACCGTCATCACCTCGGGCGAGATCCGCGAGGCGCTGCAGGAGCCGATCAGCGCGATCATCGAGGCGGTGACGCGGACGCTTGAGCGCGCCGAGCCCGAACTGGCGGCGGACCTGGTCGAGAACGGCATCACGCTCGCGGGGGGCGGGGCGCTCCTGCGGGGGCTGCCGATCGTGCTGAACAAGGCGACCGGGCTCGAGGTGCGCGTCGCGGACGACCCCCTGACCTGCGTCGCGCGGGGGACCGCGATCTATCTCGAGAACCTCGAGGAGTGGAAGTCCGCCCTCGAGAGCGACATGGACCTCTAGGGCCCGGACCCACTTCCTCACGATGGCACGAAGCGCCTCCAACGCCCGGCCGACGCGACACACGCTCCCGGCGGCGGTGGCGATCCTCGTGCTGCTGTGCGTGCTGCCGGTCCGGTTCCTGGGCTGGCTGGAGTGGCCCGCGCACCTGCCCACGACGCTGGTCGTGCCGATCAGCCACCCGCTCTCGATCGTCGGGCGGTGGCTGGCGCCGGCGCGGAGGGAGCTGGTGGATGACGACGCGGTGCGGGCGCTGCAGCTCGAGAACGAGCGTCTGAAGCGGCTGTACCTCTCGCAGTACGAGGAGACCCGGCGGTACCGGGAGCTGGCGGAGATGCTGCAGCGGGGGCGGTCGCTCTCGACCGATGTGCCGGTCGACCTGGTCGCCTTCCCGGTGGTGGGCGTCTCCAGCGACACGAGTTCGAGCCTCCTGACCGTTCGCGCGGGCGAGCGGGATGGCGTGACGCCCAACACGGTCGCGACCGTCGACGGGGTGCAGCTGGTCGGGCGGGTCGACAGCGTGCGGGGGCGGACCTGCACGGTGCGGCCCATCACCGACCCGGCGGTGAGCCGGGTGGGGGGGCGGGTGATGGTGACCGACCTCGGGCCCGAGGGGCTGGCGTGCAGCCTGGTGCCGATCGGCGACGGGCGACTGCGGGGGGACCTCGAGTATGTGGCGCCGACGCCCGACCGGCCGGCGGTGCCGGAGGTCGCGACGGGCATGACGGTGCGGCTCGATGATTCCGCCTGGCCCGCGGGGGCGCAGATGCTCGTGATCGGGACGGTCGAGCGGGTGGAGCGGGACGAGGCGCAGACTCAGCGGCGCGTGATCACGGTTCGCCCGACTGCGGACCTGCGCCGGGTGAGCACGGTCATCCTGCGCATACCGGTCGAGACACCCGCCGAGGCTCCGGTGCAGGAGGCCGGCCCGTGAGTTGGCTCGCGTACGCCCTTGCGCTCTGGGTCGGGCTGGGGCTGGAGCTCGGGCTGCGGGATGCGCTGCGCCTCGGGACCGGGCCGATCGGGCCGAGTTTCGTGGTGCCGATCGTGGTTTACTTCGTGCTGAACGCCTCGCCCCGGCAGGCGCTGTGGGCGGCGCTGATCGCGGGGGCGATGCTGGACCTCACCGCGGTTGTGCCCCGGACGGACGGGGGGGACGCGGTCTTCCTCGGGCCCCGGGCGCTCGGGCTGCTGCTGGCGGCGCGGATCGTCTTGAGCGTGCGGACGCAGGTGATCCGGAAGAACCCGATCACGCTCGGGGTGGTCTCGGGGCTGGCGGCGATGGTGTCGGCGATGGTCGTGGTGCTCGCCTTCACGGTGCGGGAGGCGCTCGGGGACCCGATCGCCTGGGACTGGGGGGCGGAACTGACCAGCCGGCTGCTGAGCGGCGCGTACACGATGGTCATCGGGTTCTTTGTGGCGGTCCCCTTGCGGTGGGTGGACCCCTTGCTCGGGTTCCCGGTCGACCGCAGCGTGCG
>DAIQNV010000022.1:16592-21106 GCA_036788215.1 Phycisphaerales bacterium | reverse complement strand
CCGACGCTCCCCGCCCCGCGATCTTCTGGGATGACGACCGGGGCCTCCTGGCGCCCATGCGGGACCTGCGCCCGATCTTCGGCGTCCGCACCGGGGCCCTGACCACGATCGACCGGCTGGAGCGGGCGCTCGGGCTCGATCCGGTCGGGGTCTTCGTGCCCGAGGCGCTGGCGGGGATGACCCGGGAGAGCCAGCCCTTGCCTGTGAACGAATTGGCGAAGGACGCGGGGCCGGTGCTCGTCGTCAACGGGCGGTGCCCCCTGCCCCTCGACGAGATCGATCAGCTGGGCGAGGGCTCCGCGCTCGTCGAGCCCTCGGGGGATGTCGTCGCGGCCTATCTCGATGCGGCGGATGCGCTGATGCTCCTGCGGGGCGAGCGGCCCGACATGGAGGGGGTGGGCGTGCCCCACGATGTCCTGATCACGCGGCCCTGGCATGTCCGCTCGGGGCGGGACCTGGCGATCAGCGTCGACCTGCAACTGCTGGCGGCGGAGGTGCCCCACTACGCGGATGCACCGGACTACATCACGCTGATCGGCCCGGAGCCCCCGCGCGTGCACCCGACCGCCCGGGTGTACCCGGAGGTGATCTTCAATACCGAGGACGGGCCTGTTGTAGTCGATGCGGGGGCGGTGGTTCGCCCCCGGGCGATCATCACGGGGCCCGCCTACATCGGGCCGAACTCGACCGTGCTCGAGGGTGCGTTCATCAAGCCCAACACCGCGATCGGGCACTGGTGCAAGGTGGCTGGGGAGATCGGCGGGACGATCATGCAGGGGTACAGCAACAAGGGGCACGACGGGCACCTGGGCGACGCGTGGCTCGGGGAGTGGGTGAACCTGGGCGCGGGGACCGTCAACTCCAACCTGCTGAACACCTACAGCGAGGTGACCGCGGTCGCGGAGCCCGGGGGGAGCCGGGAGCGGACGGGGGAGACCTTCTTCGGCTGCGTCCTGGGCGACCACGTGAAGACCGCGATCGGGACGCGGATCATGACCGGGACGATCGCGCACACGGGGGCGATGTGGGCGGCGAGCGAGGCGATGTCGGGGTGCGTCGGGCGTTTCGCGTGGAAGACGGACGCGGGGCTGACGGGGTACCGGGCGGGGAAGTTTCTGGATGCGGCGGGGGCGATGATGGGGCGGCGGCGGGTGGAGATGGGGGCGGCGTACGCGGCGCGGGTCCGGGAACTGGCTGGGGGATAGCGGTGGTTGGCTCTATACTCCAGGCATGGAAGCTCGCCGGTACAACCAGACCTACACCCTGGCCGACTACGACCGATGGGAGGGCCACTGGGAGCTTTGGGACGGCAACCCGATCGCGATGTCGCCATCGCCGGGCGTCGTGCACCAGCGCACGGTCCGCCGACTGACGCTGCAACTGGATGCCAGGCTTCGGGAGGCCGGCTGCGGCTGCGAGGTCTTCTTCGAGCTCGACTGGCGCATCGATAGCGGCACCGTCGTGCGCCCGGACATCTCCGTGTGCTGTGGCGATCTCACGGGCGAGTGGATCACGAGGGCACCGCGTCTCATCATCGAGGTCCTCAGCCCGAGCACCGCCATCAAGGACCGCACGGCCAAGCGTTCGCTCTATGAAGAACAGGGCGTCGGGTTCTACATCCTCGTCGACCCCGAGACACGATCCGTCGAGGTCCTGCGGCGTGACGATGAAGGCGCGTTCCGTTCCATGTCGCCCGACGGGTCGCTCGATCTCGGCGATGGCTGCCGCGTGACGCTCGATTTCGCCGCCCTCTGGGCCTGAAGGGCCCTCCCCCACCCTCTCGCCGGCCTCCCCCACTACCCTCTGGGGATGCCCGCCCCCACCACGCTCTACCTCATCGACGGCTACGCCCAGTTCTTCCGCGCCTACCACGCGATCCGCACGCCCATGACCAGCCCGGTCACCAAAGAGCCCACCAACATGTCGTTCGGCTTTGTCGGCATGCTCCTGAAGCTCCTCCGCCAGGACGCGGGGAACCTGAAGGACGGCGGTAAACCCGACTACCTGGCGGTGTGCCTCGATGTCTCGGGCGACCGGGGCACTTTCCGCACGCAGCTCTTCCCGGAGTACAAGGCCACCCGCTCCGAGCCCCCGGATGACCTGAAGCCCCAGGTGGAGCGGATGCTGAGGACGCTCGAGGCGATCGGCGTGCCGTGCATCGGCGCGGAGGGGTTCGAGGCGGACGATGTGATCGCGACCCTCGTCCGCCGGCTGACGCGGGAGCACCCGGGCCTCCGCGTGCGGTTCATATCGAAGGACAAGGACCTCAAGCAGCTCCTCGAGGCTGGGCGCATCGAGATGTACGACGTGCACACCGACCAGCTCATCACCGCGGACACGCTGCGCGAGGAGACGGGCATCGGGCCCGAGCAGGTCGTTGACATGCTCACGCTCATGGGCGACACCGTCGACAATGTGCCGGGCGTCGAGGGCATCGGCCCGAAGACCGCCGCCCAGCTCATCGCGGAGTTCGGCACGCTCGAGGCGGTGCTCGAGGAGGTGCACGCCGATAAGCCGACGAAGGACTGGAAGATCAAGGGCAAGCGGCGGGAGAACATCGCGGCGGCGACCGGTGCGCTGCCCCTGAGCCGCCAGCTCGTGACGCTGCGTGAGGATGCGCCGATCGACTTCGACCTGACGAAGGCGGCGGTCGGGTCGTTCGACCTCGCGCAGCTCGGGCCGATCCTGAAGGAACTGGGCTTTAACCGGTATCAGGACGACCTGAAGGCTCTCGTCGGGGGTGGCGAGCCCGCGCCGAGTAAGGCGAAGTCAACGCCCGCCGGGGGCTTCGGCGGGCTCTTCGACCAGGAGCCCGAGGACCGCGCCGTCGAGGGCGACTACACCTGCATCCGCACGAAGATGCAGCTCGACGGGCTCATCAGGGCCCTCCGCGCCGCACCCGCGATCGCGATCGACACCGAGACCACCTCGCCCCGCCCGATGAAGGCGGAGTTGTGCGGGCTCTCCTTCGCAATTGAAGAAGGCGAGGGGTGGTATGTGCCGACGCGCTCGTGCGAAGCGAGCACGCACCTTGACGAACGGGCCGTCCTTGAAGCCCTCCGCCCCATCCTCGAGGACCCCGCCAAGCCCAAGCTGGGGCACAACCTCAAGTACGACCTGCTGGTGCTGCGGAAGCACGGCGTCACGCTGCGGGGCTTCACCGAGCCCGACGAGGGCGCCAGGCTTGCCGGTGACTCGATGATCGCCAGCTACCTCATCGACGCCTCGCGCTCCAGCCACTCGATGGACGCCCTCGCGCTCGCGCTCCTGAACCGTACCAATGTCTCCATCAAGGAGCTCATCGGCACCGGCAAGAGCCAGAAGACCTTCGACCAGGTCCCCCTCGACCGGGCGTCGGTGTACGCGGCGGAGGACGCGGATGTCACGCTCCGGCTCTGCAGGCGCGAGCACGCGGACCTGGAGGCGATGGGGCTGACCGACCTCTACCGCTCGGTTGAGCTCCCGCTCGTCGAGGTCCTGGCGGAGCTCGAATTCAACGGGATCCTCGTCGACCCGGACGAACTCGACCGGCAGCGCGAGCGGCTGGAATCGAGGATCTCAGATCTGAAATCTCAGATCTTCGATGCGTCCATGGACGCCCTCGGCATCACCTTCGACATCGACTCGCCCAAGCAGCTCTCGGCGGCGCTCTTCAACAAGCCGACCGACGAGCCCCCGGGCCTCGGGATCAAACCGATCAAGAAGACCAAGACCGGCTATTCGACCGACGCCGAGGTGCTGCAGAAGCTCGTCGACGACGCCTCGATCCAGAGCCCCATCCCGGAGCTGGTACTCGACTACCGCCAGCTCACCAAGCTCGTGAACACCTACCTCGGCGCCCTGAAGGACGAGATTCACCCCGAGACCAGGCGGATCCACGCCAGTTTCAACCAGACGGTCGCCGCGACCGGACGGCTGAGTTCATCCGACCCGAACCTGCAGAACATCCCCATCCGCACCGATGTGGGGCGCGAGATCCGCAGGGCGTTCATCGCGCCGCCCGGGCGGGTGCTCATTACCGCCGACTACTCGCAGATCGAGCTCCGCATCCTCGCCCACCTGTCGGAGGACCCCGCCCTCTGCCAGGCCTTCGAGCGGGGCGAAGACATCCACACCGCGGTCGCGGCCCAGGTGCATGGCGTGCCGTTGGACGAGGTGACCAAGGAGCAGCGGTCGGGCGCGAAGATGGTCAACTTCGGCATCGTGTATGGCATCACCCCCTTCGGGCTGGCCCGCCGGCTGGGCTGCTCCAACACCGAGGCGGAGGGGATCATCACGGGCTACAAGAAGCGCTTCGCCGGCATCACCACCTTCCTGCAGGAGTGCATCGAGCAGGCCCGCTCGCAGGGCTTTGTCGAGACGATGCTCAAGCGCCGCCGCCCGATCCTCGACATCGACTCCAACCAGCCGGGGCGCCGGGCCCTTGCGGAGCGGATGGCGATCAACTCCGTCGTGCAGGGCAGCGCCGCCGACCTGATCAAGCTCGCCATGATCGACCTGCACCGACGCATCAA
>DAIQNV010000022.1:0-16492 GCA_036788215.1 Phycisphaerales bacterium | reverse complement strand
TGCTCCTGCAGATCCACGACGAGCTCGTCTTCGAGGCCCCCGAGGACACTGCACAGGCCGCCGCCGGGGTCATCGTCGATCGCATGCAACAGGCGATGACCCTCCGGGTACCCCTGGTGGTCGACCATGGGATCAGCGCCAACTGGTACGAGGGGAAATGACAACCGGCGTATGCTCTCGCCCATGAGATTACGCATCGCCGCCGTCACCCTCGCCGCCGCCGCCATCTCCGCTCTCGCCCAGACCACCGCCTACATCAACGCCAACGCCCACACCGTCGACCCCGCCCATCCCCGCGTTCAGGCCTTCCTTGTCGAGGGCGACCGCTTCACAGCGGTCGGCTCCAACGGGCATATCACCGGCCTGATCGGGCACGAGGAGACGATCGTCGATCTCGGGGGGCGGACGGTGCTCCCCGGGCTGATCGATGCGCACGGGCACCTCCTGGGCCTGGGCCAGCTCCGCGCGGGCGTCGTCGACCTGACGGGAGCGACGAGCTACGACGAGGTGATCGCCCGCGTCCGGGCCCGTGCCGATGAGACGCCCCCCGGGCAGTGGATCCTCGGGCGGGGCTGGGACAACGAATCCTGGCCCGATCGGGCCCTGCCCGACCACGACGCCCTCTCCGAAGCGACGCCCCGTCACCCGGTCTGGCTCGTCCGCGTCGACGGGCACGCGGCCCTGGGCAACACCCGGGCGATGCAGCTCGCGGGCATCGATCGGGCGACCGTCAGCCCACCCGGGGGCGAGATCCTCCGCCGGGCGACGGGCGACCCGACCGGCGTCTTCATCGACAACGCGGAGACGCTCGTCGAACGCCATATCCCGGAGTCCGCCCGGGGCGAAGCGGAGACGCTCCTCCTCGCGGCCCAGGAGGCGTGCCTCCGCGTCGGGCTGACGGGCGTGCACGATATGGGCGTCGGACCCGATGTCGCGGAACTCATGCAGCGCATGGAGGCCGACGGGCGACTCAAGCTCCGCGTCGCGGTCGCGATCGATGCGCGGAACGCCATCCGCTACTTCGAGGAGAACGCGCCGTACCAGGGCCCGCGCATCACCATCGCCAGCGCGAAGCTCTACCTCGACGGCGCCATGGGCTCGCGGGGCGCCTGGCTGCTGGAGCCCTACGCCGACCGCCCCCGCGACGATAACGGCGTCCCCTACACCGGCCTCGCGATCGCGGAGCCCGAGTTCATCGAGGCGGTCGCCAGGCACGCCCTGCGGAAGCACTACCAGGTCTTCACCCACGCGATCGGCGACCGGGCCAACCGCGAGGTGCTCGACGCCTACGAGCGGGCGTCCCTGGCGACCGGCTTCCCCCTTGCCCCCGCCCGCTTCCGCGTCGAGCACGCCCAGCTGCTCAACGAGTACGACCTGCCCCGCTTCGCCCGCCTGGGCGTCATCGCCAGCATGCAGCCCACGCACTGCACCAGCGACATGCGCTGGGTGGAGGAGCGGGTAGGCCAAGACCGCGCCCGCGGTGCCTACGCCTGGGCCAGCCTGCTCCGCTCCGGGGCCGTCATCGCGTCGGGGTCCGACTTCCCCGTCGAGTCGGAGAACCCGTTCCTGGGGTTCTACGCCGCGATCACGCGGCAAAACGCGGGCGGCATGCCCGAATCGGGCTGGAGGCCCGAGGAGCGCATGACCCGGGCGGAGGCCCTGCGGACGATGACGCTGGACGCTGCGTACGGCGCTTTCCAGGACCACCGGGTCGGGTCGATCACCCCGGGCAAGCAGGCGGACTTCATCGTCCTCGACCGGGACGTCATGACCATCGAGCCCCGGGCGATCCTCGAAACCCGGGTGCTGCGGACCGTCATCGCGGGCGAGACGGTGTACCGTTCCGTCGAATGACCGCGCCCCCAACCCCATCCTGGACGACCCGCAAGCTCCTCGACTGGATCGCCCAGGCCTTTGCCGACCGCGACCTCGACTCCCCGCGCCTCTCCGCGGAGATCCTCGTCTCGCACATCCTGAAGTGTGAACGCCTGCGCCTCTACATGGACCCCGACCGCCCCGCGGCTCCCGATGAACGCGACGCCCTCCGCGTCCTGGTCAAAAGGGCCCTCGCCCACGAGCCCATCCAGCACCTGACCGGCACCGCGTACTTCTTCGCCCTACCCTTCCACTCCGACAAGCGGGCGCTCATCCCCCGCCCCAGCACCGAGACGATCGTCGAGCAGGTCCTGCAGCACGCGCGGCGCAGCGATGCGGGCCCGATGCGGTCCATCGCGGATATCTGCACCGGCTCGGGCTGCGTCGCGATCTCGCTCGCGAAGAACCTGCCCGAGGCCCGGTTCATCGCGACGGATCTCTCGGCGGACGCCCTCGAGCTCGCGAAGGAGAACGCGGAGCGGCACGCGGTCGCCGATCGGATCGAGTTCCGCCGGGGCGATCTGCTGGAGCCCCTGGGCGATGAGACCTTCGACGCCATCACCGCCAACCCGCCCTACATCCCCGACCATGAATGGGGCGCGATCGAGCCCAATGTGAAGGACCACGAGCCCCACCTGGCGCTCCGGGGCGGCGCCGACGGGCTGGACCTCGTCCGGCCCCTCCTCGAAGGCGTCGGGAAGCATCTCCGTCCCGGGGGCTGGGCGGTCGTCGAGACCGCTGCCTGTCACGCGAGGGACGCCGCGGGGATCGCGGAGCGGGCCGGGCTCACGAACATCGCGGTGCTGCAGGACCACGACCTGCTCGACCGCGTCGTCGCGGCCCAGCGCCCCCTCTAGCCCCAAGCGTCAGTGCGGGGCCTCGGGAGTGCCCGAACAGCACGCAGCGTCGAGGACACCGGTCACTTCGATAAGGAGTACCAACGACGCCCGTCGCTCAAGCTCCGGGCTTGTCGGTCCGTGCTCGCGTCGGCGTTTTCCCGATCCCCGATGGCCAATGGCCGGTCCCCTTCCCATCACCCCCGCGCCGCCATCGCCTTCCGGGCCTCTTCGAGCAGTCGCTCGATGTCGAAGGGCTTGAAGAGCACGCTCTGCAGGCCCTGCTGGCTCGCGCGCACGATCGAGTGGTGCGGGTCGTAGCCGAAGCCGGTCATCAGGATCACCGCGGCGTTCGGGCAGTGCTGGCGGCTCGCAGCGAAGACCTCGTACCCGTTGCGGTCGGGCATGCGGATGTCGCTCACGACGAGGTCGTAGGAAGGACCACCCTCGCCCGCTTCCTCGATGCGCAGGATCGCCCCCGCGCCGCTCTCGCAGACATCGACCGTGCACCCCCGCGCCCGGAGCACCGCGGAGACGATCTTGCGGATGCGGGGCTCGTCGTCCGCCACCAGCACGCGGCTCCCGGCGAGCAAAGGGTCGTCGCCCGTCTGCGCCATCGCCCGCTCGACGCCCAGGAGCGTCTTGGGGCCCTGGCTCACGCTCTCGAGCCGGCTGCGGATCGAGGCGACGTCCTCGCGGATCTTCGCGAGGTGCGCGACGACCGCGGGGTCGAGCACCCCGTCCGCCTCCACCGCGTCGCACTCGATGCAGATGTCGTCCAAGGGGCCCTTCAGCTCGTCGCCCACGCGGTCCGAGACCGTCGCGTTCGTCGCGGACCGCTCGACGACCAGGAGGTCGAGCATGTGCAGCGCGAGCGCGAGGTGCCGGCCGAAGATCTCCGCGAAGCGGAGCTCCTCTTCGTCGAACGCCCGCGTCTCACGGCTCTCGATGTCCATGATGCCGATCACGCGGTCGTGCAGGCGCAGGGGGATCGTCATCGAGCTCTGCGCGCCGACCAGCCCGGGCAGGAAACGCTCGTCCGTCGACGCGTCGTGGCAGATGTACGCCTGCCCGGTCGCGGCGACATAGCCCGAGATCCCGCTCCCCTCGCGCTCCGCGGTCAGCTCCAAGTCCTGGATCTCGGGGGGAAGGCCGGCGGAGATCACCAGCTCGAGCTTCTGGCGCGTGTCGTCGATCAGGAAGATCGCGAAGTGGTCGTACTCGAGCACGTCGTGCGCCAGGCGGACGACCTTCTCCTCGAGCAGTTGGAGGCGCTCGTACGCTGTCTTCTCACGCACCGCCTCCGCGTCCATCCGCACGATCTCGAAACCGGCCCGGTCGATCGCGTGCAGCTTCGCTTCCGACCGGTGCGCCGCGGTCACGTCGCGGATCACGCCCACCACGCGGTCCGAGCCGATGAGCGCCGCCCGGCTGTCCGCCGCTTCGCGGTCCTCGACGCGCTCGCCGATGTCCCCACCCATGCGCGGGCGGGGCGGCGCCGGCGCGACGACCAACTCGTACCAGAACCGCTCGTCCCCGGTCGAGAGCTGGAACCGGCGGGGCGTCCGCACCTTGCCCTCGGGGATGCGCTCGTACGCTTCGGAGACTTCCTTCAGCTTCGCCTCGGCGCGGCTGCGGAGGACGTCCTCCAGAGTCGCGAAGTACCGGTTCGCCCAGAGCACCTGGCCGTGCGCGTCCGCGAGGCAGACGCCCTCGCCGATCGCGTCCAGCAGCACCTCCGCCTGCGAGGGGATCTCCATCCCGGCGGTGGGCGCATCGTCCGCGTCGACCACGCGCACCTCGAGCCCGCCCATCCGCAGGAGCGCCGCGACGCGGGCGAGCAGGTCCGTTTGCCCGTCCTCCGCGCCGGTTCCCCCCAGCCCACGCACGAGCGAGGCGATCGCCGAAGCGGGCACAGCGCGCCCCTCGACGACCAGAACCTGCTTCGACGCGGTTGTTGAACGCACCTCTAGGTTCGCCTCCCCAGCATTTCAGTCTAGTCCTCAGGAATCCCCCACCAATGGGGTCGTCCATCCTTATCCATTCGTCACGATCGACGGGCCTGATCCGCCCGCGCCGCCAACCTCTCTTCAAGCCCGGCCCGAACCTCCGGGCCGCCCGCCCCGTTACTATCGGCCCGTAGGGGGCGGCTTCGCGACGGGGCGGCCGCCCCAGAAACACGGCGCGAAGCCCCTGTTTAAACCACACCATGCCCCGATCGATTCCATGATCATCGCCCGAGGGCTCCATAAGTCGTTCGGACCAGTCGACGCGGTCCGCGATCTGTCGTTCGCGATCGAGGGTCCGGGGGTGACCGGGCTGCTGGGGCCCAATGGCGCGGGGAAGAGCACGACGATCCGCATGCTCACCGGGCTGATCCATCCGGATTTCGGAAGCGCTTTCATCGCTGGTCACGATCTCGCGGATGCGCCTCTCGAGGCCCGCCGGGCCCTGGGTTACGCGCCCGAAACCGCGCCCCTGTATCCGGAACTTACTCCCACCGAGTACCTGCGACACCGGGCCCGCCTGCACTACATGCCCCGCGCGGCGCGGCGGGTCGCGATCGATCGTGAGATCGACCGCTGCCAGCTCCGGTCCGTCTCGACGCGCCGCATCGCGGGGCTCTCGAAGGGCTACCGCCAGCGGGTCGCCCTGGCGGCGGCGTTGGTGCACGACCCCGCGGTCGTCGTGCTGGACGAGCCCGCGTCGGGGCTCGACCCGGCGCAGATCATCGAGCTCCGCTCGCTCATCCGCTCCCTGGGCGAGACCAAGGCGGTCCTGCTGTCGAGCCACATCCTGCCCGAGATCGAGCGCACCTGCGACCGCGTCCTCATCATCGCGGCGGGCCGGCTCCTCGCGGACGGGAGCCCCGACGCCCTGACCCGCGCCCCCTCGGTCGACGCGCGAGCGGGTGGTGTGGTCGCAGAGGTGGCCCCGCCCGGCGGCGCGGAGGGCGACGGGGCGCAGACCCTGCGCGGGATCGCGGAAAGGCTCGCGGCGCAGCACGCCTGCGCGTTCACGCTTGAGCCGGTCGACGGGAAATGGCTCCGCCTGAGGCTTTCCGGCGCCGACCCCAGCCCAGATCACACCCAAGACCCCAACCCGGACCTCGTCGGGCCCGTCCTCCGGGCCCTGGTCGAATCGGGCGCCCGCGTCCGCTACCTCGACGCCCGGCCTGAGCGGGCAAAGAGCGTGACGCTCGAGGAACGCTTCGTGACCCTGCTCGAAGATGCGGCCCGCGACGCGTCCGGAGGGGGCACCCGATGAGCGCTGCCCTCGCGATCGCGCTCCGAGAACTGGCGGCGCTCTACCGCGCCCCCGCGGGGTGGCTCATCGCCGCCCTGTTCCTCCTGCTCACCGGCGCGATCTTCACCGCGACCACCCTGGTTCCGGGCGAGGTAGCGAGCCTGCGCTACTTCTTCTCGCCCGCGGCTTCCCTGCTGGTGGTGATCGCGCCCGCGATCTCGATGCGATCCTTCGCGGAGGAGATCCGGACCGGGACGATCGAGCCCCTGCTGACCGGACCAGTCCCGGACCCCGTGATCGTGCTGGGCAAGCACCTGGGCGCGGTCGCGTTCCTCGCGACCCTGGCGCTCCCCTCGCTTGTGTACCCCGCGGTCCTCACCTGGGCTTCGGATGCGCCCCTCGACCCCGGGCCCATCGCGTCGGGCTATTTCGGGTTCCTGCTCGTCGGGTCCACCTACCTGGCGCTCGGGCTGGTCGTGAGCGCCCTGACCGAGAGCCAGACGCTCGCGTTCCTCGCGAGCTTTCTCGTCTTCGCGGGCTACCTCATCCTCACCGGCCCCCTCGCGGCCCGCCTGCCGGCGCCGTTCGACGCGTGGGCCACCGCTGCGGCGCTGCAGCCGGTCACCGCGGATTTCGCCAAGGGCGTCGTGGACACGGGGAGCGTCGTCGCGCTCTTCGCGATCCAGGGGGCGCTGCTGGCCCTCGCCTGGGCGGCGCTCGACACACGGAGGTGGCGATGACGGGGAACGCCAGAAGAGCCGGGAAGCGGGCCCCGCGCCTCGCCCGCGCGGCGCGCACCCTTGGCTTCGCGATCGCCTGCGTCGGGGCGGCGGTCGGCTTCGCTCTGAGCGCCTCCGCGACGGGGACCCGGATCGACCTGACCGCCCGGGGCGAGCACCGGCTGAGCCCCCGCGCGGCTCAGCTGCTGGCGGGGCTCGACGCGCCGGTCGAGCTGATCGTCGCGGTCGACGAGGCCCGCATCGACCGGCGGGCGCTCGATCGGATCGGCGATGTCCTGGACGCGTTCGACGCGTCGCCCAATGCCCGGGCGGTGCGGATCGATGCGGGATCCGCGCAAGGGGCGGAGCGCCTTGGCACCCTCGCGGAGCGTCTGATCGAGCGCGAGCGCCCCGCGATCGAGGCCGGCATGCGGGCTGGCATGGCGCTCGCGCAGGGCTCGCGCGAACTCGGGGCGGGGCTGACCCAGCTCTCGGACGCGATCCAGGCCGCGGCGGAGGGGCGGGACGCGACGGCGCGGGGATGGGCCCAGCAGCGGTCGGCGGTCGCCCGCGTCGCGAGCGATGAGCTGGGCGCCCTCGCGGACCGCGTCGAGGAGAGGCTGAACCGGGCGCCCGGCGTGCCCGACCCTGCGGGCGCGGTCGCGGAGCTGCCCGACGCGCTGCGGGCGCTCGACGAGCAGCTCGCCCTGATGCGCCGGGGCGTCGGCACGCTCGGGCCCAACGCGGGGCCGATCCGCACCGCGATCGATGCGCTCCGCGAGCGTGCGGGCGCGGAGCGCGAGCGGGCGCTCGCGGTCGAACGCCCCGAAGCGGCGCGGATCGCGCAGGTGCTCGAGCAGGGCGAGGCGGCGCTGGTCGTCTCGGACGGACCCCCCGGCGCCGGTCGCCCGACCATCGCGGCGATCGAGCTCGAGGACCTGTTCCCCCCCGCGATCGCGGACACGGGCCGTGGGCTGAGCGTCGCGGGCGAGGCGGGGCTCCGGGCGGAGAGCCTGTTCACCGATGCGGTCGCGGCGCTCGCGGATGCGACGCCCCCGATCGTGGTGTTCGTGCACGGAGAGGCGCAGCGGTTCGTCGGGCGGGCGGGCGTGCTGAATGAACTGATCGGTCGCCTGCGCCAGCGGGGGATCGGCGTCGCGGAGTGGGCGGTCGCGGTCGACCCGGAGAGGCCCGCCCTGGTACCACTGAATCCGGGCGGAAGACGACCCATTGTGTGGGCGGTGATCAGCCCGAACTCCGCCGCCCCCTCCATGGATCTCCCGGATGGCTCGATGGGTCCGAGCGGGAGCGAGCGGGCCCAGATGGTTGCGGACGCGATCGCGGGGCTGCTCGCGGATGGCGAGCCTGTGCTGCTGAACCTGAACCCCTCGATCTTCCCGACCTTCGGATCGCCCGACCCGATCGCAGCGCTGGCGGTGCCCTTCGGGATCGTCGTCGACTCGGGGCGGCCCGTGCTGCGGGCGGGCGTCGGGGACGGGCGTCCGGTGGTGCAGCCCGACATGGGCGTGCAGATGACGGGCGAGCACCCGGTCGCGCAGGCGGCATCGGGCCTGCCGGTGCTGCTGTCCTGGCCCCTACCCCTCGAAGTGGGCGTGGGGGCTTCGGCGGTGGCGACGCTGGCGGACGACGCGTCGTGGGCGGAGAGCCAGTGGCTCAGGCTGTGGCGGACGCAGCCCGCGGCTCGCCCGCTCCTGCCCGATCAGCCCACTTTCGACCAAGGCGACGCGCGGGGCCCCTTCACCATCGCGGCGGCTGCGGAGGTGGACGGCGCCCGCCTCGTTGTTGTAGGGTCGAACACCTGGTTCCTCGATGCCCGGTGGGCGGAGCGACGGGCGGTCGACGGGCGGGTCGTCCGCGCAGCTCCGGGGAACCCGGAACTCTTCGAGGCCTCGGTCCTCTGGCTCGCGGGCAAGGACGGGCTGATCGGGCGCGGGGTGGAGGCGTCCAGCGTGGCCCGCGTGCGGGCCCTGGACGCGGGGACGCTCGCGGCGGTCCGCTGGGGGCTGATTTTCGGGGTGCCCGGGGTGGTGCTGCTGCTCGGGCTGGGGGTGGTGTTTCTCAGGCGGTGACGAGCGACCGGGCTGTTGGCCCGAGCCTTCGCTTCGCTCAGCCTCCGCGTTCGATCGAGATGCGACGGGGCTCGGGGGGCGCCGCACCCGGGGCGCGGGGCTTGGCGTGCGCGGACGGGATGTCGGGCGTGCGCATGGTCTGGCGGTCCATCCCGGAGGGGCGGGTGGAGACGGGGCGGGGGGGGGCGACGGGGGGGCCGCACTCGGGGCAGAGGGCGCCGGGGCCGGGCATGTGCTGGCCATCGGCGCTGAGCCCCCTGAGGTCGTAGCTGCAGTGGCGGCACTGCCAGGCGTGGATGCGGGGTATGCAGGTGATGAAGACGCCCACGACCGCGACGAGGCCGGTGTAGGGGTACATGATGGACTGGAGGACGGGGAGGTAGATCTCACCCTCGGTCCAGTCGTCCAGCTTGTAGTGCAGCCAGTTCAAGGCCATGAGCCCCGCGGTCCCGATGAGGACCGCGAGGAATCCCGGGATGCGCCGACGCCAGCGGGCGGCAAGCGCCCAGACAGCGAAGGCGTAACCGACGAAGAAAAGGGGCATGGTCCTTCCGGGGGGACAGCCTCGACGGGGCGACCCTTGTGGAATCGGCATCGGGAGGCAGCCCGATGCGGGGAGGGTAGGGAAGGGGCCTGACGGGGTGGGGGCGATGCCCTTTCCCGTCCCCAGAGGGCGTTACCGGCCGGTCTTGAAGAAGGTCCGGAGGCTCTCGTAGATGTCATCGCGCCGGTCGACCTTGCTGGTGATGACCCGGGGGCCGTCCTGGTCGGGGTAGCCCTCGGGGAAGGCCTCGCGGAGCACGTTGATGAAGTTGCCGGAGCCATAGGCGCTGGTGACTTGGCAGTAGCCGAACATGTTGGAATTGGGGATGAGGTGCTCGTCGAGGAGCTTGACGCAGAGGCGGTTGTCGGCTTCGGAGGAGTTGTCCCCGTCGGAGAAGTGGAAGAGGTAGATGTTCCAGTCGCTGGGGTCGTAGTGCTCCGCGAGCATGTCCTTGCAGAGGGCGAAGGCGGAGGAGATGCGGGTGCCGCCGTCCTCGCGCAGGGTGAAGAAGGTCTGCTTGTCGACCTCTCCGGCCCTCACGTCGTGCACGATGTAGCGGCTCTCGATGCCCTCGTAGTTGCGCCGGAGCCAGGTATCGATCCAGAAGGCGTGCAGGCGGACGAGCTCCTTCTGCTCGTCGCCCATGGAGCCCGAGACATCCATCATGTAGACGATGACCGCGTTGCTCTGGGGTGCCTTGACCTCGTTCCACGAGCGGTAGCGCAGGTCGTCGCGGACGGGGATGATGACGGGGTCGTCGGGGTCGTAGTCGCCCATGGCGAGCTGGCGCTTGAGCGCTTCGCGGTAGCTGCGCTTGAAGTGCCGCAAGGAGCTCGGGCCCACGGGGCGGATGCCCGAGTACTTGTCCTTCACCGTTGTGATGCGGTGGGCGCCCTTGGGCTCGATCCTCGGGAGTTCGAGTTCCTCCGCGAGGATGTCGGCGAGTTCCTCCATGGTGACATCGACCTCGAGGATGTGCTTGCCCTCGTCCTCGCCCCCCGGGTTGTCGCCCTGGCCGGGCTGAGGCTGGCCCACGGTCTCCCCCTCGCCCCCCTCGCCCATGCCCACGCCCTGGGAGTTGTCCCCGTAGCGGAAGGTGGGGATATCGATGTCGTGGACGGGGATGGAGACGATCTTCTTCCCCTCGCGCCCGATGAGCTCGCCCTTGGAGAGGAACCGCCGGAGATCCTTGCGGATCTTGCCCCGGACGATCTGGCGGAATCGGCGGTGGTCCTGCTCGATCTTGCTGATCACTGCTGGCCCCCTGGGTCGTTCATGTCACCGACTGTACGGGTGGAGGTATCGGCCTGATCCGGGGGCGGGTCCACAACCTCGCTCCCGGGGGCGTTTGCGGGCTGCTGCGAGGGGTCGATCGCCCCGATCCGGCGGTGCCGGCGGTAGCGCCGGGCGACCCACCAGGTGCAGGCGAGCCCGATGGGCAGCACGACGATCGTCTCTGCGGCGCGGTTCACGACATCGGCCCGCAGGCCCGCCTCCGCGGTGAACGCGACCGCCCACTCGCGCAGCCCGATCCCGTTGCCGGAGATCGGGATGAGCAGCACGATCTGGCTGATCGCGGCGACCAGCACGGTGCGCGGGGCGTCGAGCGGGGCCCCGACGAGAGCGAAGACCACCGCGTAGCGCGCGACCCAGATCGACATGTCGCAGAACTTGAAGAACAGCGCCGCCGCGTGGCGCGCGAGGGGGCTCCGTGCGAGCCCGAGCACGAGCCACGCGAGCGCGATGACGAACGCCGGGGCGGCGTAGGTCAGCGTCATGGCGAGGGCACTGGTCTCGGTGATCATGATCAGCGCCACCGCGAAGAGCGTGACGACGGCGATCGCGGTCAGGATCATCGACTCGATCAGGATGCGGGCGGAGTCGGCGAGGCGGATGCCGTTGACCGCCTTGTGGTAGGCGACGCGTCCGACGAGGCCCGGGCGCATGGGCAGGTGGTTGAGGAGCCAGGCGCTGCCGATGAGGGCGGTCATCTCCAGGTAGCCGACCGGGGGCTTGCCCTCGGGCGTATAGCGCCGGGTGAGGATGGCGAAGGCGACGGAGACGCACAGCCAGTTCGCGACGGGCAGGAGCAGGGAAGCGGCGATCAGCCAGCGCGGGGCGCTCGCGACCGCGTCGACCGCGAGGGCGAGGTCGTTCTGCCCGCCCGCGACGAGGGCGATGATCGCGCCGATGAACAGCAGGGCGCCGAGGGTCCAGCCGACGATCGATCGCCAGCGGGACTTCCGCCCGGAGCCCCGGGCCATCGCCGCGAGGCGGGCGACCAGCCCGCCCGGCTCGCTGTCGGGCTCGGCCCGATCGGGCCCGGGTTGGGCGGGTCGCGTCGGCGGCACGGGTCAGAGCCCGAGGGTGGAACGGACGCGTTCGATCGCGGTCCGTCGCGTCGGGCCTCCCAGGGCGTTGATGCCCGGGCCGGCGGTCGAGTAGGTCGCGCGACCGTTCGCGAGGCGCGACCGGGCGGCCTCCGCGATCGCCCGCAGATGCGTGTGGTCGGAGGCGGCGGCGGCCGCGATCAGCGGGTGCTGCGCGTCGGTGAGGCGCGTCGCGATCAGGAGGCCCGTTTCGAGATCGAACGCGGGATCGGGCTCGTCCGCGGGGGAGGCGACGGCGCGGTCCCGGGCCAGTTCGATGATTGCCTCGTCGAAGGGGCGGATCGCGGGGGCCATCGCGGCTGTGGGCAGCAGCCCGAGCATCACCGCCCGGATTTCGGCGTCGCTCTCGCGGTAGAGGTCGGCGAGGGCGCTTGCGAGGGGCGCGAGTTCCTCCGCGTTGAACGCTCCGGGGGGCGGCTCGAGCTCGTTCGCGACCGCGAACTGGTCGGTCGTCCGCAGGGGTCCCGTGCCCGGGTCGCGGCCGGAAGCCGCGGGGGCCTCGGAGCGGTAGAACATCGACGCGGCGGACTCGATCAGTCTCAGGTTGTCCTCGCGGGCGCTCGCCTCGATTCGTTCGACGAGTTCTGCGGGCGTGCCCCTTGCGGACGGATGGGCCTGGACGAGAATGGGCCCGGTGTCGTCGGCGCCGCACAGGGGCCCGGGCTCGAGGGCGCCGAGGTCCGAGATCTGGAAGCCCTGGACCGCCCGCCATCGCTGGCGGTTGAGCAGGGGCGCGTTGACGACGCCCAGCAGGCCCGTGAGGCCCGCGCCGACATCGGTCTCGACGATCAGCCTCTCCCGGGGCTCGAGCCTCAGGCGTCGGTTGAGGTCAACGACCTCGGGCTGAGCCCGACCGATGAACTCGGCGCGGGCATCGAGACGCGGGACGAGCACGACGCGGCTGTTGATCGGGCGGTCGGGCCCGAGCCCGAGCGGGAAGGGCGAGATGTTCGTCACCTGGATCCGCACGCGGACCGGCTCGCCCGGGGGCACGGTGTCCTGGGCCTGGTGAACGGTGAAGTCCATGAAGCGGTTGACGTTGCCCAGCATGCGCTCGATGTAGCCGGGCACCGCGTCCGCGAGCGGGCCCATCGCTCGCCCGGCATCGGTCCTGGGGTCGCGGATGTTCAGCAGCCCGAGCATGCGGTTGCGGGCCCAGGCGCCGATGGGGCCTAGGGGGTCGTTGTCGATCAGGCCCCGGTAGATGTCGACCGCGCGGTCCGTCGATCCGAGCGACTCGTTCGCGAGGCCTCGCAGGATGTTGAGCGGTGGGGTCGGGCCGCTGGTGCGCTCGATGCGGTCGGCGACCTCGATCGCGCCCTGCGGGTCGCCGTTGCGGAATCGGAGCCATGCGGCGAGCGGGGCGAGGGCCTCCTGGAACTCGCGCCCGAGCTGGGCGAGGCCCTGCGTCTCCGCGGCGAACTCCTCGAGCTGCACGTTCGCGATGGCCCGCATGAGCTGCAGGTCCGCGAGCGCCGCGGTGGTCTCGAAGATCACCCGGCCCTCGGTCTCCCGATCGATGCGGCGGGTGGGATCGCGCAGGAAGGTGGTTCTCTCGGTCGCGATGGCGCGGAGCTCTTCCAGCCCGCGCTCCACCTGGAGGAAGTCTCCGGCGGACAGGGCGGCGAGCACCCGCATCTTCTCGTAGAGCGGGTTGAGGTGAACCGTCTCCGGGGGCACGAGCTCGCTGTCGGGCACATCGAGCGTGAGGTCGCGCTCGTAGATCTGGCGGGCGACCGCCCGCTCGGCCTCGAGGCGGCGATCGATCTCCGCGACGACCACGTCCGGCCCCTGCAGCTGCCAGCCCAGGGCCAGGCGCTCGACGTCGCGCTCGGGGCCCACGCGGTTGGCCTCGTTCAGGAGGGCCATGCCCATCGTGTGGAACCGGGCGGTCTGCGGGAGCGCACCCTCCCGCGCGAGCAGGAACGCGACCGACATGTGCACGTTGGGATCGAACGGGTCCGCGTACAGCAGGTTCAGCTCGAGGCGCAGGCGCCCCACCGGGTCGTTCGGCACCTGGTCCACGAAGTAGTTCAGCGCGAGCGTCGCGGCTTCCTTGTTCGTGGGGTCGAGGCTGGTCGCCTGCGTGAGGCGCTCGACGAATCGGTCGCCCTCGCCCCGCTCGCGGTGCAGGAGCGCCGCGTCGAGCGCGAGCCGGCTGCGGACGGACGGGTCGAACCCCGTGCCCTGGGGCCCGAGGAAGCGGTCGTAGGCCCGGAGGCGCTCGTCGACCGTCTGCATCCGCGCGATGCGGGAGACGATCAGGCGGAGCTGCGCGACGGTGTCCTCCGGGTCGGCGCGGACCACGCGGGTGGTGGCGTCGATCAGCAGGTCGGGGTCGCCCACCGCGAAGGCTGCCTCCGCCATCCGGCGGGCCAGTTCCGCGTCGCCCGGGGCGAGGTCGCCCGCGAGGTGCAGGAGCGCGAGCGTCCGGCGGTAGTCCTCCGGGCGGGGCGACTCCAGCAGTCGCAGGTCAAGGAGGGCGACGCGCTCCGCGACCCGCGCGACCTGCTCGGACACCGTCAGCGCCGCGATGGGGGCCGCGAGCCCCGCGGCGCGGTTGGAGGTGGGCAGGGCCCGCCCCGGCGCACCCTCGCCCGGCTGAGCGCCGATCGCGAGGGGGGCGAGCGCACAGGCCGACCAGGCGGCGATGCACGCGACGCTCCGTCGCACGGGGCTCGGTTTCCGGGATCCGGCACGGTGTCCGCTCATCTCGCTGCTCCTCGGGGAGGTTTGTCGTGTCACGCGTGCAGTATCGGCCATCACGCGCCGCCCGCCCAGCGCCAGACCGTCCAGGCGAGCAGGAAGGCGCACCCCGCGAAGACGGCGCAGGCCGAGACCAACTCCACGCCCGCCCCGAGCCAGCGCCCGGCCCGCGGGAAAAGGCGGTCCGCCAGGCAGACCGCGAAGACCAGGTGCCCGGCGGCTATCGAGGTCAGCCCCCCCACCACCGCTGCGGGCGCCGCGAGGGGCCAGAGGTCGGGGGCGACGATCACGAGCCAGAGCCCCCCGACGACGAGCATCATCGCCCAGGGCAGGGCGACCATCGCGAGGAGCCAGAGCGTCAGGCGACGCCGGAACGCGAGCGTGCGAGGCCCGACGGAGCGGGACCCGGGACTGTGCTGCGCGAAACGGCCCGTGATAACACCCATGGATCGGCCTCCGACCGCGGAATCGCCGGCATCCTGCCTGCCCGAGTGTACGGGACAGCGGGCCCGGGCGTTCGGGCGGGGGGCGGATCGGCCTGGCCGGGGCGTGCCCTGGAGGTCCCGGGCTGGGGAGGGGCTCAGCCCAGGGCCATGGTCACCAGGAACTCGGCGTTGGTCTTGACCTTCTTCAGTCGGGTCTTGAGCAGCTCCATCGCCTCGACGACGTTCATGTCGCTGAGGACCTTCCGCAGGCGGTAGACGAGCTCGAGCTCCTTGGGGTCCATGAGCAGCTCCTCGCGACGCGTGCCGGAAGCGGCCACATCGATCGCGGGGTAGATCCGCTTCTCGACGAGGCGGCGGTCGAGGTGCAGCTCGGAGTTGCCGGTGCCCTTGAACTCCTCGAAGATCACCTCGTCCATCTTGGACCCGGTGTCCACGAGGGCGGTCCCGATGATCGTGAGGCTGCCGCCCCGCTCGATGGCGCGGGCGGCGCCGAAGAACTTCTTGGGGCGCTGCAGCGCGTTGGAGTCGAGGCCGCCGGACATGATCCGCCCAGAGTGCGGCATCTCCGCGTTGTACGCCCGGGCCAGGCGCGTGATCGAGTCGAGCAAAATGACGACGTCGTCACCGAACTCGACCATCCGCTTGGCCTTCTCGATCACCACCTCCGCGACCGCGACGTGGCGGCTCGACTGCTCGTCGAAGGTGGACGCGACGACCTCGACGCCCTTCTGGGTGTTGCGCTTGAAGTCGGTCACTTCCTCGGGGCGCTCGTCGACCAGCAGCACGATGATCTTGACATCGGGGTAGTTCGTCGTGATCGACTGCGTCATCTTCTGCAGCAGCACCGTCTTGCCGGTGCGCGGGGGCGCGACGATGAGGGCACGCTGGCCCTTGCCCAACGGGGCCACGAGGTCCACGATCCGGCACTCGATGCTGTCGGGCGTCGTCTCCAGGACGAACCGCTCCTCGGGGTGCAGGGGCGTCAGGTCCTCGAAGTTGATCAGGTTGTGGATCTCCTTCGGGGGCTTCCCGTTGACAGTCTCCACACGCAGGAGCGCAAAGTACCGCTCCGACTCCTTGGGCGGGCGGATCGCACCGCGGACCGTCATCCCGCGCCGCAGCCCGAACCGGCGGATCTGGCTGGGCGAGACATAGATGTCGTCCGGGCCCGGCAGGTAGCTCTGCTCCGGGCTGCGGAGGAAGCCGAACCCGTCGGACATCACCTCGAGCGTCCCGTCCCCGTACATGATGCCGAGGCGCGTCGCCCGCGTCTTGAGGATCTTGAAGATCAGGTCCTGCTTGGGGATCTGGTGGACATCGTCCAGCCCCTCCTTCTCCGCGACCTTGAAAAGCTCGTCCATCTCCATCTGCTGGAGCTCGGAGATCGTCAGTTGGTCGCCCGCGTCGATCGGGCCCTTCTCCGCCGCGATCCGCTCGAGTTCGGCCGCCTCGCGCTCGAGCTCCTCATCGCTGGGCAGGTGATCGGGGTGCGAGCGGTAGCTGCTGCCACCGCCACCGCCACCGCCTCCGCCACCCTGGTAGCCACCACCCCCCTGGTAGCCGCCGCCGCCCCCGCTGCTGCCTCCCCCGCCGCCGGGGGTGCCCTTGCGCTTCTTCCGCTTCCGGCGACGGCTCGACCC
>DAIQNV010000021.1:0-47766 GCA_036788215.1 Phycisphaerales bacterium | reverse complement strand
GGCGGCCCCGGTATTCGGGCTCGTCCGCCGCGAGGCGTGCGACCAGCCCGCCCATTGAAATAGCGACGACATCCACCTCGGTGGTGAGCGCGGGGTCGTCGGACGGGAAGGTCTCCTGCACGAGCGTGACGAGGCGATGGGCCGGGTCCTCGATCGTCGTCGCGAAGGGGTAGGAGAGGACGAGGACTGTTTCGGGATCGGCCCCGGTCAGCTCGACGATCCGCCGGGCGAGGGTCGTGGCGGTCGTGCGGGGCGAGCGGTAGCCACTGAGCACGACGACGGGGCGGGGCAGACCCGCCGGCTCGGCCTCGAGCCGGTCGATGACCGCCCGCACCTCCGCGTTGGTCGCGGGATAGGCCCCGTTTTCCGCCGGCACATGGACGCACGAGCCGGCGAGCACAAGAGCCGCGGCTCCGAGGGTGACCAAGGCCGCCCGGCCCGCGCGGCGTTTCCAGCTCCTGCGGCGGAGGCGGCGGGGGGTGGGCGTGGGGTCGGGTTGGCTCGCTTGGTCCTCGGGCTTCATGGAGTCGGTTCTTGGACTTCCGCGATGGCGGATTGCGGCACATCCTTGAAGAGGCTCGGCTCGCCCCGCAGACGCAGGGCGATGTCCGTCAAGATGGTTTCGTCCATGTTCACCGCCAGATGCGAGCCGAAAAGGCGCCCGCGGACCCAATAGGCCTCGTCGCCGGGCGGGGCTTGGTTGTCGTAGCCCACGATCCCGTCGTTCTGGATCGCGTAGGGGATGAACTCGTAGTCGTGGATCGCGGTGCGGGCGTTCAGTTCCGTGAGGAAGGTCGAACCGGGTGAAATCTCGTCGAGCACGGGGCTCAGGAAACGGAAGCGCGGCGCGAGTGCCGCCCCGGTGTGCGGGCTCGCGATGGTGTACAGGCGGCGGATGTTGAGCCTGGGCCAGCGGACGGTCTCTTCCGCGGCGAGCCTCGCGACAACGCCCCCCAGCGACAGGCCCACGACATCGACCTCGGGCGTCTCGATCGCGCCTGGTCTACCCGTGAGTTCGCGGCTGACGAACTCGCCCAATTCGACCGCGGCTTCCTGCACGGACTCTGGGTTGCGGGGGTTGAAGACGAGGAAGTCGGAGCGGTCGCCGGTCGTGAGCTGCGCGAGGGCCTTGGCGATGCCTTGCGATGCGATGCCGGGGTCCATGTAGCCCGAGACGACGACGACGGGGCGGGGCAGGTCGACCGGGTTCTCGCGCATGCGGGCGCGCACGAGGTCGAGCTCGCGTTCGTAGGCGATCGCGTCGGTCGTCAGGGCGGGGTTATGGGCGCCGTTGTAGGTGCAGGCGGGCAGGGCGAGGCAGAGGGCAGCGAGCAACGCCAGCGGACGGGTCACGAGTTGCCCACCGTGAGCTGCGTGACGCCCGACTTGATCCGCTCCGCCGCCATCTTCTCCCAGCCGGATCCCAGCTCGCCCAGGGGATCGGGGGGGACGATGTCGACCCTCTTCTCGCCCAATTTGGCCTCGCCCGCCTCGACGCGGGCCTGGAAGGTCGTGCACTCGTCGAGCAGGCGGTCGAGGATCTGTTCCTCGGGCACGGTCGCGACGCGCTCGCCCTGCACATAGATGATGCCCTTGCGATCGCCCGCGAAGACCGCGACGTCGGCGCCCTCCGCCTCGCCCGGCCCGTTGACGACGCAGCCCATGACCGCGACCTTCATGGGCACGCGGATCTCGTCGGCGAGCTTGAGCCTGACCTGCTGCGTGAGCGTGAAGAGGTCGACCTGGATGCGCCCGCAGGTGGGGCAGGCGATCAGTTCGGCGCCCTTGCGCTCGCGCAGGCCCAGGGACCACAGCAGCTCCAGCCCGTCCTCGACCTCGTAGACCGGGTCGCTGGCGTAGCTGATGCGGATGGTGTCGCCGATACCGTTGGCGAGCAGCGCCCCGAGCGCGGCGACGGAGCGGATGCAGCCCGTTTCCTTGGGCCCGGCGTGCGTCACGCCCAGGTGCAGGGGGTGCGGGAAGCGCTTGGCGATCTCGGTGTAGGCATCGATAACGATGGTCGCGTCCATGCTCTTGGCGCTGATCGCGATGTCGAAAAAGTCGCGCTCGTAGAAGATGTCGAGATATTCCTCGAGCTTGGCGATCATGATCGCGAGGAGGTACCCGTGCTTCTGGTCGCTGAAGACGGCGCCGAGCTCCTTGGCCCGGGCCTGCTTGTCGCGGCGCTCGATGATCGAGCCCTCGTTCACGCCCACACGGATGGGGATGCCGGCGTCCTTGCAGGCGTCGATGACGTCCTCGACCTGGGCGCGGTCGGTGATGTTGCCCGGGTTCAGGCGGATCTTGTGCACCCCCGCCTCGACCGCCTCGAGCGCCCGCTTGAAGTGGAAGTGCACGTCCGCCACGATCGGGACCGCGGTCTGCTTCAGGATCTCCTTCAGCGCCTCGGTGTCCTTCTTCTCGGGCACCGCGACGCGGACCACGTCCGCCCCCGCGGCGTGCATCCGGTGGATCTCCGCGACGCACTTGTCGATCTCGTGCGTGTAGCCCGCGGTCATGGTCTGCACCGTGACCGGCGCCGGGGCGGTCAGGACGCCCCCGGGGCCACTGGCCTGGCCCTTGCCCAGGGGGTGATCCTCGGGCAGACCCCCGCCCACGAAGACCCGCCCGGTCCGGTCATCGCCCACACAGATCGGCCTGCTGACGCGTCGCTGCTGCATGGTGGAGGGTACGCCCGTTCGGGCGGGGCCGATGCGGCCCGGGGGGCCCGCCCGCCCCTCAGTCCGAGAGCCCGTGCCCGCCGACGGGGCGGGTCTCGTGGCGGTCACCGAACCCCGCGATCATGGGCCGCCCTTGCCGGATCGCCTCCTGCACGCCTGGCAGCGCGAGCGACGCCCGGTGCGCCTCGGCGGACTCCCAGACTTCGGTGACCCAGAGGGCGTCGGCGTCGACGGGGTCCTCCGCGATGACATAACTCCGGCACCCCGGCATGTCCCGCGTCCCGTCGAGCAGGACGCGGGCCAGCGCCTCGCGGTCGCCGGGCGTCGCCCGGATCTGTCCGATCAGCCCGTACATCGTCGTTTCCTCTCGCACCGGCGAGCACCCGGAGAGGGCGCCCGCGCCGATCAGGATGGTCGTCAGCGCGAGGCCCGCACGCATCCGTGTCACGGTCGGTCCTCGCTTTCGTCGCGGAGACCAGCCCCCGCGAGTTCCGCGACCGCGCCCACGATCCCCCGGACCGTCTCGATGTACCGCTCGCGGTCGATGGTCTCGATGGTGTCCGAGGGCAGGTGGTAGTGGGGGTTCCGGAAGTTGGCGGTGTCGGTGATCATCACCGCGGGCACGCCGATGCCCCAAAAGGGCGCATGGTCGCTCCGCCCGAGGTCGGGCAGCGGCGCGGGCATGGTCAGGGTGAAGACGGGGGTGGTGCCGTGCGTGGTCATCGCGTTCACGAGGGGGCTGATGAACGACCCGTGCCTGGCGAGCCCGACGACCGCGATCATGTTGCCGACGGTGGGGGGCTCGAAGATCCCGGGGATGGCCGGGATGGGCGACTGCTGGCTGCCCTCCTCGTCGGAGTAGTAGCCGAGCATCTCCAGGCTCATCATGCCGATGACCGTCCGCTCGCCCGCGTCGATGGCCGGCTTCACCGAGTCCCGCGCGTGAACTTGGGCCCCGATCAGCCCGACTTCTTCGGCGGTGAACAGGACCACCCGCACCGTCCGCTCGCGCTCGAAGCCCGCGAGCACACGGGCGACCTCAAGCGCCGCAGCGGTCCCGGTCCCGTTGTCGTCCGCCCCCGGCGAGCCGGGCACCGAGTCGAAGTGGGCCCCGACGATGACGACCTCCTTGGGCGAGACCGATCCCGGCAGGTCCAGCCACCAGTTGCGACCGGTCCAGGGCCCTTCGGCGTTGCGGCTCACCGGCGTCCACTCGACGGCCTGTGACTCGACCTCGCCACCGACGCGCTGGGCGATCGCCTTGAGCGCGTTCTCGATCATCTTCTCCGTCGCTTCGAGCCCCGCAATGTCCCTCTCCGAGCCCTCGGCGGACGCCCGGACCGAGCGAGCGTGGGGCAGCGCCCCGAGCGTCCGCATCACGCGGTCGGCGTCGACCGCCGCCGCCGCTTCGGCAGCTGCGTTCCGGTCGACGCCCGCCGTTCCCAGAGCCACCGTCGCGCACGCTGCCCACAGGAACTCAAGCATCGCGGTCTCCTTTGGTCCGGGGTGCAGCTTACCGGCGGGGCGTGTTGGCGAAACGGCATTTCCGCAGCCCGAACCAGGCGAAGGTCTCGAAGGACAGGAACCCCAGCACCGCCCCGCCGAAGGCGATCACGCTGAACGCGACCGGGGCGTTGACCCACTGGCCCAGCACCTCGAACGACCAGCGCCGGTCCCAGGCGGCGAACGCCATCGCGGAGCCGGGCCCCGCGAAAATGGCCGCGACGACCCAACCGGTGCCCCCATGGGCGACGACCGCGAGCGCAAGTCTGGGCCCGAACCGCCATCCGCGCTGCCAGGCGAGGATCCGCAGGCCCCGGGCCTCCATGTGGCTCAGCAGGATGACCGCGATCCCCGCGAGCGCGGGCCACGCG
The DNA here is from genome assembly GCA_036788215.1 of Phycisphaerales bacterium. Taxonomy (GTDB): domain Bacteria; phylum Planctomycetota; class Phycisphaerae; order Phycisphaerales; family UBA1924; genus DAIQNV01. Next base: position 43,211 of record DAIQNV010000021.1, on the reverse strand, counting down.
ATCAGCAGCGTCACGATCGCGACGCGGTCCCCGAAGGGCTGCGGGATCGCGGGGGGCCAGGCGTTGGTCCGCCCCCGCACGAAATCGGGCGCGAGCGCCACCGCCCAGGGGAGCATCACCAGCCCCGCGACCACCCAGGCATGGGCCCGCATGAGCCCCGCGGCTCCGCTGCTCGGGTCCAGGGTGGCCAGCACGCGACCCGGGGACCGAGCGCACGCCCAGAGTGTCGCCAAGTAGGCGCCCACGCCCGGTCGGCGCTGCCAGGGGGTGCCGGTCCTCTTGGCGGGGTCGCTCTCGCGGACGCCGGCGCCGCACTCCGGGCAGGTGGCCTCCCAAGCCAGCCCGTCGATCTCGTACCCGCAGCGTTCGCACAGCAGGACCGCGCCCTGGTGCGCCGGGCCTGTTTCCGTGCCAATGTCCGTGGTGGGATCCGTCCGGGTCACGGGGCGAAGATACGCTGTACCGCTGAAAAGGGTCTCATCCGTCCGGCCCAGGGAACCGATAATGCCCGCCGTGATCTCTATCCGAGCCATCACCCCGAACGACGACCTCTACCCGCAGGAGTGCGCCCTGCGGGAGCGCGTCCTGCTTGGGCCGGTCGGCTACGACTTCGAACGCTTCGTCAAGGACTACCCCTTCGAGGAGCGGTTCGAGCACTTCGTCGCAGTGACCGACCACCCGGCCAGCGGGCTGACCGTCCTCGCCTGCGCCCTCCTGCTGCCGGGCTACCCCGACGCGGAGACCGGCAAGGTCATGCAGGTCGCGGTGAACCTCCAGCGCCAGGGCGAGGGCATCGGGCGTCGCCTGATGACCACCCTCGAAGCCCGCGCGTTCGGCGAACTGGGCCTGCGGTCGCTCTTCTGCCACGCCCAGATGACCGCGGTCCCCTTCTACGAGAAACTGGGCTGGCAGCCCGAGGGCGAGATCTTCCAGGAAGCCGGCATCGACCACCGCAAGATGGTCCTCCGAGGGGCCGATCTCGCTGCGGAGGGCCGGGCGGAGAAGGTCTCGGATACCGCCCACCCGCACGGCGTCTGAACTGTCGTTTGCATTTTGACAGGCCTATGCGGGCCGGAGAATCCCGCAAAGCGACCGAATCACTGCTCTCACCAGCGTTTGCGCTGGCCCGGCGGGGCCCGATCGCGAATACTTCTTTCGGCATGGAAACTTCCGAAGCCAACTACACCGATCACGCCCACCGGGCCCACTCCACCCATGCGGGCCACGAGGGGGACGATCTCCGCACGGTTTTCCGTGCCCATGGGCTCCGCTGCACTCGCCAGCGGGAACTCGTCTACGAGGCCCTCGCAGCGACCGATGCCCACCCGACCGCGGATGAGCTCTACCTCGCGGTCCGCTCCTCGGAGCCCGGCCTCAGCCTGGCGACGGTGTACAACACCCTCGAAGCCTTCACCGCTGCTGGCCTGTGCCGTCGGATCCCCAGCCCGACCGGGGGCGGGGCCTGCCGTTACGACGCGGATGTCGCTCAGCACGCGCATGTCGTGATGCCCGATGGTCGCGTACTGGATGTCCCGCATGATCTCGGCCAGGCGATGCTCGACGGACTCTCGCACGAACTCGTGGCGGAACTTGAGGCGCGTCTGGGCGTGAAGATCGCGGACATCCGCGTCTCGCTCCACGCAGCCCCCGCCGCCCGCATCGCCGACGCTCAATGAACCTCACCCAGCGTCTGGACACCCCCAATCGGGTGTCCGGGCGATGTCGTGCGTACCCAGAGTTTTCACCGCCACCCGAAAACCTTCGGTTGGGCGGCCTTCGCGGACACCCGATAGGCCTTTCAGCGACACCACGGGTGCGCCTCGATACGGGAGGGTTCGCCATGCAGCACATCGACAGCCGCCGTCACGCGCGTTTCGCCTTGAATCCTGCCTACACCGAGGCTCTGGTCAGGCTGCAGTCCGAGGACCACTTCACCCGCACCGGGCATGTCCACGACATCTCCGAGGGTGGCGTCCGGTTCGAGGTGGACATCGCGATCGAGCCGGGAACACCCATCGCCATGCAGATCCCGCTGCCCCAGACCCCCCGCGCCTACGAGGACTACGACGGTCCCGGGCGGGCGATCTTCGTCCTGGGCAATGTCGTCTGGTGCAACGCGGACGAGCCCGGGCCCGCGTCCGCTGCGGTCGCGATCACCCGTTTCGCCCGCGACACCGACCGCGACCGTCTGATGAACCGCCTCATCCGCGGCGGCGCCGCCCGCGTCGCCTGATTCCGCCCATAAACGATGAGGGCCGCGTGGACGCCGGACCTTTGCGCAGCACAGGTCCGGGTTGATCGTGCGCCGGCGCAGGATCGACGCCGACCCCACCTACCATCCGCCCATGTTCGTCGACCAGGCAGTCATCGAGGTCCGCGCCGGCAACGGCGGCGACGGTTGCGTCTCGCTCTACCGCGAAAAGGGCCGGCCCAAGGGCGGGCCCGACGGGGGTGATGGCGGGCGCGGGGGCGACGTCTACTTCTACGCCGATCCGGGGCTGAACACGCTCTACGACTTCCGGGGCACCCGCCACTGGGCAGCGACCAATGGCGAGCCCGGGCGGGGCAAGCAGCAGCACGGCGCCGATGGGAAGGACAAGTCGATCAAGGTCCCCCCGGGCACCCTGATCTACGACGACGAGACCGACGAACTGCTCGCCGACCTCGGGCCCGATGACCGGGCCCTGATCTGCCAGGGGGGCAAGGGAGGCTACGGCAACGAGCACTTCAAGCACTCGACCAACCAGACGCCCCGCATCGCCACGCCGGGCGAGCCGGGCCAGCGGCGCACGCTGAGGCTCGAGCTCAAGCTCATCGCCGACGCGGGGCTCGTGGGCAAGCCCAACGCGGGTAAGAGCACCCTGCTCAAGAGCCTGACCCGAGCCGAGCCCAAGATCGGCTCGTACCCCTTCACGACGCTCAGCCCGCAGCTCGGGATCGCGGAGCTCGACAACGCCCGCAGGCTCGTCCTCGCGGACATCCCGGGGCTGATCGAGGGCGCCGCGGAGGGCGCGGGCCTGGGGCACGAGTTCCTGCGTCATGTCGAGCGGACACGCCTCCTGGTGCACGTCCTCGACATCGCCCCGCCCGATGGCTCGACCCCCGCCGGCAACTACCGCGCGATCCGTGCGGAGCTCTCGAGCTACTCCTCGGTGCTCGCGGAGAAGGCCGAGCTCATCGTCCTCAACAAGCTCGATCTGATCCCGGAAGACGAGCGCGAGCGGGTCATCAAGGACCTCCGCGTCGAGCTCCAGCTCGGGGCCGATGTCGAGGTCCTGGGCATCTCGGGCGCCACCGGCTTCGGGCTCAACGCCCTGCTCGAGACGCTATGGACCAGGCTCGACAGGAAGGCGATGGAGCAGAATGAGGCGGGGTGGGGGCGGTAGCCAAGCCAGCGCGGGCCGCTCAGTCGTTGGACTTCGGTCGAGTCAGCCGTCGCGGTCGGCCTCGCGCCGGGCGTCGCGTGTCATCGGCGTCATGACAAAGCCCACAGCGTACAAGGCTCCGGCTTGGTCGGGTCGTGTGGCGTCGAGAAACGCCTTGAGCTCGCCGAGGATCGAACGCGCCCGGCGGAACTGGGCGGGTGTCAGCTTGGTCACGTCGTAGTTGAGCACGAAGTTGCGTCGATCCTCGGCGAGTTGGAGCTCTCCATTCGAAGCGGCGGCCCTGACCGCTTTGGCGAGTGTTCCAAGGTAGAAAGACCCCGTCTCGCAGATCGCCTCGGTTTGTTCCCGCGTCGTCAGAGCCGGGAAATCGATCGCGAAGTCGTCAGCGGTCACGTCCACCAGGATCTCGGTATGGCGCCCGGACTTTCGCCTGCTCACCTCTTGAACAAACCCATTCTCCTGCAGCTTTCGCAGGTGGTGGTACAGAGCATCTGCCGGACGATCGGTCCACACCGCTACTTCCCGGACACTGCTCGGCCCGAGACATCGAAGGGCCTGAACGATCTCGGCGCGGACCGGCGCGAGCAGGACACGCCATCGTTCGGGCGAGTCGACGCGCAGCACAGGGACGCGGCACCGACCATCGCTGGCCTGGCGTGCGTCGCTTCCGACGCGTGGGGTCCGAGAACGCTTGACTCGCTCTGACATCTGCCTTTCTCGGTTGACAAAGCCCCGGCACAGAATAAAGTGACGATTGAAAAGGCTGGCCGTTTTTTCATTCGCCAGGTCGAGGCGGGCACGGTTCCCCAGACGGGACCTGTCACGCAGAAGACTACACCATGCCCGGACGGCGGGCCCGGTGTTGCCCATGAACATCCCGGTGGATCTGTGCAAGGCCACCCTTACGGAAATCAATCATGAAGACACAGAACGCCGCGCGATGGAGTGTCATCGCAGCCACTCTCGGACTCGCAGCGACTGCCGGGGCTCAGGTGCCGCTCCGAACCATTGTTCTCTCCGGGGAGGAGTTCGCGCCCGGACTCTCGATCGACCAGTTTGCCGGCACCGGACCCGTCCTGAACAGCGCTGGCGAGGTCGCGTTCGGCGTGATCGGCTTCGGAGGTGGGGCCGAGGCCGCGGCGATCCTCGGGTTCGACATCGCGTCCGGACGAAGCAACTTGCTTGTTGGACCCGATGCCCAGGGGCCGTCGAGCCGCTTCCTGTCCTTCGACTTCTACAGCCTTTCCGACGACGGGCGTCTCGCGACCGAGGCGGTGTTCGTCCGCGACGGTGCGGTCGCCTCGGGTTACTTCACGTCCCCGATCGGTGGAAGCCTCAGCCCTCAAGCGGTGTTCGGTGATGGAGTCGGGTTCGACTTTGTCGCCACCGCTGCGACCGCGACCTCAGGCGGTACGTTCGCGATCGGCGGTTTCCTGCCCAACGTCCCTTTCGATGAGGCGGGCAGCATCATCGCCGGCACGCCGGGCGGCCCGATCGTCGAGGTGGCCCGCCAGGGCTCGCAAGTCCCCGGGCTCCCCGACGGGGTCCGCTACGAGAACACGGGACCCGTCAGCGTGAATTCGAGCGGACAGGTGCTCTTCTCCACGATCCTTCGGGGTGATGTCTCGCTGCTGGTCGACGATTCCGCAGTCATCATGGCCGATGCAAGGGGCGTCGAGCCGACGCGTGTCCTCGCCCGCGCCGGTGGTGCCGCGCTCGGCCTTGCCGGCAGCTCGATCATCCAGGTCGGGTCTCCCTCGCTGAACAACGCTGGCGACGTGATCTACAGCGCGGTGATCGCGCCGACGGGGTCCGATCCGTTCGATCCCGGGACGACACTGGGCACCGCGCTCTACGCCACGCGTGACTCGGGAGCGACCCGGCTCGTCACCGCATCCGGTCAACTCGCAGCCGGATACGACGACGGGACCACCATTCTGGACGTCGCGGGCGGGCGCATCACCAGCAGCGGCCACATCGGCTACATCGCCCGCGTCTCAAGCCAGGACCTGAGCCTCGGGCTGTTCGACTCGGCGGTGTTCTTCGATCGCGACGGTGCGACCAGCCGACTTGCGTACACCGGGCAGCGCGTCGAATCTCTCGGCGAGGAGTTCTTCATCGCCGACTTGTTCGGGGAGCGCCCGACGGTCAACGACCGCGGACAGGCGATCCTCGGCGCGACGATTTTCGGAGCGACTCTTGGACAATCGTTCTTCGGATTGCTGGGCGTCGATACCGACGGATCGCTGATGACCATCGTCTACGAGGGCCAGTTGATCGAGGTCAGCCCCGGCGACTTCCGTGAGGTCGCCCTCATCCTCGGAGGGGGCAGCGCCATCGAGGACGGCGGCAGTCGGACCTTCAACGACAACGGCCAGTTCGTGTTCTCCGTCGTGTTCACCGATTTCTCGCAGGGCCACTTCGCGACCGTCGTGCCCTCGGCCCCTTCCCTGCTCGTCGCTCTGGCGGTCGGACCCTGGGCGGCACGCCGGCGCCGTTTGCCGCGGTGAAGGCGACCAGCCGGTCCCGGGCTGCTCCGGTGAAGTCTTCCGGAGGAAGCCGCAATGGCGGCGGCCCCTGGCTCTCTGCCTGAGCAGCCCATCCCCCCGGACACCGACGCGGACGGTGCGCGGATCGAGTCGTCGGACTCGTCCGCTCGTCCGCGTCGGTGTCCGGCTTGAGTTGTCCGAAGCAGAAGAACGTCCGCAGCGAACCTCTAGGAACGCCCCAACAGCGCCAGCCACTCCGCGTTCCCCGTCCCCTTCTTACCCTTGCCACGCGCCCCGCCGCGCACCGGGCTCTTGACCATCCCCAGCACCCGCACGCCCATTGCCGGCAGCTCGCCCGCGATCCGCTCCGTCCACGCTTCCGCGTCCTCGTCCGACATCACGCCCCGCGCCGACTTGTCCCGATCGCTCCGCTCGTAGTGGGGCTTCACCAGCGTGATGATTCGGCCGTCCGCGTTCGCCCACCGCAGGGCCGCGGGGATCGCGAGGCGTTGCGGGGTCCAGCCGAGATCGATGACCACGAGGTCAACCCCGCCCCCGCCGGCGCGCCCGGTCACCTCCGCCGGGGGCTCCGTGTGCACCGCGTTCGTCCGCTCGAGCACCGAGACCCGCTCGTCGGTCCTGAGTTTCCAGGCGAGTTCACCATACGCGGTGTCGACCGCGAAGACCCGCGCCGCGCCCCGTTGCAGCAGGCAATCGGTGAAGCCACCGGTGCTGCATCCAAGGTCGGCGCACCAGAGGCCCGTCGGATCGATCCGGAATGCATCGAGAGCGTGCGCGAGCTTCAGCCCACCCCGGCTCACGAACGAGGGTTCGCCCAACGCTGATGGCTCCGCTGGCTCGTCCTCCGGCACGGGCTCAGCCCGGGACGCCCGCCGCGGCCCGCGAGCGGATCGCCCGCTCCACCGGCATCGGGGCGACCGAAACGCCCCCCGCGTCGGTCCGCGGCGCCGAGAGCTTGCCCACCGGCACGCCCACCACCGCGATCCCGAGCCGGTCGGCCAGTTCGAGCATCTCCGTTCGGTCGACCATGATCACATCGCCCGCTGCGAGCGCCAGGCAGCGCCCGCCCGCGAGGTGCATGTTCTGGATCGTCTGCACGCCGACCGTCGGAACATCGCTGCGCCGATCGTGCCCCGCGCGGCTGCCCTTGCACAGGGTCCACCCCCCGCACTTGCAGAGCCCGCCGGTGCGTTCGATCATCCGGTCGGTCCCCTCGACCGCTTCGACGCTCAGGACATCGCGCTCGCGGACCGTCAGGGCCTGGCCGATGTCGAGGCGCAGCAGTTCGCCCAGGAGGGGCCAGACGAACTCGATGTCCGCCATCTGGTCCCGCGTGGGCTGGGTCTCGGTCATCACGCCCGCCGCCGCGAGCTGGTTGGGGATCGGGGCGGTCGAATCGATCAGGCTCACCCCGTCCTTGTCGAGTTCCTCAGCGATCGCCGCGAGGACCGCGTGGCTCCGGCGGTCGTGGCGGAGGCGCCGGTACCAGGCCATGAGCGTGCGCCAGTCGGGGATGTTGCGGAAGAGGCGCCACGGGTCGTGCATGATCGTCGACTTGTCGACGCGCCCGACCATGATCGCGTGCTTGACACCCCGACGTCGCAGGCTGGTCGCCCAGCTCCCGACCCGGAGAAGCGGCGCTTCCTCGAAGCTGTCGCACAACGCGGGAAGGTCCGCGTCGAACTGCCGGCTCAGGCCCACCCCGTGCACCGGGTGACCACGCTCGCGCAGGCTCCGCGCGATCAGGATCGGCAGGCGCCCTCCACCCGCGATCAGCCCGATCGGCGTGGGCGGTGCGGGCGGGTCTGCCAGAATCGTCAGTGCGCCGGTCATGCAATCCCCCGTGGTGCGACCCCGACCCCGAGCCCCAGCCGCCATCCATAGCGGGCCGGGGACAACATCGCCCGCGCTCCAAAGGCGGGCGGTGCCAGAGTCACAAGTGTAGTCGCCTCAACCATCAACGGACCCCTGTCATCGGATCCAGGCCTCCCCGCCCGTTCCGCGGGGCCGGCACGCCTTCCAAGCGACCGGAGCCCCCCGGCACGCACGCGCCTTTGGCTCCCAGACCTTCTTATCCCATATCTGGTGTTCAGACAAGTCTCGTCCGCAAGATCGGCGATCGGTGGACAACCCGAACACCACGCTCCGGCTCTTGAGGACGCTCGGGCTCCGGGCCGATACATCGGGCGATGTCGCAGGCGACTGGCCCAATACCGCCACAAGGCCCGGGTTTGCACCGGGCGGTCCGCCCCTGGCTGGGACTGCGGTACCTATGCGCGGGGGTGTACACCCGCGTCTACCGCAAGCCCGAAGACCCGGCGTACGTCACGCGTTGCCCACGCTGCGGGGAGATGATCCGCATCGCGGTCGCCCCGGGGGGCCGGAGCGAGCGGATGTTCGAGGTCGACTGCGGGATGCGCATCGCACGCTGAGCCCGTTCCGCGCTTCCGTGTCCGTCGGACGCCGGGGTGTCCGCAGGTGGGGTAGAGTCCCCGCGATGAGCACTGCTGCGGGCGCCGGGGGCGCCGGATACGAGATCGGGCGGGCCGGGCACCACTGCGCAGCCACGGGTCGTGCGCTCGCGCCGGGCGAGGCGGTCGTCGCGGTCCTGGTGGAGGACACCGAGGCGGAGCGGATGACACGCCTCGATTTCGACGCGGAGGCCTGGGACCAGGGCGCTCGCCCCGAATCGGGGGTGCCTGTGTACGGGTTCTGGCGGACGCGGGTGCCCGAGCCCAACGCGAAGAAGGGCCATGTCATCGACGCGGAGGGGCTGGTCGACCTGTTCGAGCAGCTCGAAGAGTCGGACGTCGAGGAACGCCGGACGCTGCGGTACCTGATCGCCCTCGTGCTGATCCGCCGGCGCGAGCTGGTGTACGAGGGCGTGGACCGGTCGGAGGAACGCCCGGCGCTCCTGGTCCGTAACAAGGGTGAGGCGGGGCGGGAGGGGGATCCCATGCGGGTGCCCGAACCGGTGCTCGATGAGGCGGGCCTGCGGGCGACGCTGGAGGCGTTCGGTCGCGCGGTGAAGCTGGACACGGACGACCTGTGATGCCCCGATGGAAGAGAGCCCCGGGCGGACGGACGCACGCGTGCGTGATCAGCGCGCTCCTGCTGAGTGGGTGCGCCCACGACCGGCCCGCGACCCCCGAGGGACCCCCGACCGACATGATTCCCGAGATGGATGCCCGGGAAGCGATCACGACCTGGAACACGCGCGTCGAGAGGCTCGAGCGCCTGTGGGCCCGTGTGACGGTGGTGGTCGACACGGTGGACGGCGCGGGGAAGGCGGTGACGGAGCAGGCGGAGGGGCACCTGCAGGTCGAGAGGCCCCGGGGCGTGGCGCTCAGTCTGGGGAAGCTGGGCGAAACCTACCTCTACCTGGGGTCGAACGACGAGCGGTACTGGTGGATCGACGTGGTCGACCGCGAGAACCGAGCGGCGGTCACCGGGCGCCACGACGCGGTGACGATGGAGAAAGCGGCGAGGCTCGGGGTGCCGGTGCATCCGTTGGAGCTGGTGGAGGTGCTGGGGCTCACGCCGATCGGAGTAGGGGTGGGGGAGGGGGCGGTGGTGCGCGGGGCGACGATCACGACGACGACAGCGACCGGGGGCCGGGTGGTGCGTGTCCTCGATCCCACGACCTACGAGCCGGTGCGGATCGACGTCTTGGACCGGGCGGGGGAGATGGTGCTGTCCGCGTCGCACGAGGCGTACCAGCTCGCGAGCGTCCGCGACGACACACGCGTGCGTCCGAGGGTGCCCGGGCGGGTGATCGTGGAGGCGCCGACGGTGCCCGCGACGGTGCGCCTGGCGCTCTATGACCCGGAGAACAAGGCGATCCGGGCGATCGCGTTCGACTTCGAGGGGCTCCTGAGGGCGTTCCGGGTGGAGACGGTGTACGATTTGGACGCGACGGCGGGCGCGGGCGGAGCGGGGGCGGGGCCGTGATGCGCTGGGTGGTGGCGCTGGTCGCCCTGGGCTGCTGGGCTTCGTGCGGATCGGGTGCCGGGGTTTCGGGGACGCTCGGCGCTCGCGGGGCGCTGGCGGTGGGGTCGGGGGGCGTCGTCGAGGTGTCGCACGCGTGGGTGGTGCTGGCCCGCCCGGCGTCGGTGGTCGAGGGCGACGCGGAAGCAGCGGAGGGAAGCGGGGCGTTGCGGGGGGTGCTGGCGCATCTGCCCCCCCGGGCGGTGCCCGGGGAGGACGGGGTCGAGCCCGGCGCGGACGCGGGGACCGCCCGGCGGGCCCGGGACCTGACGCGGATGCCCGAAGCGGTCGCGGCGAGTGGCGACCGCGTGGTGATCGTGTTCGCCCCGGAGGCGGAGGACCGGCCCAGGCGGGTGCTGGGCCTGCGGGCGGTGGCGACGCCCCTTGCGGACATCTGGGCGTTCGATCCTGCGGAGCGGCTCAACGCCTACCGGTCCCTGGAGGCGGGAGGCGAGCTGCGGGGCGTCGGGTTTGTCGGTGACCGACTGGTGGCGCTGGTGGGCGGGACGCTCTGGGCGCTCGATGGTGCCGGGCTGAACGCAGACTGGGGTGCGGTGGGCGTCGAGGTCGCGCCGGATGCCCGCCTGTACAGCGATGGCGGGCAGGCGATGCTCGCATGGCAGGAGGGGGAGGGGGTCCGGGCTTCGGCGCTCGAGTTGGGCGAAGAGGGGTTCGCGCTCGCCCCGGCGTCGGTGCTCTCGGGCGGACTGGTGACCGGGCTGCCCGACCTGATGGCGGGCGGGGACCTGGTCTGGACCCGCGCCGAGGGCGAGAGGCTCTCGGTCTGGTCGTGGAGACCGGGGTCGGGCGGGGCCCGGGTCGTTGGGACCTACGACGCGCCGGGGGCGGACCTCGTCGCAGCAGCAGCGGGGGAGCGGGGCACCCGCCTCGCGGTCGTGGGACGCAGGGTGGTCGAGGGGGACGAGGGGCCGGTCGGGTTCGATCTGCTCGAATTGTCGCTGGTGTCGGGCGAGGTGCTGCACGAGGGGCCGGTGCAGCGTGCCCTGCCGGTGTCGGCGCAGGAGTTTCGCATCCTGGCGTCGGTGCTGCTGGCCCTGACCGCGGTGACCCTGCTCATCGCGATCCGGCCCGCGGCGGACCCCGGCGTGTGCGTGCTGCCGGAGGGGTGGAGCCTGGCGAGCCCCTCAACACGCGCAGCGGCGTGGTCGGTGGATCTGCTCCTGGTGTGGTGGGGCGTGGGGTGGGCGCTCGGGCGCGGCCCCCTGGATTTCCTGGGTGTCGAGATGCTGCTGAACCCCCAGGCGGGCTGGCTCTCGGTGCCACTGGTGCTGGCGACGGGGGCGATGCTGTCGACCGCGTGCGAGGCGGTCTTCGGGCGGACGCCCGGGAAGGCGCTCTTCGGGTGCCGCGTGGTGCGGTGTGTTGAGGGTGATGGGGTTGGGACGCTGCGTCCGCCTTCGGTGGGCCGGCTGTTTCTGCGGAACCTGGTGAAGTGGATGCTGCCGCCGCTGGCTGCGCTCGCGGTGATCGATGGGAGCGGGGGGCGGCACCGGGGCGATGGGCTGGCGCGGGCGGCGGTGGTGACGCGGGTGGAGGAAGAGGGGGCGTAACGGTGCGCCGCCCCGGTCCTTGCGGGATCGGGCGTTGGGTGTTCACTGAGCAATGGGCGATGGGCACTGGTTGCGAGCAACCAGTGGCACCCCGGGTGCGGGCCCTCGACACATCGCTGATCGTCATCAGCCCCCGTAGGCGGCTTCGGCGTCGGTGGGGGCGTTGGCGCGGACCGTGTCGGACTCGAGGAGGAAGTTGTCGATGGCTTCGACGATCTCCTCGTGGAGGTCCCGGGCGGCGCGGATGGCCTGGGTGTTGGTCGCGTCGTTGACGAGGACGGAGAAGGCGTAGCTGCGACCCGTGCGGGGGCTGGCGACGATCCCGGAGAGGCAGCGCACCCCGTTGATGGAGCCGGACTTGGCCCGGACGATCGCGGCCAGGTTCTGGTCGCGGAAGCGGGAGCGGAGGGTGCCCTCGCCCGGGGTGGGCAGCGAATCGAGGTAGGGGCGGGCGGTCTCGGGGTCCGTGAGGAGCGAGCGGAGCCACGCGGTGACGGTGTGCGGGGCGACGCGGTTGTCGCGGCTCATGCCCGAGCCATCGGCGATGCGCAGGGACCGGGCGTGCTCCGGGCCCAGGCGTTCGGCGACGAGCATGCGGACGACGGAGGCGCCGGAGGCCCAGGAGCCGGGCTCCCCGGTGACCGCGTGGCCCGACGCCTTGATCAGGGCCTCGGTGTAGAGGTTCTGCGAGTCGACATTGGCGCGCCGGAGGGCGTCGACCATCGCGGTGCGGACGACGACGAGGGGGCGGGCGTTGTCGAAGGTTTCGGTCGCGGTGACGAGCCTCGCGTGGCGGACCGCGCGCCGCGGGTCGGTGGTGCCCGCGATGGCGACGCCGGCGCGGGCGAGCCGGTCGGCGAGGACCTGGGCTGCGAAGAGCGGGGGCTCGTGGACCGCGACATCGACCGCGGCGCTGCTGCGCTGGTGGACATCGCCGAAAAGCGTGAAGCGGTTGGCGGGCGTCGGGCGGGCGACCCAGGAGGTGGTGCGCCCGGTGGAGACGGTGCGTCCGCGGTTGTTCCACTCGATCCAGGGCGCCGCGGGGGCGAGATCGACGCTGGGCGCTCCCCCCGGGCCGGCGGGCGAGGGCCTGACGTAGAAGGTGATGCAGTTGGTGTGGAGGTTGATGCCCGCGACCTCGGCGCAGTACCAGCGGTTGAGCTGGTCCTCGGGCCAGGAGGGGTGGGCGTACTCGCGATCGAAGACCCGGTCGTCCGCGACGACTTCGTCGATCGCGGTCACGCCCGCGGAGACGAGCGCGTTGACGATCGAGGTGAGGAGGTCGTCGATGGTGACGGGGGGCTCGGCCTGTTCGAGCAGGGCGGGATCGCCCAGGCCCGGGTCGCCCGTGCCCCGGATGACGAGGGTCCGGCCCGCGAGTTCGAAGGAGGTACTGAACGCGTGGTCCTGCCCGAGCGTGATGAGGGCGGCGCCGGTGGTGAAGAGCTTGAGATTGGAGGCGGGGATCAGGGGCTCGTCGCCGTTATGGGTGTAGACCGAACGGCCCGAGTCGAGTTCCCGGATGTGGACGCCGACGGTGGAGGTGGCGAGGGCCAGGTTCTTCGTGATGATCGCCTGGACCCGCTCCGCGAGGTCGGCCTCGGTGGGTTGGGCGAGCGCGGGGGCGAGCAGGAACAGAAGGGCCAGGGCCGCGGGGAGGAGCCCGCGGGCGGGACGGTGTGGATCGTTCTCTCGCATGGTCACGGGGAGATCGGGTGTTGGCGGGCCCGGGCTTGACCGAAGACCGCCCGGGCGGTGGTTCTGTTACGGGGTTGGCGCAGTGTGTTCCCGGATGACGCGGAGAAGCGTGATCAGGTCGGGGATTCTCGGTACGGAGGCGAGTTCCCATTCCGCCCAAAGAGTGTCGCCCACGAGTTTGCCATTGGCGAGCCCGTCCTTGATGGACCGGTGGAGCTTGGTGGCGCCGATAGCGTCCGCTGCGTCCGCCCGGATGGGCAGGGCGATCTGGGGGCGTGCGGGCTCCGGGATGAGGTAGGCCAGGGGGTGGGTCTGGTCCGGGTGGCCCGGGACGGTGTAGGCGAAGCTCCAGCGCCAAGGGATCCCGTGCCAGCCCAGGGTTTCCCGCAGGGCGAGATCGGTGTTCAGGGCGTCTCGCAGCTCGTCAAAGTGCGTGGCAGCGGTCTCGGCGGCGCGGACAGCAGCAACGAGGGCCTCCGGGTTCGGTGTGACGAACCGGTCTTGCCAGGCGTTCGCGTCGGGCGTCGCGGACATGGGATCTCCGTACGGTCTGTGTGCGGAACTGCGGTGTGCGGTCCGGTGGGCGTGCGGGCCTCCGGCTGGGTCCGCGGGCGGTATTCTTATGCGCTCGGGGGGGATCGGGGCTTGCCGGCCCGGGGGTCGGCGGTGTGTTGTGTCGATTGGACGCGGGGGCTTGATGGCTGAGACGGTGGAAGCGACGGCTGGCGAGGCGACGGAGCCCATGACGGACGCGACCGTCCTGGTCGTGGATGACAACGAGCAGAACCGGGAATTGCTGACCGCCTACCTCGAGGACGTGGGGTGCCGGGTCGCCTTTGCGGGGGACGGGGCTCAGGCGATCGCGTCGATGGAGTCGAGCGTGCCTGACCTGGTGCTGCTCGATGTGATGATGCCCCGGATGAGCGGGTTCCAGGTGTGCGAGTGGATGAAGGGGCGGGACGCGACACGCCATGTGCCGGTGATCGTGGTGACGGCGCTCAACGAGGTCGGGGACGTGGAGCGCGCGGTGGACGCGGGCGCGGACGACTTCCTCACCAAGCCGGTGAACCGGCTGGAACTCGTGGTGCGGGCGCGGTCGCTGCTCCGGGTGGGTCGGCTGCAGAAGCGGCTCGCGGACGCGGAGGCGGACGTGAAGAGGCTCAGGGGCGGGTGAGGGGAGTCGTGGAGAGATCGCTCCGCGATATCTCCACGGCACCCGGCGCCGGGGACTTGTTTCATCGCTGGTCGATGGGCCCGAAGCGCCGCTTCGCGGCGGTTCGGGGCACCGACTCCCCGTGTTGTCGTTATGGGCAGCCGGCGGAGAAGCGGGCGAGGAACTCGGAGATGTCGGCGAAGGTGTAGGCGCCGAAGGGCTCCGCGAGGTCGGCGACGGCGCACTGGCCCGAGAAGGCCGCCAGGAACGCGGAGAGATCGGCGAAGGTGAGGCTGCCGAAGGGGGCGGCGAGGTCGACGCGGTCGCAGCTGGTCTGCCCGGGCTGGACGGTCTCGAGGACGAAGTCGACGACCACGGGGAAATGGTCTGCAGCGAAGGTGCTGGCAAGGGTGCCCACCGGGAGATAGCCCCGCACCTCCGGGGGGAGCGAGGCGATGGTCATGCCGGAGGCGCCCGAATTGAAGATGAACTGTCGGCGGGCTGCCAGGACCTGGGAGTCCTGCCAGGCGATGTAGTCGAGCTTCGAGCTCCCACGGGTGCCCCGCGCGTTGGAGATCGGGTCGCGGGCGCTATCGAAGGTGGCGTCGGTGCCGTCGCGGTCGGTGCCGTCGGTGCCGCCCAGCATGACGTTCTGGACCATGGTCTCGGGCGCGCCCGGGAATCCGTTGGAAAGGTGGTCCTCGTTCCAGTCTCCGCCCCAGATGACGGGCGTGCCCTCGGGGAGCACGCGCGTCGCGTCGAGGCCGGTGACGAGGTTCAGGGGGTCGGGCGTTCCGGAGAGGCGACCGTCGAAGAAGTTCCGGATGTAGGCGGCGATGTTCCGCGCCGCGGTGAGGCGCTGGTTGATATCCGACGAGGTTCCCCCGGCTTTGAGGTGGGAGTTTCCGATGACGACATCGTGGGCGTAGATGTCGTCGGGGAGGTCGATCTCCGCGGTCGCGAAGCCCCGGATGCCACCGTTCCCAAAGGCGGGCCCGTCGGTGAGGTGGAAGAAGTCGCTCTTGGTGGCGATGCAGTCCCCGTTCAGATCGGCGAACGGGTATCGGGAGAGGATGACATTGCGGTTGAAGCCGTCGGAGTTGGCCGAGGCGAACTTGTAGGGGAGGTCGTAGTCGGGGTCGTACTTCTGGACGTAGTTGGCGATGGGGGCGTTCGCGTTGAACTCGTCGTTGCCGCCCTCGATGAGCTGCTCGAAGGCCCGGGTGAGGTTGGCGACGGAGTCGACGCCGGAGCCGCAGCCGTTGGCGGCGCGGTCCCCGGCTTCCTGGATGATCAGGATGTCGGGCTTGAAGGCGGCGATGATGCGGGCGACGGCGTCCCAGTCGGCGGTGCTCGCCTGGCTCTTGCGGGTGGAGCAGGCGGTGACCGCGTCCTCGATGTTCCAGGTCATGACGCGGAGGTCGGTGGGTTCGGTTTTGCCCCACTCGCCGGCGACGGGGTTCCACTGCGCGGAAGCGGCCTGGGTGCAGGCGAGGAGCACAAGGGCGACTGGGGAGAGGGTGCGCATGATCGGTCGTTCCTTCCGCGTGCGGACGCGCCCGGTCGGGTGTGGACGCGTCGGTGACATTCGTAAGCGCGGCCGCCCCGGTTCCGGGGCGGCCGCCTGGGTTCGTGATGTGTCGCCCCGCTTCACATGAGGGCGAGAGCCCGGGGTTACGG
Organism: Phycisphaerales bacterium; assembly: GCA_036788215.1. Taxonomy (GTDB): domain Bacteria; phylum Planctomycetota; class Phycisphaerae; order Phycisphaerales; family UBA1924; genus DAIQNV01. Next base: position 27,226 of record DAIQNV010000021.1, on the reverse strand, counting down.
GCAGCCGGCGGCGAAGGCGCCGAGGAAGGCGGAGATATCGGCGAAGGTGAACGAGCCGAAGGGGGGCGCGAGGTCAGCAATGGGGTCGTTGGCGGCGAAGGCGCCGAGGAAGGCGGAGATATCGGCGAAGGTCAGGGAGTTGAAGGGAAGGGCCAGGTCGGCGATGTTGCAGCCCATCGGTCCGGCGGGGGCCGGGGTGATGTTGCCGACATAAAGGAGGGTGGCGTACGACTCATCGAGGCTCGTGGGGTCGCTGTTGCCGCCGGTGGGGTCCTGGAAGTCACCGTCGCCGTCCTTGTCGTAGACGATCTCGGCACGGATGACGACGCCGCCGTTGGTGCGGGGGTCGGCAGTGTCGAGGTCCGAGATGTCGATGTTGTTCCAGGGCTGCGAGCTCACGTTGCTGCCGAAGATGGTGCCCGAGTCGATCGAGTTGCTGTCGGCGACGCCGAGGAACTGGATCTGGTAGGGCACGCCGGAGTTGGGCCCGCTGAAGACATCGCCCAGCTCGAGGACGAGCTCGAGCTCGTAGGTGAAGCTGGCGGGGTTGTAGACCGCGCGGATGAGGGCGGAGTCGGTGTCGATGAAGGGGCCGGTGATGGGGTCGACCTTGTCGAGGGCGACCGCGGCGATGAACCAGACGTTGCCGGCGCTGTCGAAGGCGGGCTGGGAGAGCGAGGGGCCGGCCGGGTTTCCGCCGGTGACATCAAAGAGATTGGTCAGCCGGCCGATGGGGCTGCCGCCGGGGCCGTCGAGGATCTCCTTGCCGGTCCGCGGGGTAGCGCCGACGGAGGCGTTGGCGACCGCGACCCACGAGACGCTGCCGGCGGAGGTGCGGCGAGCGACGACGATGGTGTTGGCGGGGTCGTTGGGGATGCCGCCGTTCTCGTAAAGGGTGCCGGCGACGAGGAGGTTGCCGAGCTGGTCTTCCTGAACGTCGACGGTGCCGACGCCGCCGCGGAAGGCGGTCTGGGACCGGTAGCCGTCGAGGGTGGCGGCGCCGCCACCGTTGGTGGTGGTGATGGAGTAGCCGTTCGTCGGATCGCTCAGCGTGCCCGGCAGGTTGAAATCGGCGAGCGTCGGGATGATGACGGCGCCGCTCGCGTCCGCGGCCCAGACCGCGATCGACTCGGCGGCGCCCGTCGACGTCTGCAGGGCGGCGAAGGTCTGCACGCCGCCCAGGGGGGTCTTGTCGGTCGAGCCGAAGGTGCCGCGCTGGCCGGAGTTGCCGGCGAGGTTGCTCGAGTTGCCGGTGAGCGGGGCGGCGGCGCCGAAGACGTAGGTGCTGCCGAAGCTGTTGCCGACGACGACGCCGTTGCCGCCGGCGGCGCTGGCGGGGATGTTGTTCGCGGGCGGGTGCGGGTCGCCGGCGTTGATCAGCAACGCATCGGTCGCCTGAGTGGTGGCGAGGTTGCCCGAAATCTGGTTGACGGTCGCGGTGCGGTCATCGAGGCGGACGCGGTACCAGTTGACGCCGCTGACGGCGGGGCTGCCCGAGGTGCCGAAGCTGTCGGAGCGGAGGTAGGCGTTGCCGTCGGCGTCGACGGAGACGCCACCGAGGGCGGCGGTGTCGCCCGCGGTGAGGTTGGGGTTGCTGACGGCGCCGGTGACGGCGCGTACGAACAGACGGGTCGGCTCATCGGCGGCAAAGTTCACGAGGCCCCCGGTGAGGACCTCGGCGTTGAAGCCGGCGTCGTTGGTTCCGAACGAGTTGAACGCGACCGCGAACTGCGAGACGGACGCGGGGGCGGCGACGGAGCCGGAGGGGTTGTTGGTGAGGGGGTTCACGCCGGCGCCCGGGGCGGACCAGAGGGCGTAGCTGCTGGCGGCGGGGGCGACGCCGGTGAGCACGTCGGCGGAGATCGCCTGCGCGGACATCAGGTTATTGAAGAAGGCGCTTGAGGTCTTCGGGGCCTTGATGAGGGGGGCGACGCCGAACTCGGTGCCCCAGCTCGTGGTGAAGGGGGCGAGGTCGACGACGTAGTCAGCGACCTGCTGGTTGGCGGCGTACGGGTTCAGCGCATCGCCCTGGGCGAAGACGCTGGAGTTGCTGACGCTGTCCTGGGCGGCAGCGCCGGCGGCAAGGCCGGCGACGGCGGTGAGTGTGAGTGCTGTCCGCATGGTTGTGTTCTCCTCTGTGGTCTTCAGTGACCGGTGTTCTCGGGTCTGCTCCAAAAACCCCGTTGTGTGCTGACTGTCGTGGTCCTGTTGCTCTGTCTCCGACGCGCTGTGCGCCCCACGTTGGCGGGGCGAGGGGTGGCGATGGGGGAAGCGGTGAGCGAACTCTTGTCGCCTGCGAGACTTGCGTTGCTGGGCCGCTTCCACCCTTGGGTGAAGACTCTAGGGTGGATTGCGAGTTGGGCCACCCTGTGGTCGGGTGTGTGCGCATGAATGTTCCGCTAAGGCCCCCCGGTGCGTGGGACATTGGATCCGGGGTCTGACTGGGTGGTTTCGGCAAGCTGGGGATGTTCTTGCGGGAGGCGGAAGGGACGGGGAGGCGCGGTGTTCGGATGGGGCGAAATCCTGATATTCAAAGTCGCGCTTCTGGTTCCTGAACGAGGGTCCGATTAGCCGACCTTCTTCGGTACCTTCGGCGAGATCCCTAGCCACTCCTCGGCGGGGATCTCGGAGTGGTCTCGGCAGAAACCCTGCGTCGTGGACCCGGTCCACGGGAGAGAAGCGTCATGGTGCACGGGAGTGGTTTCGCGTGGTGTGGTTGCGCGCGCACAGCGTCGGTCGCGGCGGTCTTCGCGCTTGCCGGGTTGGCGACGGGCGCCGGGCCGGTTGTGGACTTCGGGCGGACCGCCTACGGGGTGGCGGACCCGGTCGCGGTCGGCGATGCGCCGGTGGTCGACCCGGTGCTGTTGCTGGGCGACGAGCGCCTGCTCGTCGTGCAGCTCGATGGCGAGGTGACGCGGGCGGCGCGGGCGGCGTTGATGGGCGCGGGCTTCGAGCCCGCGTGGAGCGCGGGGCGCGGGGCGTTTGTGGGGAGGGCGGAGCGCGGAGCGTTGGCGCAGCTGCGCGCTCTCGACGGGGTTCGGTTCGCGGGGGTGGTGCGCCTGGACCAGAAGATGCCCGGGGCGCTGGCACAGGAACTCGTGTCGGGGCCTACGCCGGCGCGACGATATGTGCTCATGCCGGTTGGGCACGGGGAGCGGGTGTGGGCGGAGCTGTCGGACGCGGTCGAGCGGGCCGGGGGCCGGGTGGTGTCACGGTCGGTGGAGGGGCTGCGGGTGGTGGCGCAACTGGACGGGGCGGGGGTGCTGCGGGCGGTCCGCAGCCCGGCGATCCTGTTCTGCGAGCCCTGGACAGCGCCGGAGACGGACAGCGTGGAGGTGCGGGAGGCCTCGGGCGCCAACGTGATCGAGAGCGTGCTCGGGCTGACGGGCGCCGGGGTGGTGGGCGGGGTTTCGGATGGCGGGGTGTACCTCGAGCACCTCGACTACTCGGATCGGCCGGCGTTCCTGCAGACGGGGAACACCTTCGACACGGGGCACGGGACGGCGGTGTTCGGCGTGCTCTTCGGGTCGGGGAGCAACGACGCGTCGGCGCGGGGGCTGCTGCCCTCGGGGCAGGGCGTGTTCGCGAGCTACTTCCAGTTCGATGACCGCGACGCGTTGATCGCGGACCTGATGGGGCCCGATGTGAGGGGTGTCTTCCAGTCGAACAGCTGGGGGTCGGCGCGGACGCGGGTGTACACCTCGGATTCGGCGGAGATGGACGACATCGCGCTGCGGCGTGATGCCTTGCTCGTGCAGAGCCAGAGCAACGGCGCGACCCAGGAGTCGCGCCCGCAGGCGTGGGCGAAGAATGTGGTGTCGGTGGGGGGTGTCGAGGGGCACGGGACGGTGGGGCTCAGCGATGACCAGTGGCGGGGGCAGGCGAGCACGGGCCCGGGCATGGACGGAAGGATCAAGCCCGATTTCGTGCACTTCAATGACGGGTTGCTGACGACGGACGATGACGGTCCGATCGACTATCGCGTCTTCACCGGAACCAGCGCGAGCACGCCGGCGGTCGCGGGCCTGTTCGGGCTGTTGTACGAGATGTGGTCGATCGGCGCCCTGGGCAACGAGGTGAGCGGGGGCGACGCGTGGGCGGAGAGGCCCGGCGCGGCGCTCGCGCGGGCGTTGATGATCAACACCGCGAAGCCCTACCCGTTCTCGAGCTCGGCGGACGACCTCGGGCGGTACCGGCAGGGGTGGGGGCTCCCGGATCTGGCGGAGCTCTGGGATCGGCGGGACGCGCTGGCGTGGTGGGACCCGGAGCAGGGGCTGGAGCAGGGAGGGACCTTCACGCGCTTCGTGGCGGTGAAGGGGGACCGCAGCGCGCGGTTCACGCTCGTCTTCCCGGATGCGCCGGGTGCGCCGTTCGCGATCGAGTCGTCGGTGAACGACCTTGATCTCGAGGTCGAGGCGCCGGACGGGACGGTGTACCTCGGGAATGCCGGGCTGCACGACGGGGTCTGGAGCGTCCCGGGCGGGACGCGGGACCGCGTGAACACGGTGGAGAACATCTTCGTCCAGGCGAACCGGGCGGTGCCCGGCGTGTGGCGCGTCACGGTGCGGGCGCCGCGCGTCGCGGTCGACACGGGGCTCGGGACGCCCGGCGTGATCGATGCGCCGTTTGCGCTCGTGGCGACGGGGGGCGTCGAGGTTCCGGCGAGCGAGACCTGGGCGGCGCTGGTCGAGCCGGTGCCGGCCTTCGTTCCGACGGACGGGCCCTGGCCCATCGCGGTGCGCGTCGAGGGCCCGGCGGACGAGGTTCGGCTGGTGGAGCGGCGCGGGGGACGCGTCGTGGGCAGCTCGGCGCTCGCGCCCTCGGGCGATGGCGTCTGGGCGGGCGCGGCTCCCGCAGCGGACTGCTCGTCGCTCGTGGAGATGCGGATCGAAGTCGTGCGCGGGGGTGGGGTCGTGGCGGCCCTGCCCTCGGGCGACGGCGACCGGTTCTATCCGCTGCGTGCGGAGGAATCGGTCGTGGCGTTCGAGGACGACTTCGACGCCCCCTCGTCCGCGGCGGGCTGGGAGACCTCGGGGGTCGCGCAGAGCGGTCACTGGGAGTGGGCGGTGCCCTCGGGGGGCGGGCTGCGCAACGATCCCCCGTTCGCTGCGGGCGGGAGCGGCGGGGCGTGGGTGACGCAGGACGGGCCTGGGCTGCGGGATGTCTCGGGCGGGCCGGTGATGCTGGTGTCTCCCGCGATCGACCTGTCGGGGCTGACGAGGCCCGTGCTGAGCTACGACGCTTGGCTGGCGTGCGAGGACGCGGGCGTCGGCGCGCCGCAGGGCGAGATCGCGCGGGACGAGGACGTGATCTTCGTCGAAGTGAGCGCCGACGACGGCGCGACCTGGGTGCAGGTGGACCGCGTGCGGAGCACGTTCCGCTGGGCGAGCCGTCGGGTGTCGCTTTTCGGGCTCGTGCCGGACGGCTCGGTGGTCAGGCTGCGGTTCAGCGTCGCGGATGTTCCCAACAACTCGCTGACCGAGGCGGGCATCGACAACCTCCGGGTCGCCTCGGTGCCCTGCGAGCCCTGCCCGGCGGACATCGACGGCGACGGGGTGGTCTCGTTCGGCGAGATCGCGTTGTTCCTGCAGATGTTCGGCGCGGGCTCCCCGCTCGCGGACTGCGACGGGAACGGCGTCCTGGCCTTCGGCGACCTGTCGTGCTTCCTGGCCCAGATCGGGCCCGGAGGGTGCGCCGGCGGCTGAAAACACCGATCCTCGAATGGACAGACGACCCGGCACGGGCCGGGTCGTCGTCTTTTTGGAGGTGGCTCGACGGGTCAGCGGACCGACTGGGCCCGGCGCTCCGCGACGCTGTCCATGTTCTCGACCGGGCGGAGGACGAAGGCGACGCTCTGGGGCTCGGTCCGGATGCGGTACCGGGCCTTCTCGCGGGCGCCCCAGGAGTTGTCCCCGCCGACACCCATCATCGCGGTGTCGAGGGTGAGCCACGTGAAGGGCTCCTCGGTGAGCTCGAAGGCGTACTTGGCGAGCTCGATGTCCTCCGTCGAGTAGGGCAGGGCGGTGAAGGTGATCGCCTGGTCCGGGATGGAGCAGCCCTCGGGGTCGGCGAAGACCGCGAGCCCCGCGCCGCCCGACTGGTGCAGCACGAGCCAGCGGGTCGAGACGTGCGTGCCGGTTTCCTGGGGTTCGGAGTAGGGGAAGTACTGGTCCCGGACGGTCGAGGTCCACCGGCCAAGCGGGGCCTCGTCGCGGTCCCAGGTCGTCTCATCGGGGCCGGGCCCGTACCAGGTGAGCTGGTGCAGGTCCTCATTGACGCCGGCGCGGAGGCCGAAGCGGGGGAGTTCGCCGATGCCGCTGCGGTTCGGCTTGTCCATGGAGGCCTGGACGTGCACCTCGCCGGACGGGCGGACGGTGCAGGTGATGCGGAAGGGCGCCTCCACCGCGGCGATCGAGCCCCTGGCGGTGACGATGGCCTCGCCCCGGGGGCCCTGTTCGACGCTGACCGCTTCGCAGGTCCAGGAGGCACCGGCGGAGCGCCAGACGCCCTGGCGCGTGGGCATGTTGTTGCCCCGGTCGTTGTCGACGGGCGCCCGCCAGAAGTGCGGCGCCAGGGGACGCTCCAGGAAGCTGTGGCGCCGGGTGTTGAGCGTGGTGAGCAGCCCGGTGCGGGCGTCGATGGTCACGGTGAGATCGCCCGTCCTGGCAGTGATGGCGCCGGGCGTGCGGTCGATGGTCACCGGCTCTGAGGTCGTGGCGAGGGCTTGCACCGGGGGCTGCTGGGGCAACTTAAACTGCGCCCAGGCGACCTCGTGGCCCGCGGGGACCATGGGCGCATCGTGCCTGGTCGTGAAGCGGAGGGTGAGGATGAGCTCGGTCCCCGCCGGGGCGTCGATCGAGCCCGGGAGCTCGGGCGTCCAGAGCGTGGACTCGCGCGGGGCGAGGGGCGGGAGAGCGAAAGTGCCGGTCTCCAGTTCCACCCCGTCGGCGCTGATGCTCCACGAGGCGTCGACGACCTCGGCGAGGTCGAGGTGGTCGAACCAGTTGGTGATGCGGATGGCGGAGAGGCTCTCGTCCTGGGCCTCGCAGACGACGGGGCGCTGGGCGTACTTGATCGCGACCATCGCGGGCTTGGGGCGGCGATCGGCGTTGACGATGCCGTTCATGCAGAAGTTGTCGTCGTTGTAGGTGCCGGCGGGCTCGAAGGCGCCGCCGTAGGCGAGGTGCCGGCCGGCGGTCGTCGGCGGGCGGGTGATCGCGGTGGCGGGCGAGAGCCGGACGCGGGCGACGAGGCCCTCCCGCTCGGCGCCGGTGTCGGCGATCTCCGCCTGCGACAGGGCCCGGGTGTAGACGCGGGCCTCGCGGATGAGCCCGTCGAAGTCCCGCCCCGGGATCTGGCTGTTGGAGCCGACGGAGAGCGGGTAGGCGGTCGGGGCGACCCGCACCGCGCCGACGGCGCTGGAGGCGGCCTCGCGTCCGTCGATGTACAGGCGGAGCGTCGCGCCGTCGTAGACGCCCGCGAGGTGTCGCTCGCGGTCGGGGAAGTCGGCGGGGGTGGGCGTGGAGACCGAACGCCACTGGTTCTGTGCGTGGACGAAGAACTCGATGTTGTTGTCGGGGTTGATCTTCAGGGCGTACTCCTGGTCGCCCTTGCCGACGATCTGCTGATGGTCGGAGCGACCCGCACCGCCCCCTTCGACGCGCTCCGTCTTGACCCACGCCTCGACCGTGACGGCGCCGGCGGGGGTGAATGCGTCGTCGTTGCCGATCGTGAGCCGGCCACGCCCGCCGGCCTCGCCGATGACGCCGTTGTAGCGCGCGGCCCGCGCGGGCGTATCTACGCGGACCTCGGTGATGCCGGGCGTGTCGCGGTAGAGGCCCTGGTCGGCCCAGTCCCAGATGAAGCCCCCGCCCAGGCGGTCGTGCTTGCGGAAGAGGTCCCAGTACCAGTCGAAGTTGCCGTTGGAGTTGCCCATGGCGTGCGAGTACTCGCACAGGATAAGGGGCTTGTCGTTCTCGTTCGTCTCGGCGTAGCGCCGGATGCGCTCGGGGGTGGCGTACATCGGGACGACCATGTCGGTGTTGCCGAAGGACCAGTCGGCGCGCTCGGACTGGATCGGGCGCGTCGGGTCGAACATCTTGCCCCAGAGGTACTGGGCGGAGGTGGCGACGCCGTCTCCCATCTCGTTGCCCAGCGACCAGGCGATGATCGAGGGCTGGTTGCGGTCGCGGATGACCATGCGCTGGAAGCGGTCGAGGTGGGCCTCGGTCCACTCGGGAAGGTTGGCGAGGGTCTTGTCGGGCTCGTAGCCGATGCCGTGGGATTCGATGTTCGCCTCGTTGACGACGTAGAGCCCGTACTGGTCGCAGAGCTGGTACCAGACGGGGTGGTTGGGGTAGTGGGCGGTGCGGACCGCGTTGAAGTTGTTCTGCTTCATCAGCCGGATGTCCAGGAGCATGCCCTCCATGGTGATGGCGTGGGCGGTCTCGGGCTCGTGCTCGTGGCGGTTGACGCCCCGCATGAGGACCTGGTTGCCGTTGACGCGGAGCGAGCCGTCCCACTGGATCTCGCGGAAGCCGACGCGCTGCGGGAGGACCGCGATCGTCTCGTCGCCCGATCGGATCGAGACGAGCAGGGTGTAGAGATTGGGGGTCTCCGCGGTCCAGAGCGCCGGGGCGTCGACCTCGAGCGCGGTGTGGGTGATCGTGGGCTCGCCCAGGGTGAAGGGGATGCGATTGAGCGTCCGCTCCGCGACGGTCGCGCCCGTCGCGTCGATCAGCTCCAGGTGGACGTCGGGCCGGTTGCCCCCGTCGGCCCCGGGGTGGGGGGCGTATTGGGTCCCCTTGAGCTCGACGGAGAGGACCGCGGAGGAGTGGTCATCGGAGAGGTCGGTGCGGACGCCCAGGTCGTTGATCGAGACGGGCGGGGCGCTCCAGACGAGGACATCGCGGAAGAGCCCGCTGAGACGCCAGAAGTCCTGGTCCTCGAGGTAAGAGCCATCGGAGAGCCGGTAGGTCTTGACCGCGATGGTGTTCGCGCCGACTCTCGCGGCTTCGCTGATGTCGAACTCCGCGGAGGCCCGTCCGTCCTGGGCGTATCCGATGCGCTCGCCATTGACCCAGACCTCGATGGCGCTCGCGAAGCCCTCGAAGCGGAGGAAGAGCCGGCGGCCATCCCACTCGCGCGGGATGTCGAACGAGCGCCGGTAGCAGCCCACCCAGTTCTGATCGGCCGGCACATGGGGGGGGACAGCGGGGGTGAAGTGGTAGCGGATGTTGGTGTAGTTGGGGAAACCGAAGCCCTGCAGTTCGATGTTGGCGGGGACGGGGATCGTGGTCCACCCGTTGCGCTGGCTGGGCCGGTAGCCCGGCTCCCAGAAACCATCCGGCACATCTGCGGGCGTCTGGGCGAAGGCGAAGTCCCAGTCCCCGTTGAGCAGGCGCAGGTTGGGCGACGCGTAGTGCCCCCCCGGGCCTGCGTTCTGGAGCGCGAACTCCCGGTCGTTGAAGGGGAAGATGAACGAACGGGCCGGCTCGCGGTTCTGGTTCAGGACCCCGAGGTCGGACCAGATCGGGTGCTCGCGCGCGTGGTCATCGGCGAGGGCCGGGAGCGGGAGGGAGGCGGCGAGCGTGAGAATGGCGACCGTGAGAGTGCGTGCTGCGTTCATGGCGTCGGTTCCGTGTCGGTGTCGGCCCGTGTGGACCGGGGTCATGGTCGTCTTGCTGAATATCACTCGAACTTGAATCGATCGGACGGCGTGTGCGCCTCGTCCATCGCAGCCCCGATGCGGGCGACGATGCCGGGGTGTCTCGCGGAGAGATCGTCGCTCTCGGCGAGGTCGTTCTCGAGGTCGTAGAGGGCGATGGGGGCGTTTCGGTCCTTGTTGACCCCCAGGCGGATGCCCTTCCACTTGCCCATGCGGACCGCCTGCTTGCCGCCCTGCTCGTAGAACTCCCAGTAGAGGTAGTCGTGGTGCTGCTGGTCGCGGGGGCGCCCCAGGAGCGTGGGGGCGATGGAGAGCCCGTCCATTTCAGTCGGGATGTCGGCGCCCGCGAGGTCGAGGGCGGTGGGGGGGAAATCCCAGAACGCGGTGATGAGGTCGCTCGTGGAGCCCGGCGAAATCGTGCCGGGCCACCAGGCGATCTGCGCTGTCTTCAGCCCGCCCTCGGTCATGTCGCGCTTGCCCCCGCGGTAGGGGCCGCTCGAATCGAAGGCCCTGGGGTCGGCGCCGCCCTCGGAGTGCGCGCCGTTGTCAGAGGCGAAGATGACGAGGGTGTCGTCGTCGAGGCCGAGGGACTCGAGCCGGTCGAGGACGCGCCCGACAGACTCATCGAGGAAGGCGACCATGCCGGCGTAGGCGGCCCGGGGCTCGGGCTGGTGGTAGTAGCCACTGGTCGTGTGGGGCTTCTCCTGGAACTTGCCGCGGAAAGGGGCCATGTACCGCTCGGGGACGGTCAGGTCGGCGTGGGGCGGGGTCAGGGCGAGGTGGAGGAAGAAGGGGCGGTCCCGGTTGTCCCCGATCCAGTTCAGGGCGTCCTCGACGAAGAGCTCGTTGGCGTAAATGTCGCCGGTCTTGCCCTCGTTGCCGGGGAGTTCGACGCGTTCGCCGTTGCGGACGATCTCCCGCGGGTAGTTCCGGTGCGCCGCGACGTGGCTGAGCAGTCCGTAGAAGTGGTCGAAGCCCTTGTCGTTCGGGAGCGTCGCGTCGTCGGAATTGCAGGCGACTCCGGACTTGCCGATCATCGCGGTGGTGTAGCCCAGCTCGCGCAGGCGGGTCGCGATGGTGATGTCCTCGGGGTCCCTGCGGAACTGGATCTTCCCGTTGCCCCGCATGTACACACGCCCGGTGTGCTGCCCGGTCAGCAGGGTCGCCCGGCTCGGGGCGCACACGGTGTTGCCCGAGTACGCGTTGGTGAACCGCATGCCCTCCGCCGCCATCTCGTCCAGGCGGGGGGTGGTCCAGTTCCGCTGGCCATAGCAGGACAGGTCCGCGTAGCCCAGGTCATCGACGAGGATGAACACCAGGTTGGGCCCCGGGCGAGGCGGTGCGCCGGTAGCGGGCGTCACGGGCGCGCACAGGCACAGACACGCGATGACGACCCGGCGGACGAGCGCGGGACAGGCTCCAAGGGAGCGGGCGGCGGATCGGTGGAAGCTTCGGGGTGCCATGTTAAACGCTTGACTCCTTGTGAAACGGGCACCGCTTCCGGGCCCGCTCGCGTGCGCTGCGGGCCCTTTCGGGGACCCGCAGTGGTTCAGGAGAAGATCACGTAGAGGGCGATCGTCAGCACGACGACGATCACGCCCCCGACCTTCGCGACCGGCGAACTGGTGATGTCCATCGTGGCGCTCCGGGGCATCGTGATGGGCTCCTTGAGCGGACGGACCGCGGTCAGGATGCCCAGGACGATCGAGATCGCGATGAGCGTGATCGCCATGCGGTTCGGGAACGGTGCGACGACGATGCGGAAGAGCGACTCGGGGTCCATCGAGGCGGTCGCCTTCTCGATGAGGAAGAGCGAGCCATAGATGACCGGGCTGAGCACGAGCCCGATGACGCCCCCGATCCTGGGCGTGCGCTTCACGAAGAGACCGAACAGGAAGATGGTGAGGATGCCGGGGCTGATGAAGCCCTGGAACTCCTGGATGAAGGTGAAGGCGCCCTGCAGCGCGGGGTTGTTGATCATCGGGGCAACGAGGGCTCCGATGACCACCGAGACGATGACGATGAGCCGACCCGTCCAGACGAGCTGGCGCTGGGTCGCGTCCTTCCTGATGAACCGGTTGTAGATGTCCATCGTGAAGAGCGTCGAAGCGGCGTTCATCATCGAGGCCAGCGAGCTGACCACCGCGCCCATCACCGCCGCGATGACGAAGCCCTTGAGCCCCACCGGCACGAGCCGGGCGACGAGCACCGGGAAGGCGTCGTCGTGGTCATAACCGTCCATGCGGGAGGAGCGGGCGAGGGTCGGGGGCGCCGTGCCGACGAGCCTGTCGTTGGCGACCTGCAGGACCTCGCCCGGGGTCCGGGGCTTCTGGTCCTGCGGGTCCGTTCCCTCCGCAGCAGCGAGCAGCTCATCTCCCGAGGCGTTGTTCAGGATCGCCAGGTTGTGGGCGAACATCGCGCCGGCGACCTGGGGCTGGCGCTGGGCGTAGTCGTCGTCGAAGATGAACAGGCTGGGCCCGACATAGCCCTCGGAGCCGAACGCCTCGAACTGCGCAACGACCGCGTTGTTGGTTTCGGCGTCGGCCTTGGCCGCCATCTCGCCCGAGTAGAGCGTGTAGGCGATGATGCCCGGAACGCACACGACGAACGGGATGACCAGCTTCAGCATCGCGGCGAAGACGATGCCCTTCTGGCCCTCCGCGAGGCTCTTGGCGCCGAGCGTGCGCTGCACGATGTACTGGTTCAGGCCCCAGTAGTACAGGTTGGGGATCCACAGGCCCACCAGCAGCGTCGTCCACGCGAGCGAGTTGTGCGTGCTGGGCAGGAACATGTTCATGTGGTCCTGCTTCAGGCTCGCCAGGCGCTCGCCGACGGACGCATCCTGGGAGACGCCCAGCATGTTCGCCACCGTCGCGGGGTCGTTCATGCCCTTCGTCGGGTCGGGGTCACCGAGCGCGTTGACCGCCAGCAGGGCGACCACGGCGCCCCCGAGCACCAAGGCGGTGCCCTGGATGAGGTCGGCCCAGGCGCTGGCCTTCAGCCCGCCCACCGCGATGTAGACGCCCGCGATCACCGCCACGATCCACGACAGCGCGACGATGTCGCCCGCGCCCGCGAACACGTTGAAATACGGATCGAGGAACTTGGCGCCGAGGTAGGTGACCGTCGAGATGTTCACCAGCACGAACGTGATGAACATCAGCACGCTCATCACCGTGCGGGCGAGCGCCCCGTAGCGGTAGTCGAGGAACTGGGGGATCGTGTAGATGCCCGCCTTCAGAAAGGTCGGGAGGAACGCGAACCCGACGATGACGAGCGTGATCGCCGCCATCCACTCGTAGCTGGCGATCGCCAGGCCCATCTCCGCGTTCGCCGCCTGGCCCGACATGCCCACCATCTGTTCCGCGGAGATGTTCGCCGCGATCAGGCTGATCCCGATGAGGGGCCAGGTCAGCCCGCGACCCGCCAGGAAATAGTCCTCCGCGGTCTCCTTCTCACCCCGGGATTTCCACAGGCCAATGCCCACCACCGCGGCGGCGAAGAGGATGAACACGGCAATATCGATGGCTTGAAGGTCCACGGCGCATCTCCAGGGCGGCCGGTCGGGGCCGCGGCGGGACAGGTTAAGCGGTTTAGTGCACGCTGTGCAAGCGCTCTCGGGCTCGGGGGCCGATCCCGTGTGCTGCTCAGCGTACAGTGCGTCCGTCCGCGGCGAGGCCGGGACAGCCCCTCCCGACCCACGGAGCTCCCGAGAGAGCATGGCGACCACTCTCCGCGACATCGCTGAACGCGTCGGGACCTCGGAAGCGACGGTCTCTCTTGTCCTGAATGGTCGGCAGTTCCACCGCGTCTCCCAGACGATGCGTGAGCGGATCGAGAAGGTCGCCAAGGAGCTGAACTACCGGCCCAACCGCCAGGCCCAGCTGCTGGCCGGTGGGAAGACCAACACCGTCGCGGTTCTGGTCAACCGGTTGCTCAACCAGTTCTTCGCTGAGTACCTCAGCGTGCTGGAGTCCGACCTCAGCGACCACGGGCTGCACGTCGTCCCCTTCGAGACCCTCAGCCGCCCGGACAGGGCCGAGAACCTGCTGGGCATGATCGACCAGAGGCTCTGCGACGCCATCATCGCCCTCGAGTACACCGGCGACCCCGCCCGGTCGGAATCGCGGGGCAAGAACTTTCCACTGACGGTCCGCGTCGAGGAGTTCGGGGCCCACGCCGACCCGGTGGGCCAGGCGGGCACGGTCCGCGTCGACTACAAGCCCGCTTCTGACAGGCTTTTCGAGGTCTTCCGCGAGAACGGGGCCCGGCGGATCGGGCTGCTGACCGACACCCGCCACGACCTGAACCTCCCGCCCCAGCAGCGCTCGGCCCGAGCCGCTGCCCATCTGGAGGCGCTCACAAGGCTGGGCCTCTTCGTCGACCCGACCCAGTGCGTCTCGCTCTCGCAGGAGTCGGACCTGGCGGACTGGGCAGGTGCAGCGGAGCGTCTGCTCCTCAAGGAGCCCGGGATCGACTGCCTATTCGTGCACAACGCGACGGTCATCCCGGCGGTCCTGCACCAGGTCCGGGCGATGGGACGCCGCGTGGGCGAGGACCTCGCGGTCGCGACCTATGACGATCCGATTTCGGCCCGGTGGCTGAGCGGGGGCCTGACCGTCGTGCGGGAACCGATCGGGCGGGTCGCGGAGAGCCTGGTGCAGGCGACGCTCAAGCGCCTGGGGCGCGAGGCGCGTTCCTTTGAAGGGCGCCACGAGGCGGAGCTGGTCGTCCGGGCGTCTTCATCACTGGCGAGATAGACCCCGAATCGAGGGTATCGGAGCACGGAGTCTCGCAGCGAGGCCGGTTCTCGCTAGCTGTTCGGGTCTAATTCACGTTAAACGATTGACCCTCGCCCGCCGATCTTGTATCGTTACCTCTGCGGGCACCGCCACTCGCACGGAGAAGCATTCATGTCCACGATGCGACCATGCCGGGGCACGCGTCTGACCCAGGACGATGCTCTGACCCGTGCCCTCGCGAAGTACCGCGAGGCCTTCGGCAGCGAGCCCACCCATGCGGCTTTCGCGCCGGGCCGGGTCAATCTCATCGGGGACCACACCGACTATGCCTTGGGGCTCGTCTTCCCGGCGGCCCTTGAGGACGGGTGTGTCTGTGTGATCGGCCCGCGCGAGGGTGGCTTCGGTGCTGTTTCGAGCGAGTTGGACGGGACGACCGAGATCGCCCTGAACGGGCGGCTCGAGCCCGGGGAACTCACGGGCCAGCCCGGGTGGGTTCGTTATGCCGCGGGCACCTTTGAGGCGATGCGTCGCCGGTTCGCCCCCGGGGCGTCGGGCGTGAACATGGCGGTCGCGAGCGATGTCCCCCCGGGCAGCGGGCTGTCGAGTTCCGCGGCGCTCGAGGTCTCGATCGCGACGGCGCTCGAATCGATGTGGGGCCTCGACCTCGATCCGATCGAGAAGGCCAAGGCCTGCCAGCACGCGGAGCATGTCTTCACGAACACGCCCTGCGGGCTGATGGACCAGCTGGTCTCGACGCTGGGCCAGGCGGGACACGCGATCCGGATCGACTTCGGGAAGAACACCCGCCTCGCGGTGCCCATGCCCCCGTCGCGGACCGCCTGCTTCGTCATCTTTGACAGTGCCGTGCGCCACGCGAATGACGACGGGGGCTACGCCTCGCGTCGTGCGGCGTGCGAATCGGCCCTGCCCAAGCTGGGGGTGGGCGCCCTGGGCGAGCTGGGCATCGATGCCCTAGAGAGCCTCCCCGCGACGCTCTCCCCGGTTGAGGTGGACGCGACGACGCATGTGGTCACGGAGAACGAGCGGGTCCGGGCCTTCGCCCGGTGCCTGACGGGGATGCGCCTGCACGAGGCGGGGGTGCTGATGACCGAGAGTCATCGCTCGCTCTCGGAGGTGTACCGCGTCTCCTGCCCGGAGGTCGACACGCTGGTGTCGATCCTGAACGAGCAGCCCGGCGTCTACGGCGCGCGGATGACCGGGGGCGGCTTCGGCGGCTGGACCGTCGCCCTGATTGAGAGCGACGCGATCGAACGCGTGACCGACGCGGTCATGGACCGCTATCGCGACGCGACGGGGCTCGAGTCGACCTTCCGCGTGGTGCGGGCGGGCGACGGGGCAAGGGTGATCGATCTGGAGCCCCTGGTGATCTCGGTGCGCCCGGATGTGACCGAGGACGCGCGTCGGTAGCGGGATGAACCCTACCGATTTCGGGGATCGCCCTGGAGCGATTGCAAAAAATGATGATGGAACCGGCGATCTGGTCTTTTCTCTCGCATGTTGAGCGTTTAACCTAGCGTCGGAGCGGGAAGCCCTGCTCCTCTGCGGCTCTGTCCGTTTTGCGTCGCTGCGGCTTGCGACGCAAACAATCCCGGATCGCGTGGCGTCGCCCTCAAGCGGCGCCCCGCGTTTGCTGGTCGAGCCCGGGCTTGCGCCATTCCGCCCTGGGCGTGGCGTGCAGCGTCCGAGAGGTTTGGCCTCCCGACTTGATTTAGTGCCTCACGAGGGGAGCTCTCCGGCTCCTGTGCTGTCGCTCGATTTGTGGGAGACTTTGCTGCATGTTCTGCTCCACTCGCGTTGCTCAGCTTCTCGTCGTCGTCGCCCTGCTGCTGGCGGCGCCCCCGCCCGTGGCGGCGCAGCGTGCGCCCGCGACCCTTCCCAATGTCCTGTTGGTCATCATCGACGACCTGGGGTGGGCGGATATCGCGCCGAACAATCCCGGCACCTTCTACGAGACACCGGCGTTCGCGTCCTTCGCAGAGACCGCGGTCAACTTCACGCGGGGCTACGCGGCTTCGCCGGTGTGCAGCCCGACGCGGGTCAGCATCATGAGCGGGGTCAGCCCGGCCCGCGATCGCGCGACGGAGTGGTTCTGGGATCAGCCCGCTCGGAGTGCGCGGTTCCTCTCCGCTGACCGGATCAACTTCCTGCCCAACGACCGGCTCACGATCGCGGAGGTCCTGCGCCCGCTTGGCTATCAGACGCTGTTTGTGGGCAAGTGGCATCTCGGTGGTGTCGCCCGCCACCTGCCTCAGAACCGGGGGTTTGACAAGAACATCGCCGGTTCGTTCCGGGGCGGCCCGGGCGATAACGGGTACTTCGCGCCGTACAACATCGGGCTCGACGGACCGGAGGGTGAGCACCTGCCGGCACGACTGACGGACGAGACCATCACGTGGCTTCGGGAACGCGATCAGGAGCGCCCGTTCTTCGCGACGCTGAGCTACTACTCGGTGCACACGCCCCTCGAGGGCCGGCCCGACCTGATCGAGAAGTACGAGGCCCGGGCCCGCGAGCTGGGGTGGTCGGAGGACGACCGCTTCGCGACGGAGGAGCAGGTCTGGCCCGTGGATCGCGAGAGGCTGGTCCGTGTCAAGCAGGACCATGCGGTGTACGGCGCGATGGTGGAGGCGATGGACGAGCAATTCGGCCGGCTGCTCGGGGCGCTCGAGGAGTTGGGCGTGGCGGATGACACGATCGTGTTCGTGGTCTCGGACAACGGGGGCCTGAGCACCGCGGAGGGGTCGCCCACCGCCAACCTGCCCCTGCGCGGGGGCAAGGGGTGGCTCTACGAGGGCGGGATCAGGGTGCCCTTCCTGTTCCGCTGGCCCGGCGTCACCCCGGCGGGGGCAAACATCACCGACTCGGTGCACACCTCGGACATCCTGCCCACGATCCTGGACGCGATCGGGGCCGATCCAGTGGAGCTCGACCCGAGGCTGACGGCGCTCGAGGGTCGCTCGATGCGCGCCGCTGTCGCGGGCCGGGACGCCGGTCGCCCGCTCTACTTCCACTACCCGCACTACTCCAACCAGGGCGGATTCCCGGGTGGGGTGATGATCGCGGGTCCGTGGAAGTACATCCTGCGGTACGAGGACGGGCGGGGGCAGCTGTTCAACCTCGACGCGGATATCGGCGAGCGCAACGATCTTGCCGATGCCGAGCCCCGGCTCGCCTCCCGCATGCGGGCAGCGCTCAAGGGCTGGCTCCTCGAGCAGGACGCGGCGGTGCTGACCGAGCGCGGGGACAGCGGTCGCCCCTGGCGCCTTCGCAGTGATGACTGATCCCGCGGGTGGGGCTCTTGATTACCGCCGGCCGGCCTTCGGCGCGCTGCGGGCGGGCTTGCCCCCGGTCGGGCTGCCACGGTGCTTGCGGCTGCCGGGCTTGCCCCCGGCGCCGGCACCGGGGCCACGGTCGTCGGAGCGCACCGGGCGCTTGCGGCCCTTGCTGGGCACGGGACGCGGGGCGTTCCGGGGCCCGTTCGACTCGCGACGCTCGCCCGAGGCGAGATCGAGCTGACGCCCGATCAGGCGCTCGATGCTGCGGAGGAAGCCCCGCTCGGTGGGGTCGCAGAACGAGACCGCGATGCCGGTCGCGCCCGCCCTGCCGGTGCGACCGATGCGGTGCACGTAGGCCTCGGGCTCGTTGGGCAGGTTGTAGTTGAAGACGTGGGTCACCCCGTCGACGTCGAGCCCTCGGGCGGCGACGTCGGTCGCGACGAGCACCCGGGCCCGGCCCGAGCGGAAGGCGTGGAGCGCCCGGTCGCGCTGGTTCTGGGACTTGTTCCCGTGGATCGACTCGGCCTGCACGCCGCCCTGGGCGAGGCGGTGGGTGAGGTTGTCCGCCCCGTGCTTGGTCTTCGTGAAGACGACGGCGCGGAGCACCGCGGCGTCCTGGAGCAGCTTCTCGAGCAGCGTGGACTTGTCCTTGCCATCGACCATGTGCAGCTTCTGCTCGATCTTGAGCTCGACCTGCTTGGCGGGGGCGACCTCGACACGCACCGGGTCGGTCAGCAGCGTGCTGGCGAGTTGGGCGATGTCGCGGGGCATCGTGGCGGAGAACATGAGGGACTGGCGGCCCTTGGGGAGCTGGGCCGCGATCTTGCGGATCGGGGCGATGAAGCCCATGTCGAGCATGCGGTCGGCCTCATCGAGGACGAGCACGCGGATGTTGCTGAGGTCGACGTGGCCCTGGTCCATGAGGTCCATGAGCCGGCCCGGCGTGGCAACGATGATGTCGACGCCCCGGCGCAGGTTCCGCACCTGCTGGGACTGGCGGACCCCGCCGAAGATCACGCAGCCGGTCAGGCCGGTGTGCTTGCCGTAGTCGCGCATGCTGCCGGCGATCTGCGTCGCGAGCTCGCGGGTGGGCGACAGGATCAGGGCCCGGGGACCGGCGGTGCCTCGGGCGGCCTTATCGGCCTTCATCCCGAGCAGGCAGTCGAGGATGGGAAGGGCGAAGGCGGCGGTCTTGCCGGTGCCCGTCTGCGCGAGGGCCAGCACATCGCGACCCGCGAGCACCGGCGGGATGGCGCCGGCCTGGACAGCGGTGGGGGTGTCGTACCCCTCCTGGGCGATGGCGTCGAGCAGGGGCTTGGAAAGTCCGAGGGATGAGAATGTCTGCAAAGAGAGCGAACTCCGTCCACCCCGCGGGAAGACCGCGCGGTGGGATCGTTGGGGCGTCCTCGGCCCGATGGTGATGGGGACAAGTGCGGCCGGCTGCCATGGGCGGTCGGGGGCACACGCCCCTCGTCCGCAGCCAGCAGATTCTCACGTCCGTCGCACCGCCCGGGCGGACCCGGGATGCACGCGACGGCAGAGGCCACCGGCGTTTGTCAACGCAGAGCATAGGCACGCGGAAACGCCGACCCGGCTCCGGCCCGTTCCGGGGGCAAAATCCTGATCCCGGGGTCCGCTTAAGCCTCCCCGAACTGCTCGAGGAACCGGTTCTCGGCCTTGTCGCTGCCTGCCAGGACCATTTCCTGCCCGGTGGCGAGGCGGGCGTCCGCCGGCGGGTTGACCGTGAGGCGGCTGTCCGCGTCCCGCAGCGCCACGATGGTGCACCCGGTCCTTTCCCGCACCCCGCACTCTGCGAGCGTCTTCCCGTCGAGCGACCTGGGCACGCGCACGCGGAAGATATCGAGCCCCTCGGTGACGGTGACGATGCGGTCGCCCTTGATCTGGTTGAAGATGCTCATCGCGCCCATGGTCGCGTAGGAGTGGACGAAGTCGGCACCGGCGCGGTGCAGCGTCTCGGTGTTGAGCTCGAGCGTCGCGCGGCTGATGATCTGGATGTCGGGCCTCACGCTGCGGCAGTAGATCGTGAGGTAGATGTTGAGGCTGTCGTCGTGGGTGGTGATCAAGACGGCCGGCGCATCGAAGAGGCCCGCCGCCCGCAGGACCTCGGGGTCGCGGGCATCGCCGGTGAGGCTTCGCGGGTCGTCGCCGAGGCGATCGGGATCGAGGTCGACGAGGCGGTAGTCGACGCCCCGCTCCTCGAGCGCGCGGGCGGCTGCGGAGCCGACGCGACCCCCGCCGATGATGAGGACCGGGTTGACCGAGACGTTGTAGATGACGAACTCCTCGTCGTAGGTCGCGAGCTGCGCCGCAGAGCCGGCGAGGACGAGGATCGTGTGCTCGCCCACGACGGTATCGGGCGTCGCGTGCTGGAACTCGCCCCGCACCCAGAGCCCGATGACGCTGACGCCGAGGTCGCGCAGGCGGTTCTCCCGCAGCGACTTGCCCACGAGGGGTGTGCGGTGGGCGTTGGCCTCCGCGATCAGCAGCTCGTCGAGCTCGCCCACGATGTGGGTCACCGCGTCCCCGCCCACCATGCACCGCGCGAGCGAGCGGCCCATCATCTCCCCGAGCCTCAGGACCGCCGACGCCCCGGCGTGCTCGAGGATGGCGGTCGCGGTGACGCTCGTCGAGGTGGCGATCACCGGGACATCCGGGCTCACCTGCCGGACCATGAAGGCGACATTGGTGTTGATGACATCGTCGCTCGTCGCGGCGACCAGGGCTGCCGATTCGGCGCGGGCGAGGCGGAAGGTCTCGGGGTTCTCGATGGGCCCGTACATCACCGTCAGCCCCATGTCGTGCAGGCGGCTCGCTTCTTCAAAGTCGGAGACCAGCAGCACGTACCCGTACCCGAACTGGCGGAGCTTGCGGATCAGAGCGGCGCCCACCGCGTCGTACCGCGTCAGGATCACGTGGCCCGAGGTGCCGGGGGGGGCTTCCCGTGGCGTCCGCGCCGCGGCCTGCGCCTCCATCCAGGGGGCGTAGAAGAACTGGATGATCGTGAAGGGCAGCAGGATGAGCAGGAACACGATGCCCGACATGAGCACGATCATCGAGAAGATGCGGCCCAGGTCGCTCTCGAAGGTGATGTCCCCGAAGCCCAGGGTCGACATCACGGTGAGCGTCCAGTAGAACCCCGTCACCCAGCTGTGCTGCTGCCCCTCCTGCATCATGAGAAAGTGGAAGAGCACGCTGTACGCCACGACCACCGACACCAGCACGCCCAGGAACTTCACCAGCGAGCGCACGTTCCGCTTGGTGCGGCGCTCGGCGAGGAAGACCATCATCTGGGCAGCGGCAAACTTCATGCGAGGGTCAGTTCTCGGGCCGGGTCGGCCCCCGGATGAATGGGCTCACGATCGCCCCGCCCGGGGAGGGTGCCACACGATACCCGACGCGGAACTCCGCCACTACGCTCTCCGCTATGGCGTCCGCGCACCGTGCGGGGTCGCGGGTCGCGGTCCTTCGTCGGAGCCCACGGGGGGGGGCGGTTTGCATTCTTGCGATCCGGAGCGACCTCCGGACGCACCCTCACGCACGCCGGGCCACGCCGGAGTGAACCCGACGGGCGGGCGATCACCCGAGCTGCTCCGCACGCGGGGTCGCCGCTCCGGAATGCCGGCGCACCCGGGCTGTTTCCTGAAACGTCCTTCGGCCCGCACGACCCGCGACCCGCCGCTCCCCGCCCCGCACTGGCAATACCCCGGGAACCGGGGCACCCGGGCGCTGCGGTCAACCCGAATCGAGCCCCTCGGAACAGGTACCATCCGCCATGCCCGATGTGTCCCCGACCCTTGCCGCTGCGATCACCGAGCTCCCGCTGCTCACAACGCTCGCGGCGGGCCTCGCCGCGGCCTGGCTGCTGGGCCTGCTCACGAAGCGCCTCGGGCTGTCGCCGATCGTCGGCTACCTCCTGGGTGGCGTCGTGATCGGCCCCTACACGCCGGGCTTCGTGGGCGACGAGAAGATCGCCCACCAGCTCGCCGAGATCGGCGTCATCCTCATGATGTTCGGCGTCGGGCTGCACTTCAAGCTGGCCGACCTCGTCGCGGTCCGGCGGATCGCCATCCCCGGCGCGGTCGTGCAGAGCCTCGCGGCGACCATCGTCGGCACGCTCATCTTCCTCGCCTTCGGCTGGCCCTGGCAGTCGGGCATGGTCATCGGCATGTCCGTGGCGGTTGCGAGCACGGTCGTGCTGCTCCGCGTGCTCATGGACCGCCAGATGCTGGCAACCGTCCATGGGCACTCGGTGGTGGGGTGGCTGCTGGTCGAGGATGTCTTCACCGTTCTGGCCCTCGTCTTCGTGCCCATGATCACCATCGAGGGCGCGGTCGAGGCGGCGGGGGCCGCCTCCGCTGCGGGGGGCAGCATCCTCGCTGCGGTCGGGCTCGCGCTGTTGAAGTTTGCCGTACTCGTCGCTCTCGTCCTCTTCGCAGGCTCGCGCCTCATCCCCTGGCTGCTCGCAAAGGTCGCGAAGCTCCGCTCCCGCGAGCTCTTCACGCTGACCGTCCTCGTGATGTCGATCGCGATCGCGGTGGGGTCGGCCGCCGCGTTCGGCGTGTCGGTCGCCCTCGGGGCCTTCCTGGCGGGCATGGTCGTGGGGCAGAGCCCAACGAGCCACCAGGCGGCGGCGGATGCGCTCCCGCTGAGGGACGCCTTCGCGGTCCTCTTCTTCGTCGCGGTCGGCATGCTCTTCGACCCCGCGTTCATTCTGCGCGAGCCCCTCATGCTCGCGGCGGGGCTCGGCATCGTGATGATCGTCAAGCCCATCGCCGCCCTCGTCATCGTGGCCATCCTGGGCTACCCCGCCCGCACGGGCCTGACGGTGGCGCTCGGGCTCGCGCAGATCGGCGAGTTCTCCTTCATCCTGGGCCAGGTCGCCCTGCTGAACGGCGTCATCCCGCCCGAGGGCCAGCACATCCTGGTGGGCACCGCCATGATCTCCATCACCATCAACCCCCTGCTCTTTGGCGCCCTCGACCGCGTCGAGCACGCGGCGCGGGGCGTCCCGTGGCTCTGGGCCCTGCTCAACGGTCGGTCCGAGCGCAAGCGGCGCGAGATCAACGAGGTTGCCTCCCACCGCATCGCGCAGACCGACAAGCCTCTCGCGATCGTCGTGGGCTTCGGCCCCGTCGGGCGGCTCGTCGACGCCCTGCTCGTCGATGCCGGCTTCCACACCGTCGTCATCGAGATGAATCTCCGCTCCGTCGAGTCCATCGGTGCCAGCGGGCACTCCGCGATCTTCGGCGACGCGACCCGCCCCGAGATCCTCGACGACGCGGGCGTCCGCTCCGCCAAGTACCTCGTCGTCACGCTCCCGAACGCCGACAAGCGCTCCGACCTTGTCCAGATCGCCAAGGAGCTCAACCCCGACATCCAGATCATCATGCGGGCCCGCTATCTCGCCGAGGCCGACGCCCTGCAGGGCTGGGACAAGGTCATCTCCGTCTACGAAGAGGGCGAGACCGGCCTCGCGCTGGCGAGGAAGGTCATGGAACTCCGCGAGATGGACCCCGACAAGATCGAGGCCTTCCTCGACGCGGTCCGCAAGCTCTGGCGACTGCGGTCCTGATCCGGAACGACAGCGCCGTCTCGCATCAGCCCGGAAAGGGTTGCTGCCAACGCACGATGAAGGTCATGGGCACGTCGACCGATGGGCCGCTCTCGAGGTTCACCGTAACGACGAGGGCGTTGTCGGTGGGGGGCCCGCTGCGCGGGACGAGCATGAAGGTCCCGTAGCAGTAGATCAGGTTCTCCGAGTAGCAGTAGGCGATCGCGCCGCTGTCGAGCGGGATGTGCACGATCGTGTAGGTGCTCAGGTCGATCGAACTGTCCGCGAGCAACCCTTCGAGGAACACGGGCGTCGACGCGACCGCTTCGGGGATGTCGTACCGGTTCGTCCACTCGAAGCGCTCCGGGGATATCCCGTTAGCGATCGTGAACGCGTCGACCTGCTGCTTGACCTGCTGGATGTACTCCGATGCGGACTCGGTCGAAGCAGAGGGCTGCTGCGGAACCACGATCTCGATGATGACGTCGCCGACAGCCATGGATGCCCCCCTGGCCAGAGACCCTGTGCGGTCATACGACTCCGTGCGACCCCCGCCAGAGCCGCCGGGTTCGGGGCGGAGCGATCACCTCGGAGCGAGAAAGCCCGTGAGATCGGTCACTCGTGCGCGGAAACCGCGCAGCGGAAGCCAAGATGGATAAACTGGGAGGTTGGGGTAAACGTGCTGAACCCCCGCAGCGTGGGATTCGCGCCGACCGGCGTCGTCCAGGCCCATGCCTTCTGCACCGCGGCCCAGGCGGTCGGCGTGGAGCTCCCCGCGGGGACGCGCGTCGCGGTCCACTCGCGCACATTCCCGAGCATGTTCACCAGCCCGCTCGGGGTGATGTCGACCCCGCCCGCCGGTTCGGCGACCGGGCTGACGCCCGCGAGATACGCCCGGACCGCTTCCTCGGGCTGGCGCGCCGCGGTGAACGCGAGCAGCATCGCCTGTTCGTTCTGGGGCAGGTGACCGAGCGAGGATGCCGAATTCCCCCAGGGATAGATGCTGGCCCCGCCACCCCGGGCCGCGGCTTCCCACTCCGCGGAGGTCGGCAGGCGCTTCCCGACCCAGGTGGCGTACTGGGCCGCCTGGTCCACGCTCACGCCCGTCACCGGGAGATCGTCCCATGCCGGGTCGTAAGGCTCGGGCCAGAACGCCGGGCGATCCGCGCCGGTGGCGTCCACGAAGAGCTTGTACGCAGCGTTGGTCACCTCGTGCCGATCGATCCAGAAGGGATCGATCGCCACCTCGATGTCCGCGACGCTCCCCGGGGTCGCGGAGATGTCCTGCACGCGATACACGCCACCTTCGATACGGACCATGCCGGTCACGTCAGGCGGGACCGGGTCTCCAAGGTCGACCACCTGCTGAGAACCGGAATCGACGACGACGGAGCGCTGGGCAACGCCTGTCGGAAGGGACGCCGACACGAGGTAGTGGCCCGGGTCCACCCGGGTTTCGGCGGGAAGCCCCCGCAGACTCCGCTCCGGACCCAGCCCGCCCGTCGAGGGGTCGAGCGGGCGCAGGGTGCCCGTGCTCCCGCGGGGGCCGGTGACCCGCAGCGTCCCCTGCACGACGGACGACGGGGCGGGGGCGAACGCGGGCAGACTCGCGACCCATACCCCGCCGACCGCGAGCGCCACGCCCGCAGCAGCGAACGGGACCCAGCGTCGGAGGAGGCGGGGGCTCAACCGGCTGCGCGGGCCATCGCCCGGTGCCGCCTTCCGGCCCGCGAGCACCCGATTCAGCGCCGACGCCATCGCGCCCGCCGACCGGAACCGGGCCTCGGGGTCCGGCGCCGTGGATCGCTCGACGATCAGGGCGATCTGCTTCGACACCGCGGGGTTGAGCCGGCGAACCGGCCCGGTCGCATCCGTCCGGCTCGGACGATCCAGCGTCAGGCACTCGTAGAGCGTCACGCCCAGCGAGTACACGTCGCTCCAGGGGCCGATGTCATCGGCGCGCCCGTTCGCCTGCTCCGGGCTCATGTAGGCGGGCGTGCCCGCCCGGGCATCCGCCTGAGTCAGGTCCGGCTCGTCGACGAGGGAGGCGATCCCGAAATCGGTGAGATACGCCCGCTCGTGCTCGTCGAGCAGGATGTTCGCCGGCTTCACGTCGCGGTGCAGGACGCCCCGCTCGTGCGCGTATTCGAGCCCGAGGGCGATGTCCCGCACGATGCGCACCGCGTTCAGCACCCACGCCGGGCTCGTCACCGGCAGGCTCTGCCCGGCTTGGTCCTCCCGCATCCGATGAAGCCGCTCGGAGAGCGATTCCCCGTCGATGAAAGCGGAGACGATGTAGGCGACCTCCGCCACCGTGCCCGCGCTGTACACCGGCACGATCGTGGGGCAATCGAGGCGGGCCGCCGCCTTGGCCTCCCGCAGCAGTTTGGCCTCCGCTTTGGCATCGAAGGCCGCGGTGACGCCGATCGTCTTGAGGGCGACGAAGCGTCCGAGCGTGGTGTCCTCCGCGAGGTAGACAACCCCCATCCCGCCCCGCCCGAGCTCCCGCACGAGCCGGAACCCCAGGGGAACGAAGCACTCCGAAGCCAGCAGCCCGGGAAACGCGGCCCCGACCCCGTCCTCGAACGCATCGCTCGCGTCCGCAGCATCCAGGATCCTGTGGGCGAGTTCCACGACCTCAGCCGGATGCCCCAGGGCCACATCCGCCCCGCGACGCTCACCCACAGGGAGCTCCGCGAGCGCGTTCGCCAGTTCCAGGGCCTCTGAGGTGACGCTCACGCGGGGCTCTCCCGGCAAGGCCCCGTGTCACTCGTCGCGAGTGTCCGCTCCGGCATCCTTCTCCCCCCCCAGGCGAAGGAGCAGCCAGCCCTTGCCCACGCGCCACTCCCGACGCACCGTCGCGGGCGAGATTTCGAGGGTCGACGCGATCTCTGACTCGGACAACCCGGCGAAGAACCGCAGGCGGACGACATCGGCGCACCGGGGACGCTCGGCTTCCAGCCGCGCCAAGGCTTCCGAGAGGTCGAGGAACTGCGTTGCTTCATCGTGGGCTGTGAGCTCTGCATCGTCGAGGGGGACGCGCCGTCGCCCACCGCCTCGCTTGAGCCGCGTCGCGGCCCGTGCCCGCTCCACGATGATATCGTGCATCGCCCGGGAGGCTGTCAGGAAAAAGTGCTTACGATCATTCCACGAAGGTGTGGTTCCGCGACCGAATATGCGAACGAAGGATTCGTTCACGAGCGCCGTCGGGCTCAGCGTTCTCCAGGGTGGCATCTGGCTCAGCCGGGCCCGGGCCTGGGCCCGGAGGTCGTCGAGCACCAGGGCGAGCAGCTCGTCCACAGCCCCGGGAGACCGGTCAGCGACCTGCCGCAGCACCCGCGTGATCTCGCCCCCGTCGCCTTCCACACACATCTCCGGCATTCTTTCCAGAATGGGTGAGCGCCCCGCCCCGCTCCCGTCGGCTTCCCTCAGATGCGTGGCATACTACACGAGAACGGCACGATCCCAAGCACCACCGGCCACCCCAAGCCCGGGGCGCCCGCGCCGCCGCCCCGGCGCCCGCTACAGGCCTTCCAGAGTCCGCTCGACGACAGCGACATCGTGGACGCCCTGCGAGCCGCCCTCCCCCGGGACTGGAGCCACGCGGAGATCGCCCGCAGGACGGGCTTCCACTCCGAGACCGTCCGACGCTACATGAACGGCTCCAGCCGCATCCCGGCGTCGTTCCTTGCCGCGTGCTGCCGGGCCTACGGGCTCGACCCGACCGCGGTGCTCCTGCCCGAGACCGCGCGGGATACCTGCGTCATCCGCCTGAGCAAGCATCACCTGCACGCGATCGCCGAGAGCATCGGTCGCCAGGCCCTCCGCACCCTGCTGGGCCCGGCGGGGCGAAAGGTGCTCGACACCCCGGCGTTCCATGCACAAGACCCCGTCGCTCGTGAAGCACCGTAGGGATGGTGCTGCAAGCAACGGGGTCTCGATGAAGCGG
>DAIQNV010000020.1:15486-48713 GCA_036788215.1 Phycisphaerales bacterium | reverse complement strand
GGCTTTGGGCCCGGGTTTGATGTGAACGCCCGCGCCGGGGTCGGCGCGGGCGTTTCTCGTTTTTTGCGGACGACCTCCGTTCGTGGCCTTCCTCGCCTGCGGCTCGTCAGACCACGGCACCCAACTCTTGTGTTCGTGGCCTATCCCGCTGGCGCGGGATTGACCACGGCACCCGGGCGTCGTTGCTTTACTGACCCCGCCGGCGTCCGAAGTCGGCGACATGGACCGCGATGATGAGCCTGGTCCCGGGCTCGAAGCCCGGGAGGGAGGCGACGATGGTGGGGCCATCGGTCGCGGGGAGCGTGATGCGGGCCTCGATGTTGCGATCGCGGACGAACGGGAGGCCGATGGGGAGCGAGGAGTCGCCCAGTTTGAGCGTCTGCTCGCGGACCTCTCCCGTTGCGATGCGGCCCTCAAGATTGATCTCGACGGCGTCATCGCCGTCGTCTTCGACGGTGATCTCCATCTCGACGCCGGTCTGCATCTCGTCGGTGCCGGCGTCGTAGGCGACGGCGTTGTTGGAGACGACGGGCTGGTAGCCGGCGATGTACGTCTCGGTTTCCAGGGCGCTCACGGAGGCGGTGTCGCCGCTGTTGACGGTGATCTGGGGGGCGAAGAGCACCTCGATGCCGCTTCTCGGGAAGCGGTCGCCGACGGAGGGGGCGTCGGCGTCGGGGGCGATGCCGGCGAGGATGCGGACGGTGTAGGTCCGGTCGGTGTCGTCGGCGTCGGCTTCTTCGTCATCGGCCCCCTGCTGGAGCTGCGCGAGCAGGGCTTCGAAGCGTTCGTGCTCGTCGGGCCTCGCGTTGACCGCGTAGCGGTCACCCCCGACCCCGGCGATGAGGACGCCGCCGAGCAGGGCCTCGAAGGCCCGGATCGTCCTGGCAGGCTCATCACCAAGCACGTCGCCCAGGTCGTAGACGCGGATCTCGTTCTGCACCATCTGCTGCTGCATCATCATGTTGTGACGCTCGATCGCGGCCTGGCGGAGGGCCTCGGTCTGTTCGCTGCTGGGCTGATTTTGCCCGACCGCCAGCGGCAGCCCCGCCGCGGCAACGAGGACGCTGAGTGCGGCGACGGTGGTGATCTTGAGCGCCATCAAGCGCCTCCTTTCGTGGTGCGCCGGGTTGGCTTCTCGGCCTTGGCCCGGGCGGTGTCCTGGAATCCGTAACTCATGAGCCAGGGGCGCAGCGCGGCGTCGCGGGCGAGGGCCTGGGCGGTCTGGCTGACCTGTTCGGCGAGGGCGGGGTCGGAGGCGAGCTGCTGGAGGCGCTCGAAGGCGACGGGGCGGAGGCTGGGGTCCTGCGCCCAGACGCGGCAGGCCTCGATCTGCTGGTCGGGGTGCATGAGGTCGAGGGTGTCATTGGCGGTCATCGCGGAGCGGAGGGCCTGGCCCAGGGCGAGGATGTGGTCGAGGCGGGCGGGGTCGGGGGTAGGCACGGGGGGGGGGGGGGGGGGGGGGGCGGGGGGGGGGGGGGGGGGGGCTCCTGGGAAACGGACGGGGGCTCGCGCTCGGGTCGGTTCTCCGGGAAGAGGGCGGAGGCGAGGGCTCTCGACTCCTCGGGGGTGAAGCGGGCGACGAAGAAGGAGCGGGTGGGCGGGGTGGGGTCGGGGGTGGGGTCGGGGATGGGTTCAGAGGCTGGAGGCGTGGCGTCCGCGATCGCGGGGGCGGGCGTGGGTTGGGCGGGGCGAGTGAGGATGACCGCGAGGGCGATGGCGGCGCCGGCGGTGCCCAAGAAGCCCAGGGCGATGAGGAGGCGGGTGAGGATCGGGAGGCCCGGGCCCGGGGTGCGCGCGGTGTCGACAGGGCCCGCGAGGGCGGCGCGGCGGACGAGGGCGTCGAGCTGGTCGTCGGTGAGTGTTGGGCGGTTGGTGGTCATGAGACGCGTCCTTCCAGCGCTTTCCGCAGGCTGCGGCGGGCGGCGGCGAGGGCCTGGCGGCTGGCGTCCTCGCTGCACCCGAGAGACGCCGCGGCCTGGGCGTGCGTGAGGCCCTCGACAACGACGAGGGTGAGAATGGCCCGCTGGCGGGCGGGGAGGGCGTCCATGGCGCCGCGAACGAGGGCGTGCATGGGGTCGGGAGTGGCGTCGGCGTCGACGGTGGGCCTCTGCCAGGCGGCGCGGGCGAGACGGGCGAGGCGGCGCGTAAGGGAGCGGTGGCGGTCGAGCCAGAGGCGGGTGAGGACGCGTCGTTCGTAGCCGGCGTGGCCGATCTTGTGGGGGGCCCTTTCGAGGAGGCGGGTGGCGGCGTCCTGGGCGAGATCGTCGGCCTCGTCCTGGGTGCGGGCGAGGGCGCGGGCGAGGCGCCGGAGGCGGGCGGCGGACTCAGCGTCGAGGTGGGGGGTCGGGGAGGCCGGCGCCGCTTCTGCGGCCTGGGCGCGGAGCAGGGTGGCTCGGGAGGGGAGCACGAGGGCCGTCATACCCGATGGACGGCGCGGGTGGCTGCGGCGTGAGGGGTCGGAAGAGAAATTTCGGGCGTGGTGCGGAGCAGAGGGGCGGAGGGGTCCTTTCGGGGCCAGAGGCGGGCTATCGTGTTCGAGTTTGCGCCGTCTTCACATTGGGTGCGGCGCGATCCCAAACCCGGCCACCCTTCGAGGACCCCCATCTATGCCCAAGCGCGACGACATCCACACGATCCTGGTCATCGGGTCCGGGCCGATCGTGATCGGGCAGGGGTGCGAGTTCGACTATTCGGGGGCGCAGGCGTGCAAGGCGCTGCGGGACGAGGGGTACCGGGTGGTCCTGGTGAACTCGAACCCGGCGACGATCATGACGGACCCCGCGATGGCGGACCGGACCTATGTCGAGCCCATCGTGCCCGAGGCGGTGGAGAAGATCCTGGAGAAGGAGCGGTCGCGGGGGACGCCCGTCGACGCGGTGCTGCCGACGCTGGGGGGGCAGACGGCGCTGAACTGCGCGTGCGCCCTGCACGACGCGGGGGTGTTCGAGCGGTTCGGCGTCGAGATGATCGGGGCGAGGCGGGACACGATCCACAAGGCGGAGGACCGCAAGGCCTTCAGCGAGGTGTGCAAGGCGATCAACCTCAGGACGCCGGACTCCGGGACCGCCAACACGCTGGCGGAGGCGCGGGCGCTGCTGGAGCAGTTCGGGCTTCCGGCGATCATCCGGCCGGCGTTCACGCTCGGGGGGTGGGGCGGGGGGATCGCGTACAACTCGGACGAGTTCGACGAACTGGTGACGCGGGGGATCAACGCGAGCATGATCCACCAGGTGCAGGTCGACCGGAGCCTCCTTGGGTGGAAGGAGTACGAGCTCGAGGTCGTCCGCGACAAGGCGGACAACTGCGTGATCGTGTGCGGGATCGAGAACATCGACGCGATGGGCGTGCACACGGGGGACTCGGTCACCGTCGCGCCGATCCTGACGCTGACGGACAAGGAGTACCAGGTGCTCCGCGACGCGGCGATCGAGATCATGCGGGCGGTGGGCGTCGAGACCGGTGGGTCGAACGTGCAGTTCGCGGTGAACCCGAACCCCGAACCCGGGCCGGACGGGAAGAAGAAGTTCGAGTTCGTCGTGGTCGAGATGAACCCGCGCGTGAGCCGGTCGTCGGCGCTGGCCTCGAAGGCAACGGGGTTCCCGATCGCGAAGATCGCGGCCAAGCTGGCGGTGGGGTACACGCTCGACGAGCTGCGGAACGACATCACGGGGACGACGAGCGCGTGCTTTGAACCGTCCATCGACTATGTCGTGACGAAGATGCCCCGGTGGACCTTCGAGAAGTTCCCGGAGGCCAACGAGACGCTGACGACGCAGATGAAGAGTGTCGGCGAGGCGATGGCGATCGGGCGGACCTTCAAGGAGAGCCTGCAGAAGGTGATCCGCTCGATGGATGTCAAGAGGTTCGGGCTGGGGCTCGACCGCAACGACAAGTGGCTCGCGGCGGTGCGGGCGGTGGAACTGGCGAAGAAGGCGGGGCCGGTGGTCGACGACACCACCTCGGACCCCGGGACGGGCGGGCGGACGAGCCTGGGCTTCCGCACCGCGGACGGGCAGCGGATCGAGTGGCCCATCGAGATCGACAAGCTGGTGCGGAAGCTGGCGGTGCCCAGCCAGGGGCGGCTGTACTACGTGCGGTACGCCCTCAAGATGGGGTGGAGCGTCGAAAGGGTGCACGAGCACACGAAGATCGATCCCTTCTTCCTCGAGCAGATCGAGCAACTCGTGCACTTCGAGGACACGCTGTGCTCGTACGACACGCTCGAGGAAGTGCCGAAGGAGGTCCTCTTCGAGGCCAAGCGCCTGGGCTACGCCGATGCGCAGCTCGCGATGATCTACCTGGGGGGGATCAACTCGGAGACGATCCTGAAGGTGCGCCGTTACCGCGAAAGCCTGGGCGTGACGCCGGTCTTCAAGTGCGTGGATACCTGTGCCGCGGAGTTCGAGGCGATCACGCCCTACTACTACTCGACCTATCAGCCCGGGTGGACCGAGATCGATGAGAAGGGCAGCACGGTCGAGCGCCCCGCGGAGGACGAGATCGGGGGCGACCCCGCGAAGGAGAAAGTGATCATCCTGGGCGGCGGGCCCAACCGGATCGGGCAGGGGATCGAGTTCGACTACTGCTGCGTGCACGCGGCCCACGCGGCGAACGAACTGGGCTTCGAGAGCGTGATGATCAACTCGAACCCGGAGACGGTGTCGACGGACTACGACACGAGCGATCTGCTCTTCTTCGAGCCCTTGACGCTCGAGGACACGCTGAATGTGATTGAGCGGCTGAATGAGCCACAAGGCGGAGAGACGGAGAGGCGGAGAGACGGGGTGGGGGGCGAGCGGGTGCCCGGGCCGGTGCGGGGCGTGATCGTGCAGTTCGGTGGGCAAACGCCCCTGAACCTCGCGCACGGGCTGGCGCTCGCGGGGGTGCCGCTCATCGGGACGAGCCTCGACTCGATCGACCTCGCGGAGGACCGGGAGCACTTCGACGCCCTGCTCGGGCGGCTGAATCTCAAGCGCCCCGCGGGGGCGATCGCGCACTCGCTCGACGAGGCGCGGGAGAAGGCCCGGGAGGTCGGCTACCCGGTGCTGGTGCGCCCCAGCTACGTGCTGGGTGGTCGCGGGATGGAGATCTGCAACGACGAGAAGGCGCTGGTGCAGTACATGACCATGGCGCTCGATGTCTCCGATCTCGACGGGGCGCCGGTCCTGATTGATCAGTTCCTGGATGGGGCGATCGAGGTGGATGTGGATGTGGTCGCCGACTTTGTCGGCGACGGAGACGGAGAGACGGAGAGACGGAGAGACGAAGTGGCTGCGGCTGGGCCTCAGGCCCTCGTCTGCGCCGTGATGGAGCACATCGAGCACGCGGGGGTGCACTCGGGCGACTCGACCTGTGTTGTGCCCCCCTTCAGCCTGCCCCGGCGGACGGTCGAGGAGATCCGGCACATCGCGCGGACGCTGGCGAAGGAGCTCCGCGTCTGCGGGCTCATGAACCTGCAGCTGGCGGTGAAGAACGACGAGATCTTCATCATCGAGGTGAACCCCCGGGCCAGCCGCACCGTGCCCTTCGTGGGCAAGGCCAAGAGCATCCCTTGGGCCAAGGTCGCGGCCCGCGCGATGCTCGGGCGGTCGCTCGCGGAGCAGGGCGTCATCGAGAAGCCCGACACCGGGACCTACGCGGTCAAGGCGCCCGTCTTCCCCTTCCAGAAGTTCCCGGGCGTCGACTTCGTCCTGGGCCCGGAGATGCGCTCGACCGGCGAGGTGATGGGCGTCGATGTCAGCCTGCCCAACGCCTACCTCAAGGCCTTGCTCGCGGCGGGCACGAAGCTCCCCAGCGAGGGCGGGGTTTTCGTCTCGGTCCGCTCCGCGGACAAGCGGGCGGTCGTCGACGCGGCCCGCACGCTCCTGAGCATGGGCTTCACCGTCTACGCGACGGGCGGGACCGCGGAGGTGCTCACCCAGCACGGGCTGCGGACGGTCGTCCTCCAGAAGATCAACTCGGGCGTGCGCCCCAACGTCGTGGACCTGATGACCGACGGGCAGATCAACCTCATCATCAACACCCCCACGAAGACGGGGTGGAACACCGACGAGGGCAAGATCCGCGCCACCGCGGTCCGACTGGGCATCCCCATGCTCACCACGGTCACCGCGGCGGACGCGGCGGTCCGGGCGATCCAGGCCCAGAAAGCGGGGGTCTGGGGCGTCGCGGCGCTGCAGGACCTCGACCCCGACGCGGCGGCGGAGGCGATGGCCGACCGCCCGGCGGTCAGGACCCGGCCCGGGGCGGGCGCCCCGGTGGCCAATCCCGTTCCGGACCCGGTGCCCAACCCGGTGTTGGGCACTCGGTAAACCGCCCGATTCGGCGCGATCTCGGGGCCCGGAAGGCCCGGGAACGACCGGTTTTGCAACGGGCGGCGTCCTTTCCCGGAAGAGAGGGCGTGGTGAGCGGGTTGGTCCGACGGATCGCGTCACTCGGCGCATCCGAAGGTTCGGAACTCCCCGCAAGCCGGCGTCTCTCGGAGCGTTGGCACTCACAAGGTGGTTGGAAGACTGTCGAGCATGCCCGGGGCGTGGCCCCCGGCGCGGTGCCCTTGTCAATACAGGAAAGACTCCCGTGAACCGGTTCGACCCCATGACCAGCACGCACGACGACCACCCGCCCAAGCGGGCCTGGACGAAGGCGCAGTTGGGTGCCTGGGTGGTCATCGCGGTCGTGGCGGCGAGCGTGAAGTCGGTCGTCGTCTACGCACCGACGTTGGCGGACGCCTTCGCGGAGGGGCAGACGGTGCGGTTCGGGGAGCCCGCGATCACAGCGCCGGCACCCCGCACACCCGAGACGCCCTTCGCGGGCGAGGAGCCCTCGGACGAGGGGATGATCCGTGTGGACTTCGAGAGCCCCGCCGGCACGCTGACGGGTCAGCGGGTGATCATGCGGAGCGTGGAGCGGGCTGCGGAGTGGATCTGCCTGATCGCGTGAGGCCCGCGTGGTGGTGGCGGGTCAGACGCCCGCCAACTGCGGCGCGACCGCCCCCGATTCCAGTGAGCAATCGATGCCCAGGTCGCCGCAGGCGAGCTTGGAGCTGATCTGGCTCGAGAGGAAGATCGTGGGCAGCCCGCTGCCCGGGTGGGTGCCGCCGCCGACCAAGTAGAGGCGTTCGAAGCCCGCGAGGCGGTTCTGCGGTCGCCAGTGCAGCATCTGGCCCAGGTTGTGGGCGAGGTTGAAGGTGGCGCCGAAGTTGATGCCCATGTCGCGCCACTCGGGGGGGCGGATGACGGTCTCGGCTCGCACCCGGTCCCGGATATCCGTCAGCCCGAAGATCGTCTCCATCTGTGTGAAGATCGACTCGCGGTACGCGGGCCACTCGGCCTCCCAATCGATGGCCGGAGCCCCGTTGCCGCCCGCCTGCAGGCTGGGCGTGGGGGCGAGGACATACAGCGAGCTGTGGCCCTCGGGGGCGAGCGTCGGGTCCGTCCGGCTGGCGTTGCAGAGGTAGACGCTGGGGTCCTGGCTCAGGCGCCGGTGCACGGTGATGTCATCGAGGTTCTGGCGGTAGCTGGCGCTGGTGTAGATGGTGTGGTGCGGGAGGTCGATCTCGCCCTCGACCCCCAGGTACAGCATCGCGGTGGAGCAGGAGTACTTCTTGGCGTCGAGCGTCGCGTCGGCGTAGCCCTTGGCCTTGCCGGTGGTGCGCAGGTTCTGGGGGATGAGGTGCTTCATCGCCCAGGTCGCGTCGGCGTTGACGACGACCGCGTCGAAGGCCTCGCGCTGCCCGTTCACGATGACGCCGTTCGCCCGCGTCCCGGCGAAGTCGACCCTTTCGACCGGCGTGTTCAGCCGGATCTCCGCCCCGCAGCGTCCCGCGACGGTCGCCATCGCCTCGCAGAGGGCGTGGCAGCCACCCCTGGGGTGCCAGATGCCGTATTCGTATTCGATCAGCGGGAGGATCGTGAAGAGGCTCGGGCACTCGAAGGGGCTCATGCCCAGGTACTTGCTCTGAAAGCTGACCGCGAGCTTGACGCGTTCGTCGGTGAAGTACTCGCCCAGCAGGTCGTGCACGGTCTTGTGGGGCTTCAGGATGGGCAGGAGCGGGAGGTTCCTGGGGTCGACCAGGTCGAGGGGGCTGCGGATGGCCTTGCGCAGGATGGGCTCACTGAGCTGGAGCTTCTTGCGGTTGTCCGCGATGAACTTCGGGAAGGCCTCTCCGTCCCTGGGCGAGATCTTGCCGATGCGACGGGCCATCTCCTGGATGTCCTGAGTCGTGTCGATGCGGAGGGGGTCCCCGCCCTCCTGCCCGATCAGCAGGCGGTACATGGGGTCGAGGCGGGTGAGCTCGACGTGGTCCGCCAGTTTCTCGCCCGCGGTCGCGAAGACCTCATCCAGGACATAGGGCATCATGAAAAACGTGGGGCCCCGGTCGAACCCGTAGGTGACGCCGTTGTCTCCCAAGGCGTCGACCCGGCTCGTCCGCCCGCCCACGCGGTCCATCGCTTCGAAGACCGTGACGCGGGCCCCGCTGGACGCGAGGATGACCGCGGCGGCCAGGCCCCCGGGGCCGGCCCCGACGATGGCGACTGATGGTGTCCCGATCTCTTGCACGCGTGAAGCCCTCCTGTGGCCCGCCCTTCGCTCGCGGGGACGGTTCCGATGCCCCTTGCGAAGCCGACAGGCCGCATCGGGAGGCGGCCCCCCCGCGATCTATACTTTCCCGTGGTCCAGCGTACGCCCATCCCGACCGTCGGCCCGGCTTCGAGCCCGAACGGGTCCTCGAACGGGGCTTCGGACTGGTCCCGCGCGGCGCTGTCGACCCGGCTGGGGTGGGTGGCCCGGTTCCGGGCGGGGGTCGCGTCGTCGATCGATGATTTGAGCGCTCTCGCGGAGTCGGAGATCGGCAAGCCCCGGTTCGAGACGCTGACCGCGGACCTGATGCCCATCCTGGCCAACGCGAGGTGGCTGGAGAGGCGAGCCCGGCGCTCGCTCGCGCCGCGCACGCTGCGCGGGGGCGGGCTGATCGCGATGGGGCAGAGCCAGACGGTGCGGCGCGAGCCCCTGGGGACGGTCGCGATCATCGCGACCTGGAACTACCCCCTGGGGCTGCTCGGGATCCAGTTGCTGCACGCCTTGGTCGCGGGGAACCGGGTCGTGGTGAAGCCCTCGGAGCACGCGCCGCGGACGCAGGGGGCGCTCCTGAGGCTCGCGATCGAGGCGGGGCTGCCCGAGGGGACGCTGACCGCGGTCGACGCGACGCGGGAGGCGGGGGAGGCGCTGCTCCGGGACCACGCGTTCGACCATGTGGTCTTCACGGGGTCGACCGCGGTGGGGCGGACGATCGCGGGGGCGCTGGCGCCGACGCTGACGCCCAGCACGCTCGAACTCTCGGGGCGGGACAGCGCGTTCGTGCTGGCGGATGCGGATACGAACCTGGCGGCGCGGTCGATCTGGTTCATGGTGCAGGCGAACGCGGGGCAGACCTGCATGGCGCCCCGGCGGATCCTGGTGGAACGCCCTGTGTATCCCCAGTTCCTGCGCGACCTGGGCCTCGTGGCGGGCGGGGCCCGACCTCGCAGGCTGATCGATGATCGCTCCGCGGAGAGGACCTTTGCCTTGGCGAAGGCAGCGGTCGACGCGGGCGGGCGGTCGGTGTCGAGCGTCTTGGAGCCCCCGGTCGGGGCGTGGCTGAGGCCCGTCGCGATCGCGGACTGCCCGGAGGACGCGGACCTGGTCGCGGGCGATCACTTCGGGCCGGCGTGCGC
Organism: Phycisphaerales bacterium; assembly: GCA_036788215.1. Classification (GTDB taxonomy): domain Bacteria; phylum Planctomycetota; class Phycisphaerae; order Phycisphaerales; family UBA1924; genus DAIQNV01. The sequence goes on along the minus strand of DAIQNV010000020.1, from coordinate 39,000 downwards.
CGTGATCCCGGTGGAATCGGAGGCGCACGCGCTCTCGATCCACCGGCGGTGCGACCAGCACCTGGCGACGAGCGTCTTCACGCGTCGCCCGCGCCTGGCGGAGGGGCGGCTCGCGCCGCACCTGGGCGCGACGACCGTGACCTTCAACGACTGCGTGATCCCGACAGCGCACCCGGGGGCCTCCATCGGGGGCGTCGGGGCGTCGGGGTGGGGCGTCAGCCAGGGGGAGGCGGGGCTCCTGGCGATGACGCGCCCGGTCTTCGTAAGCCGCACGCACCCGGTGGTCCGTCCCCCCCTCGACGAGCCTGCGCCGCACCGGGCGGCACAGATGGCCCGAATGATCGCCCGGCTGTATGGCGGGCGCCGGTCCGCCGGGGCGCCGGTCACCACGCCCCGTCCGACTCCTGCCCCCGGCCCTGTTCCGAGCCCTGCCCCCACCGCGGTCCATGGAGACGCCGACCGATGATCCAGCCCAAGCCCACCCCCACCCACGCCTCCGCCGCCGCTCCCCGCACTGACAAGCGCGCCATCGTCATCGGGGGCGGGCTCGCGGGCCTGGCTTCTGCGGTCGAGCTGGCCAGCCATGGCGTCCCGGTCACGCTGGTGGAGGCCAACAGCCACCTGGGCGGGAAGATGAACCTGATCGAGGACCGGGGCTTCACCTTCGACATGGGCCCCACGATCATCACGCTCCCGCAGGTGTTCCGGGGGATCATCGAGCGTTCGGGTCGGCGGCCCGAGGACTACTGCGAGCTGGTCGACCTCGACCCGCAGTGGCGCTGCATGTACGAGGACGGGACGACGATCGACCTGCGGCGCGATCCCAAGGCCTTCGCCGAGAAGCTCGACCAGCAGTTCGCGCAGGAGAAGCCCGGGGCGGGGTACCTCGAGTTCGTCGAGTGGTCGCGCCGGATGTTCCGTCTGAGTGAGAAGGTCTTCTTCTACAACGACCTGGGGTCGGTGGGCGACATGATGCGTCGCCCCCCCAGCGACCCGGGCCTCCTGGGCGATGTCGTGGCGATGCGGATGCACTCGACCGTCGCGGGGACGATCGCCAAGCACATCCCGGAGCCCCACGTCCGCCAGCTCTGCGAGCACTTCCTGCAGTATGTGGGCTCCAGCCCCTTCCTCGCGCCCGCGATCCTGGGGCTTATCGCGGCGGCCCAGGTCGACAACGGGTGCTGGTACCCCATGGGCCCGAAGGGCGCGGCGCCGGGCGGAACGCGGATGGTTGCCCGCACGCTCGAGAAGATCGCCCGCGAGCAGGGCGTCGAGATCATCACTGGGCAGCGGGTCAAGCGCATCCTGACCAACGACGGGAAGGCGGCGGGCGTCGTCCTCGAGGACGGGCGCACGCTGAAGGCGGCGGCGGTCGTCTCCAACTGCGACGTGCAGCGGACCTACCGCGACCTGATCGCGGACCCCGCGGCGGCCAGCGAGCGGAAGAAGATCGCGAGCAAGTACAAGCCCGCGTGCTCGGGTCTGGTGCTCTACCTGGGCCTGAACAAGCCCTACGAGCACCTGGCGCACCACAACTTCCTCTTCAGCAAGGACTCGCACGCGGAGTTCGACGATATCTACACGCAGGGCATCCCGGCCCGCGACCCAACGCTCTACATCGCGGCACCGAGCAAGACCGACCCGGGCCAGGCGCCCGTCGTCGATGGGCAGCCGGGCGAGGCGCTGTATGTCCTCATCCACACCGCCTACAAGCGCGACCACCAGCGCTGGGAGGGCGAGGGGGGGCTGCTCGAGTCCTACCGGCCCGTCGTCATCGAGAAGATGAAGCGCATGGGCATGCCCGACCTCGAGGAGCGCATCGTCGTTGAGCACCACCTGACCCCGGACGGCATCGAGAAGCTGTACAACGCGGAGGGGGGCGCGATCTACGGGCTCGCGAGCCACGGGAAGCTCGCGGGGGGCTTCAAGCCCCGCAACCGCTCCAAGGTCTTCAAGAACCTCTACCTCGCGGGGGGCTCCGCGAACCCGGGGCCCGGCGTGCCCATGGTGCTGATGTCGGGCGTCACCGCGGCGTACTGCGTCGCGGAGGACCTGGGCATCGAGACGATGCGCGACCGCGCCGGCGCCCGCGAGCCCAAGGCGATGCCCGAGGGCTCCCGCGTGCAGGTGTCCGACCTTCCGGAGGTCTCGTTCGTCTGAATCCTCCCCCGTTACCGACGGGGAAGGTGGCATCGCGAAGCGATGACGGAGGGGGTGTCTTTCGACCGGTAATCGCCCGCTCTCAGCCATGCACGACACCACCCCTCCACCCCCGCCCCCCTTCCTCCCCCCCGCCTACAGCCCCCATGTCACGCGCTTCTTTTCCTGGTGGACGCGGGACAAGATGGTCGCGAAGAAGTTCAGCGCGGTGCGCCTCGCCAAGGGCTCGCGCGAGCACCTTGAGGCGCTCGCGGGGCACCCGGGGCCGGTCATCGCGTGCATGAACCACGTGAGCTGGTGGGACCCGCTCGTGATGCTGGCCCTGCACTCGACCTTCTGGCCCGGGCGGGCGCCCCTGGCACCGATGGACATCGCCCAGCTCCGGAAGCTGGGCATCTTCCGCAAGGTCGGCACCTTCGGCGTGGACCCCGATGACCCACGCTCGCTCGACGCGATGGCGGGGTTCCTGAGGACCGAGTTCGAGCGCCTGGACCGGCCCACGCTCTGGATCAACCCGCAGGGGCGCTTCGAGGACCCGAGGGTCCCGGTCGAGGTCCGCCCCGGCGCCGCCAAAACCGCCGCGGACGCGACCGCGTCGGGCCAGGATGTCCGGGCGGTGGCGATCGCGCTCGAGTACCCCTTCTGGCTGGACCCCAAGCCCGAGCTGCTGATCCGGGCGGAGCCGATCGTGCCCGAGAGGACCAACACCCCGGGGTGGCTGCGGGCGATCCGGGTCGCGATGGCGACGAACGGGGAGGAACTGGCGGAGCTGGCAATCACCCGGGATCCCACGGGGTTCGAGCATCTGCTGGGGGGTTCCGGGGCGAAGACCAACCCGATGTACGACCTCTGGCTCCGCCTGCGCGGTCAGAAGGCCGATCTCGTCGACCGCTCGAGGACCCCGACCCCGTCCGTCCCCCCAACCCCCAAGGGCCACTCCGCGTGACTGCTCTCGCCTGGGCCATGCTCGTCGCCGCTTCGCTGTGCGCCCTGCCCCTTGGCGTGGCGCTGTCCAACCTGCGGGTGTACCGCAAGGCGTTGAACGGGCCGGTGCGCGACCCCGGGGCCCGCGTGTTCGTGTGCGTCCCGGCGCGGGACGAGGCGGCGAACCTGGAGCCCTGCATGCGGTCGATCCTGGCGCAGGACCACCCCGGGGCGCGGGTCCTGGTGTACGACGACCAGTCGACGGATGGGACGAGCGCGATCCTGGCCAAGCTCGCTGCGGAAGACCCGCGCGTGCTGCCCGTGCCCACGCACCCCCTGCCCGAGGGCTGGAACGGCAAGCAGCACGCCTGCTGGCGCATGGCCCGGGCAGCGATGAACGGGATCGGTGGTGAGGCGCCCCTCCGCGAGAACGAGCGCCTGCTCTTCACCGACGCGGACGTGCGCTTCACGCCCGACGCGGTGCGCCGGGCGGTCGGGGAGGCGGAGCGGCTCGATGCCCCCTTGCTCTCGGGCTTCCCGCGCCAGTTGACGGGCACGCCTGCGGAGGCGGCGCTGGTCCCGATGATGTTCTACCTGCTGCTGGGCTACCTCCCGATGGGGCGGATGCGCAAGACGCTGGACCCCGCGACGAGCGCCGGGTGCGGGCAGTTCATCCTGATGACCCGGGCGGCGTACGAGGCTTCGGGCGGGCACGAGAGCGTGAAGGACTCGATGCACGAGGGCGTGAAGCTCCCCCGGGCGGTGCGCCGGGCGGGCCTGCGGTCGGACCTCTTCGACGCGTCGGACATCACGAGCGTGCGGATGTACCGGGGGTTCCGCGAGACCTGGCGGGGCTTCGCGAAGAACGCGTACGAGGGCCTGGGCTCCCCCGTGCTGCTGCTCTTCATGACGGGCCTGCACCTCTTCGGGCACCTGTTCCCCTGGGGCGTGGTGCTGTCGGTGGCCTTCGGATTCGAGCCCGGGGGGCCGGCCCTGGCGCTGGCGGCACTGGCGATCGTGCTCCAGCTCAGCCAGCGGGTGCGCCTGGCCCGGCAACTGAACCACTCGATGGTGGGGGCGCTGCTGCACCCGGTCGGGATCCTCGGGATGACCCTGGTGCAGTGGCACTCGTTCTGGTTGCACCTGCGGGGGCGTCGCACCTGGCGGGGCCGGACCGCGGGGGCCCCGAATCCGGCCTGATCGCGCGATCAGGCGACCGCCCGGCCGAACCCCCCTTGACCCGACCCGTAGACTCAGACCCATGCGGATCTTCAAGTTCTGGAACCGCGACCCCCGTGAGGCCGGTGCCCGTTTCCGGGCCCAGCACTCGTCCTTCCTGACACGCGCCATGCAGGCCCCCGACGCCTTCCCCCGAATCCCGGTGAAGACTGTGGAGTCGGGCGGATACGACCGATTGCGGGAACGCCCGGGCGGCATGGCCCGGGCCAACGCGTGGTGGTCCAGCGCCCTCGACCGCGTGGGCGAGGTCTAGACTCGCCCGGGGAGTGTCCGGGAACCCCGGGGCTTCCCGCGATACCCGACAACAACCCGATCCGGGGGGCTCATGATCCCCGCCGAAGGGCGTTTGAAGCACAGATGAGTTCGACTCGGGGCCTGGCCCCGACAGCAGCGGGGGTCAGGCATGACCGACGGAACCGGTGACCAGCAGGCCAGCGCGAGCACGACCCCCGAGCCCCGCCCCGGGTCAACAAAGTTCCAGGGCCCGACCAAGACGGTGCTGAACCGGACCTGGCTGATCAAGGTGGTCGTGATGACCATCGTGCTGATCGGGTTCGGCTCGTGGGGCCTGTACGACGCGATCGCGGCCTATCCCGCCCGGGGCAAGGCCTACGCCCAGTACTCGCTCTTCCAGTACCTCCAGGCGGCGGCGGAAGCGGACGAGAAGGAAGAGCGGGGCGTCCTGCGCCGCGAGGCGAGCGTTGAGAACCCCGCCCAGGAACTCGAGGAGCTGCGGGCGAACCGGGACGCGATCGCCCGCGACGCGGCGACCGAGTCCTCGGGCAGGTACTTCCGGGCCCAGATGGAATTGGCCCGCCTGGACTGGCTGACCGCCCTGTCGCGGGTCGACATGCTGCAGGCGGAGAACACCGTTTTCGAGTTTCCCCGCCAGGTGCTGGATGAGCTGCGGACGGAGTGGAACGCGCGGAACCCGCCCTCGCCCCTGGCGTTCTACGACATCCCGAGCCAGTGGATCATCATGGTGATCTGCTACGCGTTCTCGATCCACCTGATCCTGCTCTTCTTCCGTGTGTCGAGCAAGAGCTACCGCTGGGACCCGGCGGAGAAGCGTCTGACCTTCCCGGGCGGGGCGAGCATCGTGCCCGCCGACCTCGAGGAGGTCGACAAGCGGAAGTGGGACAAGTTCATCGTCTTCCTCAAGATCAAGCCCGATCACCCGAACCTCGCGGGCGAGGCGATCAAGGTCGACACTTACCGCTATGCCCTGCTCGAGGACTGGATCCTCGAGATGGAATCGATCGCCTTCGGTCACGAAGACGACGAGCAGGCGGAGGACGCCCCCGACGAAGCGGACGACCGCGAGCACGCCGGCTCCGAACCCTCGTCCGCCGACGCCGACGAGCCCCGCCCCGCCTGATCGCGAACGATCGGGCTGCGGGCCCAGCACGAGCTGCCCATCGGCGCTGCCCACCCGGACGGCCCGCACCGAGCATGACCATCCTGACCGCGATCATCGTCACGCTCGTCGCCCTCCTGGGCGTGGTGCTGACGCTCCTGACCCTGCCGGGCATCTGGATCATGCTGTTCGTCGCGGTCGTGTGCGACCTGTTCGTCCCGACGCTGTTCAGCTGGCAGTTGCTCGTCTCGGCGCTGGCCCTGGCGCTCCTGGCGGAACTCGCGGAGTTCCTGGCGTCCGCTGCGGGCTCCGGGCGGGCGGGGGGCACACGGGCGGGCATGGTGGGCTCGATCCTGGGCTCGGTGGCGGGGCTGATCGCGGGGCAGGTGCTCATCCCGATCCCGATCGTGGGCGCGATCATCGGGGGCATCGCGGGCGCGGGCGTCGGGGCGTTCCTCGCGGAGCGGGGCGCCGCGGGCCGGACCTGGACCGAGTCCTGGCGGTCGGGGCGTGGGGCGATGACGGGGCGGGCGGTGTCCATCGTCATCAAGGGCGCGTTCAGCGCGGTGATCGCGCTGATGCTGATCGTCGGGGCGTGGGCATGAGCACCTTTGGCGGGCCCGAGAGCAAGGCGCGGAAGCCACCCCGCGCCGCCTTCCTGCCCACGACCTTCCCCGGGACGAACTTCGGCCCTTTGAGGCTCCGTGAGGCTCTGCGCGCGCTCCTGGAGCCCGGGGAGAAGATCGTGGGCTGGGGCATCGCCCAGCACGAACCCGAGCCCCACCGGGCGGCGCTGTCGGTGTCGCTCATGCTGATCCCGATCTTCGGGCAGATGCTGGCGAGCGTGGACGCGGTGATGGCGATGCAGCGCCAGCGGGTCGTGGTCCTGACCGATCGGCGTTTGCTCCTCCTGAAGACCGACAGCAAGGCGCTCGCGGGCGACGGGTCGGGCGTGACCTTCGAGGGCTCCCTGGGGGAGATCGAGCTGGAGGACCGCGACGAGGCGGCCCGGTGGTGGATCGATGACGACCCGCCGGTCGGGCACCCGATCCATCCGAATGCGCCGGTGCCTCCGCAGCCCGGGTCGCCCCGGCCCACGCCCGGGGAGCGCCGGCGGGCGAAGCGGAACAAGGCGAAGAACCAGCAGCCCGACCTCGAGGGGACCGCCCGGATCCGCCTGTCCGCTCCGGGGGTCGAGCCCTGGACGATGCGGATCACCCCGGGGAAGGCGGGGGGCGCCCAGCGGTTGGTCGAGGCGCTCCGCGTCCTGGCGGGGCGGGACCGGAGCCTGGCGGAGGGGGCGCTGTCCACCGACGGGGCCGGCACGCCCGACCGCCCGACGCCCTCCCCGCCCAGCGGTATGCTGGACCGTACGGGAACGGAGCGAGAGCGCAGAGCCACATGACACGCACGACGCCACAACCGTCTTCAACACGCCCCGAACCCCACGCCGTCGGCGTCAAGCACTTCGTGCTCGACACCAATGTGCTGCTCCACAATCCCAATGCGCTGTTTGTCTTCCAGGACAACCACGTCGTCATCCCGTACCCGGTGATCGAGGAGCTCGACACCATGAAGCGGCGCGACGACGACATCGGGCGGAACGCCCGGGCCGTCATCCGCCACCTCGACCGGCTGCGCGAGATCGGCAAGCTGACCGATGGCGTCAACTGGGGCGAACTGGGGCTCGGGCCGACGCAGGGGTACAGCTTCGGGCCCGATGGCTCGACCGGGACCGTCCGCATCGACACCACGGACCACCCGCGCCACGAGGTGATCTCCAAGGACACGCCCGACAACCGCATCATCGCGGCGGCGCACTACCTGCAGGAGCAGAGCCAGCGGGCGGTGTTCGTGTCGAAGGATCTTTCGGCGCGGATCAAGTCCGATGCGCTCGGGATCAAGACCGAGGACTTCGAGAATCAGAAGGTCGACGCCGACCGCTTGTACAACGGGTACGCGGAGGTCACGACGCCCCGCGCGGTGATCGACCAACTCTACGCGGACAAGATGCTACCGGTCGCGGACCTCATCGCGGGTCAGCGGATCACGACGCCCTACGACGACCGGCACGAGCCCACGCCCAACGAGTTCGTGGTGCTGAAGGACATCGAGGACGACACGCACACGGGCCTGGGCCGGCGCCTGGCGGACACCGACCACATCATCCCGGTGACGAGCCAGAAGAAGCCGACCTTCGGCATCATGGCCCGCAACGTGCAGCAGACGATGGCCCTGGACCTGCTGCTGGACGACGACGTCAAGCTCATCACGCTCCTGGGCCCCGCCGGCACGGGCAAGACCCTGCTCGCCCTGGCGGCGGGGATGACCAAGGTCTTCAACGAGGACCGTTACCACAAGCTGCTGGTCGCGCGCCCCATCATGCCCATGGGGCGGGATATCGGCTATCTCCCGGGGGACAAGGACGAGAAGCTCGCGGTCTGGATGCAGCCGATCTTCGACAACCTGACCTACCTCCTGTCGACGCGGTCGGGGCCGAACCAGAACGCGGACAGCTACAGCCCCGAGCAGCGGATCGCCAAGCTGATGGCGGACGGCAAGGTCGTGCTCGAGCCCCTGACCTACATCCGCGGGCGCTCGATCCCGCACCAGTTCATGATCGTCGATGAGGCCCAGAACCTCACGCCCCATGAGGTGAAGACGATCGTCTCCCGCGTGGGCGAGGGCACCAAGCTCATCCTGACGGGCGACATCGGGCAGATCGACAACCCGTACCTCGACCAGTCCTCCAACGGGCTGAGCTACGCGGTCGAGCGCATGAAGGGGCACGGGCTCGTGGGCCACATCACGCTGGCACGCAGCGAACGCTCCACCCTGGCGAGCCTCGCGACGAAGCTTCTCTGACCACCCGGCCCGACCTATCCTGCGCCATGGCGCCCAGGACCCGACACGCCTTCACCCTGATCGAGCTGCTCGTCGTCATCGCCATCATCGCGCTGCTCATCGGCATCCTGCTGCCGGCGCTGGGCGCGGCCCGGGAGGCGGGACGCGTTGCCCTCTGCGGGTCCAACCTCAGGCAGGTGGCCACCGCGATGGCGCTGTACAACGCCGATCACGACGACGCCTACCCCGCGGAGCACGACTGGTTCAACTATAAGGACCGGTCGGGCGACTGGGTCCGCGACGGCGCCGGCGCCCCCAAGCGCGTCTGGCTCTGGATGGGCCGGGGCTTCCGGGAGCCCCTCGAGCGCTACTTCGGCGCGGTCGACGAGGACAACGCGAGTGTCCTGATCTGCCCCGCCGACCGCTTCGAAGAGCTGGACCCCAGTTTCGAGCGCACCAGCTACGCCTACAGCATGGCCTTCTATCACGACGCCCGACAGGTCGCCACGCTGACCACCGTCGGCGCCCAGCTCCGCACCTCGACCGACTGCCCGGGCGTGGAACGCTGCGCCGCGTGCGACACCGGCGGCGCCTGCGAGGGCCGGGCCGCGCCGGGCAGCGACGCGGCGCTCCCGCCCCGCGTCAACCGCGCCCACATGGTCGCCTTCCCCGCCGACAAGATCCTCGCCGGGGATTGGGATCCATACCACGACCCCGACCTCAAGCCCCGCCTCGGCTCCCGCCAGTGGTTCGAGATGGGGTGGTGGGACCCGCGCGACGCCCGCCAGTTCACCCTCGCCGATGGCTCCGTCCGCACCATCGATGCGACCGAGATCGCCCTGGGTGCTGACGGACTGCCCAACCCCAACACCACCATCGGTGGCGTGCGCGGCCGCGATGCTGCACCGGGCCGCGCCGCGCCCTGACTTCGCTCGCCCCAGCCTCCCGCTACTCCCGCAGCGCCCCCGTCCGGATCCGCCCGTCCTCCATCACCTCCGCCCACGCCCAGCCCTGCACCGCGGTGACCCACCACGCGCCGTCGCGCTCGACCTCCCTCCGCAGGTCGTCCCACACGCCCGACGCGCGGAGCGAACGCGCCCGCCTCGGGCCCGTCGACTGCAGCACCACGACCGGGCTCGTCGCCTCCACGAACGCCCCCGCAGCGTCGTGCCACCCGCCATGGTGGGGCAGTTCGAGGATGTCGACATCGAGGGCGCCCGGGTCCGCGAGCAGGTGCGCCTTCGCCACGCGCTGGATGTCGCCTGTGAGCAGCACGCTCCGCAAGCCGGCGCCGGTCTCGACCTCGAGGCGCACGACGGTCGAGCGGTCGTTATCGAGGAGTCGCTCGCCGAACTCCGCCGGGGGCCAGAGCACGACGCCCCGGGCCCGGCCCAGGGGGAACGCATCGCCGCGTGAGGTCTCGGTCAGGCCCACGCCCTGCGCCTCGAGCAGGTGCAGCAGACGCCGGCCCGCGCCCGATCCGGCGAGGGACTGTGGCGTGCCCACGCCGGTCACGACGCCTTCGACGCCCAGAAGCCCGATGAGATCGGGCACGAAGGCGTAGTGGTCGATGTTGGCGTGCGTCACGACGATCCGGGGGACGCGGTGCACGCCAAGGTCTCGCAGGGCCCTGGGGATCGCGCGCTCCGCGAGGCCCGGCGCGAGGGAGCCCGCGTCCCAGAGGAGCGTCTCGTCCCCGCTGCGGACGACGATGCAGGTCCCATCGCCCACCGCGAGCATGTCGATGCGCAGCGCGACGCCGGGGCTCAGCCCGGAGGCGGGCCGATCGCCCAGAGGCACCACGCGCTGCTCGACCATGAGCCAGACGCCCATGACAACGAGGGGCCACCACGCTGAGGGGCGCCAGGGACGGGCGAACCGGAGCACCCACACCGTGGCGAGCGTCGCGCCCGCGCACCAGAGGAGGCTCACCGACCCGACGCGGGCGCCCGCGAAGGGCAGCCCGCCCAGCCACTCGCCCACAGCAGCGGTCCATCCCGCGACCGCTCCCGCGCTTCCCGCGATGAGGACGCCGACGCCCGGCGCCATGGCCCCGACACCCGCCGCCAGCAGGCCCAGTCCGAGGACCACGACCACGAGGGGCGTCAGCACCAGCACCGCGAGGGGACCGATGAGGCTCACCTGGCCGGTGTGCAGCATGACGAGGGGGGACGAGACCGCCCAGGCCGCGAGCGCGGTCAGGGCGGCGCCCCGGGCCGACCGGAGGGCGCCCGTCCACCAGGGCTCGCGGGGCAATTCGACGCGGGCCCAGCGCTCGGGCCCGAAGAGCCAGGCGGGCCGGCGATCGGAGAGCCAGACCAGGAGCACGGTGATGCCCACGCTCAGCGGCGCCCCGAGCCCGAAGACATCCATCGGACGCCACGCGATCAGCCCCACCGTCACCCATCCCAGGACCGTCAGCCGGTCGGCCCTTCGCCCCCGAGCCTCCGCGAGGAGCACCGCAATGACGAGCGCCGCGGCCCGGACGATCGGGGCCTTGGCGGGGACGAGCGCGACATACAGCACGACCATGGCGAGGACGACCAGGGCGTCCCAGCGCCCGAAGTCGCCCGCGAGGCGCACGAGGAAGAGCGCCCCGAAGGCGGCGAGCGTGAGGTGGAACCCGCTGATCGCGAGGAGGTGGGCGGCGCCCGCGACGCGGAAGGCTTCACGCGTGCGGTCGTAGGCCTCGCCCTCCGCCTCCCCGAGCACGAGCGCCGACACGAGGCCCCCGCCCTCCGCGTCCGCCGGCTCGATCACCGAGCGCACCCGGGCCCGCCAGAGGGCGACCGGCCCGGCGCCCCCTTCCGACACGACCTCCACGAGATCCGGGGCGCTCAGGACCAGCGTGCCAGCGCGCCCGTCCATCGCGCCCCAGAAGTGAGCGTCCCACTCCCCGGGATTCCGCCCTGTCCGGGGCGGGCGGTACATGCCGACGACGCGAACGAGGCTGCCGACCGGTGCCTCGACGCCCTGTTCCAAACTCTCCACCCTCACCACCCCCACCACCACGCGCACCACCCCGCTCACGCGGAGGGTCTCCCCGTCGCCCACGAGACGGCGGGCGCCAAGGTCGAAGACCCAGGCGTCCTGCGTGGGCAGGAGGTCGTCGAGCGCGCCCCGGGATTCGGGTCGGGGGCGCGGCGCGGTGCGCACCACGCCCTCGAGCGTGACGAGTTTCGACTCCGCCAGGGGATCGGGCTCGCCCAGCACGACGCCGACGCGATCGGGCGGGACATCCCGCACGCGCATCGTGGTCCACCCAGAAAAGGCCAGCGCCAGCGCGAGGAGCACCAGCCCCCCGCGCCCCGCCCGGGGCCCCAGCGCCAACGCCAGCGCCGAGGCGAACCCCGCGAGCGCGAACCACGCGCCCGCCCGGTCGAGCCAGGGCGCCCAGAGGCCCACAGAGGTCAACCACTTGGCTCCCCAGGTCGCCAGCACAACGCCCACGATCGCGGCAGCCGCAACTCGCCAGGCGTGCACGCGCGACGCCGGGGCCCGGGCGGGCCCGGGCTCATCGAATTTCGGGATCGTGGCGTCCGCCCCGCTCACGGGGGCTATTGAACCAGAACCGGACCGCACCCGTCCAGCCCCCTTGAGGGTGGAGAGGGGGGGCGGGGGGCTCGGTCAGTTGGTCGAGACGAGGATGTCGTCGAACTCGCTGGCGAAGTCGATCGTGGTGGGCTTGCCCGCGTCGTCCTCCCAGCGGGGGGGCGAGCCTCCGGCGGGGCCGAAGTTCAGCCCGTAGGTCAGCTCGAAGGTGTTCCCGCTGAAGTTCTGCCCGCTCACGTAGCTCCGGAATGCGCGGTCGCGGTTGCCGAAGTACACCTGGTCACGACCGGCGGAGTGGACGATGAAGTCGCCCCGGGGCTGCGAGGGGAAGACGAACTCGTAGGCGTTCGACCCGTCCCGCAGGAATTCGTCGAACGGGTAGGCCGGCGCGCCGAAGAACGCGCTCAGCAGGCGGTACACGCCCCGGTTGCGCCCCTCGACCTCCGCCAGCGCCCCCGCGCCGATCAGGCTCGCGGTCGCCTGCGAGAAGGGCGAGACATTCATGTTCGCCCCGCCCTCGCCCAGGCTGTTCGCCCGCAGGAAGGCAGCGTTAGAGTTCCAATTGAACATCGCGGGCCGGTCCGGGCGCTCCGAATGGCGGTGCCCGAACTCCTCGATCGCCGCGAGGTCGACATTCGGGTTCCGGAGCTCCGGCACCGAGTCGCGGTCGGCGACCCAGATGAGGATGGGCGTGCCGAAGGCGTCGACGAGGTCCGGCAACTGCAGCTGGCCGGGCCCCGCGGCGTGCCCGTAACGCGGATCGACATTCTGCTTCACCCCGTTGCCAAGGGGGTCGGCGTCGAAGTTGGTGGTCTGCGCCACGTAGAACTCCCCCGAGGGCGTGAAGTACGCGTTCGACCCCGCGCCGATCAGCCCCGGGTTCACGTAGATCTGGCGCTGCGTCGGGTCGACGCCCACCGGCGCGGGGTTGTTGTCGTCGTTGATCGGCGAGACGAGGACGCGGTCCTCCGCGTCCTCGCTGAAGATCGCTTCGCTGCTCGCGAGGTCGAGCATGACGTTCTCCGCTGCGGAAAGGCCCGCTGCGGAACGGCTGAGCTGCCCGGGCAGCGTGCCCGCGCCGCCGTTGCTGATCGAGCCCATCGCCGCCTGGCTGAAATATCCCGGGTACCGGCGCTTGTCGAGCCGGAAGCTCTCCGAGGACTGGGTGATCTGGGAGATGAAGCTCCGGCTCGAGCTCGCCCGGGCGACGGCGCGGGCGGTGCCGATCGCGGGAATAAGGATCGAGATCACCAGGGTGATGATCAGGATCACCACGATGAGCTCCGTCACCGTGAACGCGCGACGGGCCCAGCGAGAACTCGGGCCACGAACCGGGAAACGATCACAGGACGAAGGCATCGGCGGTGCTCCTGGCGTGCGGCACTCCGGGCCCCCGGGTCGCGCGCCGGGCGTCCCCGGGGGTCCCGCTCGGGGATCCCGGAACCGCCAGGCGCAAGCCCATGAGCCCGCCCAAGGCGCGAGGGCGTCCGCCCGCCCACGCGTCCGGACGACTATACGGGCACCCGCCCGGGGGGATGCTTCCCACCCGGGGTTTGCCCAAAGTTCGGACCCGCTCTCCTCTGGCCCTTTGGCCATGTCCAGATGGGGTCCTTTGCTCCCCCCCTACCCTCCTTTCTATGGTTTCTCAGAAGGACACCCTCTACTACGACGGATACTGCGGGCTCTGCCGTCGGTCCGTTCGGATCCTCCGCGCTCTGGACTGGTTCCGGACGCTGGACGCGGTCGACATGATGTCGGTGCCTGCGGACGAGTTGCCCGTCGACCCCGCGACCGCGGTCCGGGGCATCCCGATGCGCACCTCGGACGGGCGGACCCTGGTGGGCTTCCCCGCGGTCCGCCGGGCCCTCCTCCGCACGCCCCTGGGCTGCCTGCCGGCGCTCCTGCTCTACCTTCCGGGGGTCTCCCACCTCGCGGGGGCGGTGTACCGGTACATCGCGGACAACCGCGCCCGCGATGCCGCGTGCGGACTTCCCGCAGACTGAGGCGTCCGGCGTTTCCCCCCCCTCCCCACGCCCCCGCACCCGCGACCACCGTGGCCCCACCACCCCGCGATTTGCTCCAAACGCTCCCGGGGCGGATACTCCTCTACTGGTGGTCACCACATCCGCCAACTGGGTGCAGATGAACGCGGAGGAACGCACGAGCGCCGCGCGGGACGCGGCGCGCGCCCTCGTCGAGGGGCAGCTCGTCGCCCTGCCCACCGACACGGTGTACGGCGTCGCTGCGAGCGCCCGCTCGGGCAACCCGGGCCTCGCCCGCCTCCGGGCAGCGACGGGCATCGCCAAGCCCTCGGGCCCGTCCACCTGGCACGCGGAGAGCCTCGGCGCGGTCACCGACCTCGTCGACCTGCCCACCGCGGTCCACCGCAGGCTGGTAACGAGGCTCCTCCCGGGCCCGGTGCGGTTCGAGATCGAGCAGACGGAAGAAAGACTCGCCCGGATCGCGTCCGCCCTGGGGGTCGATCGCGGGGTGATCGACGATGGCACGCACCTGCACATCCGCGTGCCGGCGCACGACGCGGCCCGGGCGATCCTGCTGGAGGCCCGCGAGCTCGGCGCGGCGCCCGTCGTCGCGGATCGGCTGGGGTCGATCGGGCCCTTCGCGGAGAGCCGGGCGCCGGACGATGAGGCGGCGCTGGCGGGCGCGGGCGTGACGCGGGTCGTCGACGCGGGCGCGGTCCCGGGGAGGCTCTCGACGCGCGTGCGGGTGGCGCTCTCGGGCGCGTTCCAGATCACCCCGGGCAACGCGGACGAGCCCGGCAGCGAGGACACAGCCCGCGAGGAGGCGTCGGTGCTCGCGGCGCTCGAGCGGACGGTTGCCTTCGTCTGCACCGGGAACACCTGCCGGAGCCCGATGGCAGAAGCGATCGCCCGCTCCTTGGTCGCGGAACGCCCCGAGGACGGGATCACGACACGCGTCGTCTCCGCCGGCATCTCCGCGGTGCCGGGCATGCCCGCGACGCGGGAAGCGATCGACGCGATGCGCGACCTGGGGCACGACCGGCACCACGACCTCGCGCAGCACCAGAGCCGGAGGGCGACGCACGCGCTGCTCGCCTCCGCGGAGCGCATCTTCGTGATGACCCGCCACCACCTCGAGGCGCTGCGGTCCTTCGACCACGCCGCGGCGGCCCGCGCCGAGACCCTCGACGAATCCAGCGACATCGACGACCCGATCGGCGGGCCGCCCGCCCTCTACCACGAAACCGCACGCAGGCTCGAAGAACTCATCCGCCGACGCCTGACGGAGATGGAACCATGAGAATCGCGATCTCCTCCGACCACCGCGGCCGCGATGCGGTCATCCACCTCGCCGACCGGCTCCGCGACGCGGGCCACGAGGTCGAGTTCGTCGCCGACCCGGGCGACGGGGGCTCCTCCGATTACCCCGACCACGCGGCGGAGGTCGGGCGCCGGATCAGCGAGCACGGGGCGGACTTCGGCATCCTGATCTGCGGGACCGGCATCGGCATGTCCATCGCCGCCAACAAGATCCGGGGCGTGCGGGCCGCGGCGGTGCACGACGAGCTGACGGCGCGCCTGTCGCGCTCGCACAACAACGCGAACGTCATCTGCGTCTCCGCGGACCTCCTGGGCGAGCGGAAGATCGACTCGATCGTCGACACCTTTCTGCAGACCGACTTCGAGGCGGGCCGGCACGAGCGAAGGGTCAACAAGATCTCCGATCTCGAAGGCCAGAGCTAGCAACGGTGCCACCATCCGCAAAGCGGGTGGTGCCATGCATTTATCCCTTTACCCCTCCGCCCCTCTACCCCTCTGCCCCTACTCCATCGGATACACCACCACCGCGTCCCCCGCGCCCACCAAGACCGCGCCGTCAACCACTTCCACGCCCTTCACCTCGCCCAGCAGCATCACGGGGGTCGACGAGACCAGTCGCCCCGTCCCCCGCTCGATGACATGCACGACATGGGCCGGGCCCGCGACGCCCGGGCGGAGCCCGCGTGATTCGACCGTCACGAAGACGCTTTCGGCCCCCGCAGCGGGGGCGAGGCGCGTGCCCGCGCCGAAGGCGTCGACCGCGACCGCCTTCGCGTCCGCGTCGAACGAGGCGATGCCGGCGCCGGTCGCGAAGGTGAGCCCCCCGCCCGCTTCGGAGCCGGTCCCGCCGGTCTCGAAGACGCGGAGCCCTTCGAGCGCCTCGAGGCGACCGCGTCCCTCGAGCTCGTACCGCACGACCCGCCCCGACTTCGCGTCGACGACGCCGATCGCGCCCTCGCGCGTCCTGAGGTACACCCGCTCGCCGATCACCCACGCGTCGTTGGTCTCCGCGAAGGGCTCCTCCATCAGTTCCCAGTTGATCCGCCCCGCGGAGGGGTCCCGCGCGACCACGCCGGTATCGTGACCGGTGAAGAGCGTGCCCTCCTCCGACACGCGGACCCAGCGCACCGGACCCCGGCGGACCTGCGAGGCGCCGACCGCCTCGCCGGTGCGGACATCGATGATCGCCATCGCGTCGCTCAGGTCCCCGCCCCCCGCGTCGACCGCGCCCTCTCGCACCGGCGCGGGCCCGAGCCCCGCCACGACCAGCAGGCCCGCACCGACGTCTGCATCAAAGACCCGCGTCACCCCGAGCGCCGACCTCCACAGGGGCTCCCCGCTCCCCGCGTCGAGCGCCACGGCACGACCCGTCCGCTCCACCAGCACGATGGTCTGGTGATCCGCGACCACCACCACCTGCTCGTGGGGCACGGGCCGACCGACCGCCGGCTCGATCCGCCCGGGCGAGCCCCCGATCGCGAGCATCGGATCACGCGACACCAGCCCGCCCACCAGTTCACCCCACGCCGGCGTCGACCAGATCACCGACCCATCGTCGAGCGAGACGCGGTGGATCTCGGGGCCCCCGTCGCCCGGGGTGTAGAGCCAGGCGGTCGCGCCGTCGCGCCGCAGCAGGATCGGGTCGACCTCCCACCGGGTGGACCAGGCGGCGCGCACGCCATCGGCGCCCGCGCCGCCGGGCTTCAGGAAGGTCAGCGTGCCCGACATCGGGCTCACCATCAGCGCCCCGTCCGACCAACTGCGGGCCAGGTCCACCCCCGCCGGCTCCACCGACATCACCGCGCGGAGCAGGTACCCGCCCAGGACGCTCGGCGCCTCCGCCGACCGCACGCTGCGCCCCACGACCGCGAGACGCCTCGACGCCAGGATGCGGCTCTCGAGTTCCGCCCGCACCGCGCCCGGGTCGACCGCGCCGTCCTCGCCCGCTGCGTCGGGCCCGAGCCCGAGCGCCTGGGGATCGACGCCCGCGAGGCGGGCGCCGGGGTAGTCCTCCGCCAGCATCCCGACCGCCCGCAGCGCCTCGTCGAAGCGCTGGGCCCGCACGAGCGTCTCGACGAGCCGGCCCGCGAGCAGCCCGACCTCGCCCCCGTCCACCCCGCGCCCGAGTTCCCCGAGCAGGCCCGCGGACTCCAGGCCCCGGCGCGCCGCCCGCACCGCTTCGTGGCTCCGGCCCGCCCGGGCGTGCCCCTCAGCCGCGAGGCGCCAGGCTCGGACGCTCGCGCGGGCCGCGGGGTAGGCCCGCGCCAGGCGCTCGTAGTCCGCGGCGCCGACCGATCCGGCATCCGCAGCGAGTCCAGCCAGGCGGACGTCCGCCTCCGCGTCGAAGGGCTCGTACAGCCTGGCGTCGCGCTCGACGAGCAGGCGCTTGAGCCGGCGCGTCGCTTCCAGTTCCGCCCGGACGGACAGCGACGCACCCCGCCAGCTCGTGGCGCTCAGCTGCGGGTCCACCAGCACGGTCTGGTACGCCTCGAGCGCCTCGCCCGGGCGCGACCGCGCCTCTGCGAACCGGCCCCGGGCCATCAGTTCACTTACCCGCTGCTCGGGCGTCGATGCGAGACGGGCCAAACGGTCGAGCAGGTCGCCCAGCAGGCGCGAATCCGTGATCACGGGTTCGCCCGCCCGCGTCGGCGCCTCGAGCGCCCCGCCGGTCGGGCGGGCCTCGTCCATCTTCCCGTCGTCCCCCCAATCGCGCTCGCTCGTCTCGACCATCGACAGCAGGACGCCGAACAGCTCCGACTCGGCGCTGCGCCGACGCTCCGCGTCGCGCAGCCCGCTCGCCGCGGCGATCGCCTTATCCGTGGCGCCGAGGATCGACCCGAACCGGCCCGAGCGGTACGCCAGTTCCGCGAAGGTCGTCGGGGGCGCGGGGTCGGTCGGGTCCGCGTCGATCCGGTCCATCAGCACCTTCGACGCGGCATCCCACACGAGGAAGCTGTGCACCGCGTCGAGCGAGACGACGACGAGCTGGCCCTCCGCAGCGACCGCGTTGCCCGAGACATCCAGCTCGATCAGTCGCTCGGTGCCGCGGGCCGGGTCGTAGAAGAGGACGCCCGCTGCGACGGGGATCATCACCTCATCGCCCACGACCGAAGCGGTGCCCACGACTTCGCGGCGCGACCCGTCGAAGCGGACCTGGGCGAGGGGGATCGCCTGCGCGCCGAGCGTGTTCTCGTCGAAGACCAGCGCCCGCTCACCCGAGAGCGCGACCAGCCTTCCGTTGACCTGCAGCAGCGTGTTGAAGATGCCGAAGGCGGAGAAATCGACCGTCTCCCGGGGCTCGCCCGTCGCCAGGTCGAAGCGGAGCAGGCGGTCCCCGCCCGGGCTCAGGAGCGCGATGTCGTCGCCCACGCGCACCGGGCTCGCGACCGCCGCGACGACCTGCCCGGGCCGGCGTGAGTCGTCGGCGCCCGTGAGCCTGCGGATCCAGACCGGGCGACCCGTCGCGGACTCGACAGCGCCGACGATGCCCACCTCGTCGCCCCGGTAGATCACGCCCCGGTCGATCAGGACCGCGTCGGACCGGCGCGTCCGCTGCTGATAAGGCAGCGACCCCGCGCTCGAGACCAGCGTCACCCATCGCGCCGACCCGTCCGCGAGGTCGAGGCCCACCAGCCACGAACTGATGAGCCGGCGGGCGCGGACGTTCTTGCGGAGCGAGACGACCGCGATATCCCCGTCCACCACCACCGGCCCGCGCACCGTTGCGTCGCGGAGCCTCGGGTCGAGGGTCGCCGGGTCGACCGACCAGATCACGCGCCCGGTTTCCCGATCGACCGCGTGCACGCGCCGGTCGCCCTCGCGCTCGGAGTGCAGGGCCAGCCCGGTCGCGCCCACGATCAGACGCCCCGCGAGCGCGACCGCGGTCGCGTCCTCGACCAGGCGGGCCCGCTGGCCCACGCCCGTCCCGCGCAACGCTCCGGCGCCGCCCAGTTCCTGCGGCGCCCGCCACAGCGGGCGCAGCGTGAACCGATCCCAGGCGGAGATCGCGACCCCGTCGTTCACGTAGACCCGGTCCCCCACCACCGCGGGCAGCGCCCAGGGCTGGGCGATGGGCACGCCCCGACGCGCCGAGGGCCCGCGACCGTCGCCCCCCGCGTCTTCAGCGGCGGGCAGCGCCACGCTCGTCAGGGGGCGGGGCACGATCCCCATCAGGTCGACCGCGGGACCGCCGGTCAGGGGGCCACTCGCCCGCACCAGCGCCGACGCGGGGGGCGTCACCGGGTCGATCGCGGGCATCGCCAGGTCCGCGTCCGCATGCCACCGGGCCACCATCGCCCGCCCCCCCGCGTCCTCGGGCAGGTAGCCCAGCACGAGCGCCCCGAGCGCCGCAGCGTCGCGCGCCGCGCCCCGGGTCGCGGTCCGCGATGGGTGGCGATCGATCTGTGCGAGCGTGCGCCAGGAGGCGGCGAAGGCGGCCCGCTCGAGCTGCGACTGCGCCACGCGTAGCGCCGCTTCGAAACCGCTGGGCGTCAGCAGCAGGGCCGACTCCACCTGCATCGCGTCGCCCTGCGCCAGCAGTTCGCGGGCCCGGGGCTCGAAGACCTCGCCATAGGTCTCGAGCAACTGAGGCTCGCGCAGCAGGCGGTCGTGCACCGCGCCGCGCACCGACACAAAGAGGTCCGGGTCCGTCTCCGTCGCCACCGCGCGCGAGCCCGACTCGTCGAGCAGGCGCTGCAGGGCCCGCGCCGCCTCGGCCCGCCCCCCGCGCGCGACCAGTTCACCCAGCCCTCGCAGGGTGTCCCGCGCGACCGGGGCATCGTCGACGAACGCCGGCATCCCGTCCTGTGCGTAGGCATTGTGCCCGAGTCCGAGAGCCATCGCGGCGCCGAGCCCGGCGCCCCACCCGGGCACGGCGCTCAGCGTCGTGCCCGCAAGCGCAGCCAGCGCCAGTCTTTGCACGCTGTGCCACGACCCGCGCCCCCTTCGGAAGGGGCCGGTGCCGATCGCGCCGCCTGCGCCAGGCACGCCCCCCGCACCGCGCTCCGATAGCCGGGTCATCCGCGACTCTAGGGACGCCAAACCGGCGGTCGCGCTTCAGCCCCGACCCGAAGGGCCCGATGGACCCCCTCAAGGTTCACCCAGGGCACGACTCCGTGTTCACTCAACACCCACATCCCGCCCCCGTCGCGATCGCCCAGGCTTGGACGCTCGCGCCGCCCGTCCCGGGGTTCTTCGGGTTCTCGCTCCCGCGTTCCCGCCGGGTGCTCTATCTCCTCCTGGCGGTCTTCCTGATGAGCCTGTCGGACCTCGCCATCACCCTGGTCTGGGTCACCAACATCGGGCTCGCGGAGTCCAACCCGCTCGCACGCTGGGTTATCGCCCAGGGCTCGCCCGTGCTGCTGAGCGTCTGGAAGCTCGTCACGATCGTGCCCGCGGTCTGCGTCTTCGTCGCGCTGCGACACAAGCCCGCAGCGGAGTTCGGCGCGATCGTCGCCTTCGTGGTCCTCTCGGTCGTCACCCTGCACTGGTATGGCTACCACGCCGGCATCGACGACCTGCACGCCGCCCTGCCGGCGTTCGAAGCGGGCGTCGACCCGCGCTGGATCTCCCTGGCGAGCGACTGAATCGGGGCGCACTTCGTCTCTCCGTCTCGCCGTCTCTCCGTCTCTCCGTCTCTTCGCCCCGGTATCCTCCCCCCATGCCCCTGCCCACCCGCACCCCGCTCCTCGCGGCGCTCGCTCTCCTGCCCGCCTGTTCCGCGTACGAGGACCCGGGCTTCCAGGTCATCGCGGTGCAGGAGACGGACCGGACGGAGGACGCTGCGGTCCTGACCTTCACGATCTCCGCCCGGAACCGCAACGAGGTGCCGATCCCGCTGCGGGAGGCGGTCTACACCCTGGAGCTCGATGGCCAGACCGTCTTCACCGGGCAACGCTCCGCGGAGGCGACCATCCGGCGGTTCGGGGCCCAGACCTTTGAACTGCCGGCGGTGGTGCCCGCGGCTGTCTTCGACCTTTCCCGCCTGGGCTCGCCCGGGGGGGACCGGCCCGACCTGCCCTACCGCCTGACCGGCGCTGTGGAGTACCAGACGCCCGGGGAACTGGCGGACGTGCTCTTCGACACCGGGGTGCGTCGCCCCCGGGCGCCGATCGACCTCTCGGGCCTGATCCAAGTCGACTGACCGGTTCCGGGCGGACAGGCGTTCATCCCGCGATCGCGGGCGAGCGCTCGCGGGCCGGCTCCGCTGCGCCGGTGTGCGCACAGATCCAGGGCGCCAGCACGCGCCGCCCGAGCGGGCTGAGCAGGCTCAACCCGTCGAGCATGGGCCCCGGGCTGAGGGTTCCCAGCACCAGCGCCTCCCCCCGACCGGGCAGGCCCGGAAGGACCTCGACGCCCCGCTCCGCCAGCGCCCGCTCCACGACGCCCCGGTTCTTGCCGGGCAGCACGATGGACGCGGTCGCGAAAGCCCGGCGGCGCAGCTCCGCGTCGACCGCGGCCCGGGCCTGCGCGAGCCCGGTGAACCGGGCCCAGAGGTCGTCGTCCATGGGCGTCCGGGTCTGCGCGTCGATCGTCCGCTCAAGCTGGTTGAGGCCCCGCTCGAAGCCCTGTCGCGCACCCTCTCTCTCAGCGATGAACCGGCATCGGGCGATGGTCCGCTCCAGCTCGCCCGCGCGTTCGTCGTCGGGGGCGTAGCGCTGGGCGACCCACCCGTTGTTCCGCACCAGGCGTTCGACGATGAGGTCCATGTCCCGCCCGGCGCTGACCTTGTGGTGCACCACCCGCCAGGCGGGCTCGAAGGCGATCCGCCCGCCCATCAGCAGGAGCTTGGCCGCGAGGTCGTACTCCTCCGCGTAGTAGCCGAAGGCGTGGTCGTACCCCCCGGCGCGGAGGAAGGCGTCGCGCCGGATGGCGACGCCGCAGCCAATAAAGACCTCGGGCAACCCGCCCTGCTCGCGCCCGCGTTCGCCGGAGAGGTGGATGTCCGCCATGACCGCGAGGGCGTCGCGGGGCTGGGCGTCGAGCAGCGTGGGCAAATCGGGCGCATCGCCCTGCGGCGGCAGAGGATGCGAGTCGTCGTCGAGCATGACCACCCAGTCGCCCCGGGACGCGTCGACCGCCAGGTTGCGGGCCGCGGCGCCGTCGTTGGTGGGTCTGGTCAGGAGGGTGACGGGCGCGCCGCAGGCGAGCCTCCCCGGCACGACGGGCGTCCGGGCCGACGCGTTGTCGACGACGACGACCTCCGCCCTATCGGGGCCCAAGGCGAGCCGACCGATCCCCGCCAGCGTGCGGGCGAGGTCGCTCGGGCGATCTCGGGTGGGCAGGACGAAGGAGAGCACAAGGACTCCGCACGCAGTGGAACCACTGGACCCACGACGTATCGAACAGACGGGCCGAAACACGCCAGTGATTCGGGTGGCAGAGGCACGGGCTGACCAGCAGCCCTTGGCACCCGAGGGTCTCAGGACGCTTCGAGGACGGGGACGGCGCTCGTCGCGCGGGCGTCGATCAGGGCGGGGCTGCCAAAGGCGAGCGTCGCGCCCGCGACGCGGCGCAGCTCACGCCGCAGGGCCGACGCATCGATCGGGACATTCCCGAGGGCCCGGGCCTGGATGGCGGCGGACATCGCGCCGAGGGACGCTGCCTGCAGCAGCCCGCCCCCTGCGGAGAGGGCGAGCGTCGCGGTGCAGAGCAGGGAGTCCCCGCACCCCAGGGCGTCGACCGCGTGGGGGGTCAGGGCGGGGACGTGCTCGGAGCTCACCCGGCTGGGCCAGGGGGCGTCGGTGGTGCTGGCGCCCGGGAGGCGTCCGAAGGCGATGAGCCCCTCGGGCCCGAGCGTGACGATCGCGGAGGCGGCCCCGGTCTCCTCGAGGAGGTCCCAGGTGACGCTGGGCAGGCCATCGGAGGCGTTGGCGAAGGCGTCGCGCAGCTCGGATTCGGAGGGCGTGACGAGGTCGAGCCCCCGCATGGCGCGGAGGGCGCTGCGCCTCCCGGAGACATCGCCCGCGAGGACACCCACGAGGGGACGCAGCGTCTGGCAGAGCCGGCCTAGGAGGTTGGGCGTGAGGAGGCCCAGGCCAAAGTCCGCGAGGATCGCGGCGTCGAAGCCGGCGCCGGCCCTAGCGGTCTGGGCCACCAGCATCGCGAGCTGGTCGCGCCGAGCGGCGTCGACGCCAT
>DAIQNV010000020.1:8190-15386 GCA_036788215.1 Phycisphaerales bacterium | reverse complement strand
GCGGTCTGGGCCACCAGCATCGCGAGCTGGTCGCGCCGAGCGGCGTCGACGCCATCGGGCTCGACGAGGTCGAGCTTCATCATCTTGGTGGTGCCCACGAGGAACCGCTGCTTTTCGGGCACTTTCGCGGGTGAAGTGACGAAGCGGACGTCGACGCCCTCGCCCGAGAGCCTGGTGCGGATCGCTTCGCCCGAGCCATCCTCGGGCAGGGCGGTGATGAGTGTGGGCCTCGCACCCAGGGCGACCGCGTGGCGGGCCAGGATCGCGGCGCCCCCGTCGTAGCAACGGTGCTCGACGGGGCGGAGGGTCATCATCGGGCTCTCGCCCGCGACGTCGGGGCGGTCGCAGAAGACATAGGTGTCGCGGATGATCTCGCCCACGATCAGGATGCGCTTGCCCCGCATCCCGGAGATCAGGTCGCCCAGGCGCTGCTCGGTGAGCTCGGGGCGGGCCATGAGGCGGGAGAGGGCGCGGTGCGTGGGGTCGACGGAGTGGCCCACGTCGCCCGCGAGGGTCTCGATCAGCGCGGTCGAACTGAAGACGACATCGCCCGAGCTGAAGACGACGCGCCCGCCATGGCGTTCGACGGTGTCGCGCTCGGCGCGGAAGCGCGGGTCGTTGTTGGTCTCGTACTCGCGTCCCTTGATGTAGACGTCGGGCTGGACCTCGCCCAGGAGCTCACCGGCGGTGGGGCGTGGCTCCACGTAGACCCAGTCGACGCAGTCGAGCTCCGCGAGGTTCTCGGCGCGGAGGTCCTCGGGGATCAGGGGTCGCCCCTGGCCCTTGGCGATCTGGGCGTCGGCGGTGATGGAGACGAGCAGGAGGTCGCCCTGGGCCCGGGCGTACTTCAGGTGGCGGATGTGGCCCGGGTGGACGATGTCGAAGCACCCATGGCAATGAACGACCCGCCGGCCCCGGGCCCGGGCCTCCGCGCGCAGGGCGAGGAGCCGGTCCCTGGTCAGGATCTTGCGGTGGGTCGCCGGAGAATTGGGGTCGGAGGGTGTGGAGGCGTCGTGGAGCATCGCCCTCCGGATCGGCGAGGGGGGGCGCCGGGCGTGAATCGTTGGGGGGCCCGGAAGGGGTGGGGAGGGTCGGAGAGCACGGGCGGGCGAGCCGCCAGTGGCACCCGAAGGGTGGGGGTCCGGGGTGATTCAGCACTGACCCGCAGAGCCGGGTCAGTGGCACCGGGGAGTCGACGGGGCAGCACTACCCGCTGCGCGGATAGTGGCACTGGGCGACAGCGAAGGCTCGGATTGATCCACCCGGACCCTGGAACGCCACCCGAAGCGCCGCTTCGCGGCGGTTCGGGGCACCGGAGGGGTCTAGAGGGGCAGGCGGACGCTGCCCGGGGGGGCGTCGGGGCGACGGGAGGAGGCGGGGCGAGGCTTGCGGGGCCAGAGGGTCGAGCGGGTGGCGATGCACGCCTTCATGTCCATCACCGCCTGGCGGAGGCCCACGAAGGTCGCCCGGGCGATGATCGCGTGCCCGATGTGCAGTTCCTCGAGCCCCTTGAGCCCCGCGATCACGGGGACGTTCTGGTAGTTCAGGGCGTGGCCCGCGTTGAAGCGCATCCCGGCGGTCCGGATCGCGTCGCCCGCGGCGCGGAGGCGGTGGAACTCCTCGTCGAGGTCGCCCCGGCGGGGGTCGCCCCCGGTCCGTTCGAAGGCGTGGGCGTAGGGGCCGGTGTGGACCTCGCAGACCTCGAACCCCGCGTCCGCGGCGGCGTGGATCTGGGCCTCCTCGGGGTCGATGAAGGCGCTGACGACCATGCCGGCGTCGCGCAGGCGGGCCACGACCTCGGTGAGGCGGGCCTTCTGGCTCAGGACATCGAGCCCGCCCTCGGTCGTCACCTCGTCGCGCCCCTCGGGGACGAGCATCGCGGTGTGGGCCCCGGAGGCGCAGGCGAGGGCGACCATGTCGGGCGTCGCGGCCATCTCCAGGTTGAGCTTGGTCCGCACGATCTCGCGGAGCAGGCGGAGGTCGCGGTCCTGCATGTGGCGCCGGTCCTCGCGGAGGTGGACGGTGATGCCATCGGCGCCGCCCAGTTCCGCCTCGTGGGCAGCGCGGACGGGGTCGGGCTCGCCCGAGCCATCGGCGCCCCGGTAGCGGGCCTGGCGGAGGGTGGCGATGTGATCGATGTTGACGCCCAGTCGGACCATGGGCGGATCGTAGGTCGGAGGGGCGTGTGGGTTGGTCGGGGGAAGGGCGTCCAAGACTGAGCCACCCGAAGCGCCGCTTCGCGGCGGTTCGGGGCACCGGGCGATTGGTGTGCGGAGCACTGGCTGGCGAGCAGCCAGTGGCACCCAAGACGGGTGTATCGATTGATTCAGGCGGCGCGGCGGTCGTTGCGCCGGACGACTTCCAGGGCCGAAATATGGGCCTGGGTGGTCTTGTGCATGACGCGGGTGAGGTCGCACTGGACGCGGATCTTCTGGCTCGCGGTGGAACCCAGCATGTCGCGCCAGTCGGCGTCGGGGAGGACGCCCGCCAGGGCGTAGCTGAAGCTCTCGGGATTGCCCGGGACGATGACGCCGGTGACGCCGTTCTCGACGTGCTCCGCGAGGCCCGGGGACTGGGCAACGACCGCGGGGGCGCCATTGGCCATCGCCTCGATGAGGGGCCTCGGGTGGGTCTCGAAGCTGCTGGCGAGGACGAAGGCGGTGCACTTGCGCATGCGTTCGCGCACCTCGTCGTGGGGGCGGAAGCCCAGGAACTCGACGCGCACATCGAGCTCCTCCGCCAGCGCGGTGAGTTCCATCCGCAGGGGGCCCTCCCCAATGACATCGAGCTTGACCTCGCCCTTCATGTCGTCGGGCAGGTCGACCATCATGCGAACGAGCCGGTCGATGCGCTTCCGAGGGACGAGGGCGGAGCAGGTGAGCAGGGTGGCGGGGTCACGCTCCTGGGCGGGCAGGGGCTCGCCCGGCTCGAGGATGAAGTTGGGGATCATCCGGGTGCGCGCCGGGTCGATCCCGTGGCGCCAGCTCAGGTCGTCGAGCATGCCGTGGGTGGGGCCGATGATGACCGACGCGAGTCGGGCGATGCGGCGCTCGGTGTCGCCCGCGCCCAGGGCCTGCTGGGTGTGGGGCCCGCGCTCCGCGGCGTGCACCCGGCTCGGGAGGTACCCCCCCCGGGCGACGACCGCGACGGTGTAGCCCGCGCGCTTGAGCCCCGGCGCGATGCGGCTGGCGAGCCCGCCATCGTCGAGCTGCATGGTCTGGAGGACGACGCTGCCCTCGGTCGGGACCCCGGTCGTTGAGAGGGAACTGCGGACGCGGTCGAGCGTCAGGGGGTCGGTCCGGTCGGCGGTGTCGGCGTCGGTGGGGATGATGTCGAGCCACTCCTCGCCATCGCGCCGCAGGGCCTGGGCCGCGAGAAGGTCCTCGGGGCCCCCGTGGGTGACGATGATGATGCGGGGGTAGTGGTCCTTGAAGACCTCGAGCATGGCCCGTTCGCGGTCGAGCGTGCCCCGGGCGTGCCACTGGGCGAGGCTGCGCCCCGCCGGCATGGTCAGGATGAGGGCATCGGCGATCGAGTCGGGCACCGCGGGCTCCCCGGTCGGGTCTGGCCCCCCCGGACAGCCGGGGGCGCTTCGTCTGACCTTCGGTCGGCCGGATAGGGGTCCGGATTGAGCGGACCCGGGGGATGATGCCCCGGGGGGAGGGCGCAGCGGGCGAAAGCGCCGGTGGTGGCCCAGGGGTTGGGCGGACAGGGCCACCCGATCGCGGGGGGACGCCGCGTGATCGCGAGTGCAAGTAGGATGCCCGGGCGATGACGACCCTGGAGGTGATCCTGCCCGTCGGTGAGCCTTCGGCCAGCCTGGCTGAGACGGTGGCGGCGCTGGCGGAGCACCGGGACACGGTCGCGTTCAGCGTGCTGGCGGTGGCCCGGGCGGACGGGGAACTGGTCGAGGAGCTGCTGGGCCCCTTGCGGGCCAAGGTCGACGCGGGAGGTGCGGAGGCGTCCCCCGAGGGTGTCCATGGGTGCTCGGCGCTGTGGGTCGCGCCGCTGCCTGAGCATGGGAGGGTGCCGGACTTTGCTGCAGCGGTGAACACGGGGCTGGAGGGTTCGGAGGCGCGGTTCGCGATCGCGCTCGAGCCCGGGGATCGGCTGGTGCCCGGGGCGCTCGGTCGCCTGGTGCGCGCAGCGCAGCGGGGCGGGCTGGGTGGCTCGGTCGGGGCGTGGGCGGCCTGCGACGAGCGGGGGAAGAGGCTCGGGCCCGAGTACGACCCGCCCGGGGCGCGGATCGGGTTCGAGACGCTGATCGAGGGATTCGACCCGCCCAGCGCCTGCGTCTTGTGGGACCGGGAGGTCCTGGGAACCGGCGGGGGTGCGCCGCGCTTCGGGCGCGGGCTGCACGGGATGGAAGCTGCGGACCTGCTGCTGCGCCTGTCGGAGCAGGGCATCCGCCTGTCGGCGTGCGAGGGCGTCGTGACGCTGCGACGCCGGGACACGGGCCCGGAGGTCGATCGCTTCCGATCGGCGGCGGACGCTGCGGAGGGGATGATCCGGCGGGCCTTCCAACGCGGGGCGACGCTGGGTCTGGAAGTGGCGGGCGTCGACCTCTCGGAGACGCGCGAGCGACACGCGATCCTCGGCGCGGCGCTGCGGATCGCGACGCGGGCGGCGCTGGCGGATCCCGATCCGCGTCGACCGGTCGCGACCGAACTGCTGCGCCCCAGGGCGTGGCGGGAGGCGATCACCCCGGAGTTGGCGGCGCTCGCAGCGGTCGATGCGCTGCGCGAGACGGAGGGGTTTGTCCCGACGATCGACGGTTCGGCGGAGAGGCTGTGGTGCCGGGCGTTGCGGGGGTGGTGGAGCCGGTGCGCGGGCGAGCGCTGGGCGGAGAAGGACCTGGTCGACCGGGGGCCCGGGCTCCTGGCGGAGCTGATGGTCGGGCGGGCGGAGACCGCGACCGCGATCATGGGTGACCTCGCCGGCCTGTGGGCGCCCGGTGAGCGCCTGTTCGTGGTGGGCGAGGGCGCCGAGGCGCACGCGATGGCGGCGCACGCGGCCCGGGCGGGGTGCCGGGTGGCGCTGCTCGTTCCCGACCACCGGCGGACGGGGCGGT
The DNA here is from genome assembly GCA_036788215.1 of Phycisphaerales bacterium. Lineage (GTDB taxonomy): Bacteria > Planctomycetota > Phycisphaerae > Phycisphaerales > UBA1924 > DAIQNV01. The sequence continues at coordinate 10,315 of DAIQNV010000020.1, read as the reverse complement.
GGCCCCTGACCGGTGCGGAGGTCTGCCCGATCGGCGCGACGGGGACGGTCGAGGTGATGGGCCTGCGGGCGTCGGTGGGGACCGAGGCGCCCTTGGTGGTGATCGACACGGAGACGGGCGCGGACCTCTTGCGCCGCTACGCGGGACGGCCCAACGTGGTGCGCTGGTCGGGCGGGCGACGGACGCTGGTCGAGCGGGCGCGGGCGCGCCTGATGGACGCGTGGCATAGGCGGTCGCCGGCGTCGGCGTGATCGCGATCGCACTGGGTCGCGAGCGGTCAGTGGCACCCTTGGAAACAATGGGCGTTCTACGGACCCGGGGAGTCACCTGAATAGGGGTGCGCCTTGACTGAAATGATGCCCGGGCGGGTCTCGGTGCTCCGGGTGCTCGAACCGGGGGCGCGGGGCGCCGTAGTGTCCTGACCGCTTTGTCCCGCCCGACCCGGCTGGGATGGGGGCTCGGCGGGTCTGGGGCCATAGGAGCGGACGGGGGCGTCCGCTAGATTGGATCGATCCATGTCGCGGCAGGACGAAGCGGGGGGCGGTGTGAGCAACGGGAAGTCGGCGAAAGCCCAGATCGAGGCGAAGACCTCGAAGAAGCCTGCGAAGCGACGGACGAGGCCCTTCGCGTCGTACGACGCGGCGCTGAAGTGGCTGCACGACCGGGTGAACTTCGAAAGGGTGCGGGCGAGCCGGGTGAACCCCGAGTCGTTCGGGCTGACGCGGATGCGGGCGCTGATGGCGGCGCTCGACGACCCGCAGAAGTCGCTGAAGATCGTGCACGTCGCGGGGAGCAAGGGCAAGGGCTCGACCTGCGAGATGGTCGCGAGCTGCATGCGGGCGTGCGGGTCGACGGTGGGGCTGTACACGAGCCCGCACCTGACCGACATCCGCGAGCGGGCCCGGATCGACGACCGGCCGATCGACGAGGAGGCGTTCATCTCGTGCATGAGCAAGTGCCGTGACGGGGCGAAGGCGATCGAGGCGAAGCACGGGGAGGCGACCTATTTCGAGCTGATGACCGCGATGGCGCTGGTGCACTTCGCGGAGCAGGCGGTGGATCTGGCGGTGATGGAGGTGGGGCTGGGCGGGCGGCTGGACGCGACGAACATCGTGGAGCCGGCGGTGGTGGGGCTGACGGAGATCCAGCTCGAGCACACCGCGATCCTGGGCGACACGCACGACCTGATCGCGGCGGAGAAGGCCGGGATCATGAAGGCGGGTGCGCCGGTGATCACGGTTCCGCAGAAGAAGGAAGTGCTGGCGGTCTTCCGCGCGAAGGCGGAGGAGGTGGGCTGCCCGCTCTTCGTCCTGGGCAAGGACATCGACTACAGCTCTCGGTTCGAGGCGAGCCACGGGCTGGGCCCGCACGCTCGCGTGTGCGTGTCGACCGAGCGGTCGGCGTACGACCATCTGCCGGTGCCCCTGATGGGCGAGCACCAGGCGGCGAACTGCGGGCTGGCGCTCGCGATCGTGGACCGCCTGCGGGAACAGGGCTTCCGGGCGCCCGAGCGCGAGGTGGCGGTGGGTCTGGCGTCGACGCCGAAGCGCGGGCGGATGGAACTGGTCTGGGACGAGCCCCGGATCATGGTCGACGGGGCGCACACCGGCGAGAGCGTGAAGGCGCTGGTGCGGGCGATCGGGGCGCACCTGCGGTGCGACTCGATGGTGGTGATCTTCGGGTGCGCCGCGGACAAGAAGATCGACGAGATGCTCGAGGAGATCGGGCGGGGTGCGGACAAGATCATCTTCACGAAGAGCTCGGAGAACCCGAGGGCGGTGGATCCCCACGAGCTGCGCCGGCGGTTCGAGGACCTGACCGGGAAGATGGCGCAGGTGGAGCCGACCGTAAAGGACGCGATCAACACCGCGGCCCGCGCGGTGGGGCGCGATGACCTGATGCTGGTGACGGGCTCCTTCTGGCTGGTGGGGGAGGCGAAGGGCTTGCTGGAGGCGAAGAAGCGGGAGCCGGTGGTGGTCGCGTAACTGCGCGTGACAGGACGCCGGAGGTTCGCGTCAGCGAAGCTCCGGGTGGGGCGGGTGGGGGGTTCGGATGCACACTGGTTCATTGATCGACCCTGATCTTCGCGTGCGCGAAGATCAGGCGTCCGCTGGTGCGTGATCAA
>DAIQNV010000020.1:0-8090 GCA_036788215.1 Phycisphaerales bacterium | reverse complement strand
ATCGACCCTGATCTTCGCGTGCGCGAAGATCAGGCGTCCGCTGGTGCGTGATCAATTGTTTCCGTGCGTGATCATCACCAGCACGCGCAGCGTTTCCGCGACGCTCCAGGCCTGGGCGGGGCAGCCATCGGGGCGTTGAGGGTGGCCTTTCGTCTCTTCGGCGTCGTAGATCTCGGCGAGCTGGCCGGTGGTCTCGGTGCGCAGCGTCGTGAGGAGCGGGGCGAGGGCGGCGCGGGCGGATTCGATGGCCTTGGGTGAGAAATCGCCGGCGCGGAGGGTGGCCTCGGCGAAGGGGCCCAAGAGCCAGGGCCAGACGGTGCCATTGTGATAGGCCTTGTCGCGCTCGAACATGTCGCCCCGCAGGCGGGGGACATAGCCCGGCGAGCCCGGGGCGAGGGTGCGGAGGCCGTGCGGGGTGAGGAGGTGGGAGCGGATGGTGTCGACGACGGACTGCCTGGTTTTCGTGTCGAGGGGTGAATGGCGGAGGCTGGCGGCGAAGACCTGGTTGGGGCGAATCTCGTCGGATGGGCGCCAGTCGCTCGCGATCGGCTCGAGGCGGTCGTAGAGACCGCCCCTCGGGTTGATGAACTGCTGGAAGCTGGCCCGGGTCTTTGCGGCGCGGGCTCGCAGGAACTCTGCGGCCTTCGGGTCGTCACGCTCGATCGCACCCGCGGTGGAGAGCAGGCCATGGTGCCAGAGGGCGTTGATCTCGACCGCCTTGCCCTGGCGGGGGGTGAAGGTGACGCCATCGCGCCGGGCGTCCATCCAGGTGAGCTGGGTCTCCGCGTTGCCCGCGGTGATGAGGCTGTCGGCGGGGTCGAGGCGGATGTCGAAGTCGGTGCCCCGGGTGTAGTGCTCGATGATGTCGAGGCAGGCGGGGGCGAGGTGCTCGGCGTAGCCCGTGTGGTCGTTGGCTACCCGCCGGTACTCCGCAGCGGCGTGCAGGAACCAGAGCGGGGCGTCGACGGTGTTGTAGTGGGCGGGTCCGGCGTAGTCGTCGAAGAGATTCGGGATGAGCCCGTTCCGGCGGGCATCGGCGAAGGCGCGGAGGGCGGCGAGGGCCTCGGCGTGGCGGCCCGTCGTGAGCAGCAGGCCCGGGAGAGAGATCATGGTGTCGCGCCCCCAGTCGCCGAACCAGGGGTAGCCCGCGAGGATGGTGGAGAGGGGGTTGTCGGCGGGGCCACGCCGGACGATGAAGTCGTCCGCAGCCAGCGCGAGACGGCGCAGGGCGTCGGCGTCTTCTTCGGTGGCTTCGGGGCCGGCGTGGGCGAGGGTGGCTTCGGTGAGACTTGCGAGCCGGGCGGTGCGGGCGGCGCGGGCCCTGGGGAGGGCGGCGAAGGGGTCGGGGCTTGAATCCGCGTTGATCTCGGCGAAGAGGGCGACGGGGGTGGTGTCGCCCGCGGCGCGGTCGGCGGTGAAGACGCCCGGGTTGAAGAGGTGCTCGGTGGCGTGCATGCCCCGCTTGATCTCCCAGGCGTACTCGAAGCCGGCCCAGGTCTGGGGGTCGTGGTCGAAGGCGGCGCCCCGGGCGTGCAGGGTGAGCGTGGCGTGGGGCTGGGCGATGTCGACGCGGAGGAGGCCGGCGGCAGTCTTGGCGATCGTGACCGCGTAGCGATCACGGAGATCGGTCGCGTCGAGGAAGTGGTGGAAGTCGCGCAGGGCGACGAGGGGGCGGAGGGCGATGCGGGCGGGCACGGGTGCGTCGATGGTGTAGGAGACGCAGACGGCGCTCCGGTGTTCCAGGAGCTCGACCGTCTTGGTGATGGTGACGGGGTGCTTGGTCTGGCTAGGGGCGTGGTCAACGCGGTACGTCCACCGGACGCGGTCGGTCTTCTCGAACTCCGCGTGGAGGGTGGGCGTGAGGGGGCGGGCGTCGGCGGAGGCGAAGTGGAACGCGCTGAGCGGGAGCGTGCAAGCGGCCGGGGTGTCGGGATCGAGGGTGACCGCGTCGGCGATCGCGCTCAGGGCGACGATGCGCTCGAGCGGGGGGCGGAGGGAGGCGACGAGCAGGGCGTGGTAGCGCCGGGTGTTGATGCCCGCGACGGAGCCCATGGCGTAGCCCCCGAGCCCGTTGGTCAGGAGCCACTCCGTGAACAGGGGGTCGGGGCGGGCCTGGCCCGTCTGGTGGCGGGCGACGGGGAGGCCGGGGGGGGGGGGGGGGGTGGGGGGGGGGGGGGGCGGGGGCGGGGGGCATGGAGCGAGGGTATCTGGGCCGGAATCTCGTGGAAGCGTTCTTGGCGGGGGTACCGGGGTTGACGGGGGTGGGGGTGGGCGCGACACTCTCTCATGGCGACCCCGACGATTCCCAAGGCCGATCCCTCCCCCACCGTCCTCACCACCCCCACGCCCGGCGCGAGCGAGGCGGTGCCCGGGGCCCTGCCTGCGCCGACCTACGGCGCGAGCAAGATCGTCGCGGACGGGATTACCTTCGACGATGTGCTGCTGATCCCGGCGCGGTCGGGCGTGCTGCCTGCGCAGGCGGACACCTCGTCGAGGCTCACGCGCTCGATCCGCCTGAACATCCCGCTCATCTCGGCGCCGATGGACACGGTCACGGAGTCGAGCCTGGCGATCGCGCTGGCGCAGGAGGGCGGGATCGGGATCATCCACAAGAACCTGCCCATCGAGGTGCAGGCGCGGGAGGTCGCGAAGGTCAAAAGGTCCGCCAACGGGATCATCCCCGACCCGATCACGCTCGGGCCGACGGACACAGTGGGGCGGGCGCGGGAGCTGATGCGCCAGCACCATGTCAGCGGGTTCCCCGTGACCGACGACGGCGCGGGCGACCTCCGCAGCCCCGAGGGGCCGGGGGGCAAGCTGCTCGGGATCCTGACGCGGCGCGACCTGAAGTTCGTGGTCTCGACCGACACGCCCGTCAGCGAGGTGATGACGGCGCAGAACCTCGTCACCGCGCCCCCGACGACGACGCTCGCGGAGGCGGAGCTCATCCTCAACAAGAACAAGATCGAGAAGCTGCTGCTCGTCGATGGCGACTTCCGCCTGTGCGGCGTCATCACGATGCGGGACATCGAGCGGCTCAGCAGCTTCCCGCACGCCCTGGTCGACGAGCGGGGGAGGCTCCGCTGCGGGGCCGCGATCGGGCCTGGGCAGTACGAGAGGCTCGAGGCGCTGATCGAGGCGGGGGCGGATGTGGTCACCGTCGACACGGCGCACGGGCACTCGGAGAATGTCCTCAGGACGGTCGAGGAGATCAAGAAGCGGTACACCATCGAGGTGATCGCGGGCAACGTGGCGACCGCGGAGGGGGCGCGGGACCTGGTGCTCGCGGGGGCCGACGCGGTGAAGGTGGGCATCGGCCCGGGGTCGATCTGCACGACCCGCGTCGTCACGGGCGTGGGCGTGCCGCAGATCACCGCGATCCTGAACGCGGTCGAGGGCGTGCGCAGCGTCGCGGGGCGCAGCTCCGCTGACGGGGAGCCCGTGCCCGTCATCGCGGACGGGGGCATCCGCCAGTCGGGCGACATCGCCAAGGCCCTGGCGGCGGGCGCCGACACGGTGATGATGGGCAGCCTCTTCGCGGGGCTCGACGAGAGCCCGGGCGAACTGGTGATCTCGGGGGGACGGCGCTACAAGAGCTACCGCGGCATGGGCAGCGAGGGGGCGATGCTCGCGGGCAGCGCCGACCGCTACCGCCAGAGCGAGGCGGACGGGCAGAGCCGCCAGGCCAAGTTCGTCCCCGAGGGCGTGGAGGGCCTGGTCCCCTACCGCGGGCCCCTGGCGGAGTACGCCTACCAGATCGTGGGAGGCATCCGCGCCGCGATGGGCTACTGCGGCTGCGCCACCGTCGCGGAGCTGCGCGAGCGGGCCCGGTTCACGCGGGTTTCGGGCGCGACGATCGTGGAAAATCACCCCCACGACATCCACATCACGAAGGAAAGCCCGAACTACTCCATGGAGAGCGGTCCCGGAGCGAGCCGGAGGTAGATCGCGCGTAGGGAAACACCCCGAAATCGGACGCGTCGGGTTCCGGATCGCCCTATCCGGTGCGCCGGTTTTCGGCGCGGCGCTCTACCCCGGGGGCTTCGACGGTCGAACCATGTTCCCGAACGAACCCGGTGCGACCCTCGTACCGATCAGTCGTAAGAAAAGCCGCTGGGCGTGCGGGCGGGTGTCCCGCCCGTCGCCAGCGATGACGGGGACGATCGATGACCGCCCTTCAGAGCCATAACCCGACCCTCCGCGCCTTCGAGCAGCCCCAGCGTTGGGAGGACCTCGACCAGGCGGAGGCGAAGCTCAAGCAGATGACGTACTCGGGCACGATCACCGCGACGGGGATCCTGCTGAGCGTGTGCGCCTCCTCCGCGGTCCTGTCGTGGGACGCGATGACGCCCGGGGGGCTCTTCGCGGAGCCGATCCTGAGCCCGGGTCTGGCGTTCGGCGCCGGCATCGTGGGCTTCATCCTGGCGCTGGTGATCAGCTTCATGCCCAAGACGGCGCCCTTCCTGGGCTTCGTCTACGCCGGCATCCAGGGCGTCTTCCTCTCGGGCATCAGCCTGTTCATCGCGACGCAGTTCATCGCCCAGCCCGGCCCCGACGGGACCATCCCCGCGGAGGCGGTCGGCGTGATCTTCCAGGCGCTGATGGTCACCTTCGGCATCGCGGCGGGCATGCTGCTGGCGTACACCTCCCGGATCATCCGCGGGGGGCCGGTCTTCAACAAGATCGTGATGACAGGCGTCATCGGCGTCGCGGTCTACGCGGTGGGCCTGATGCTGCTGAACGGGCTCTTCGGGATGGGCATGCCCAACCTCTTCGCGAGCGCGTCGCCCCTGGGCATCGGCTTCACGGTGGTCTGCGTGGTGCTGGCGAGCCTGATGCTGGTGCTGGACTTCCAGATGGTCGAGCAGGGCGTGAAGAACGGCGCCCCGAAGCACATGGAGTGGTACGCCGCCTTCGGCCTCCTGGTCACGCTCGTGTGGCTGTACATCGAGGTGCTGCGGCTGATCGCGAAGCTGCGTTCGGGCGAGTGATCGCGACGCACGCGAGCGGATGAACGCGAGGGCCCCGGTCGAGAGATCGGGGCTCTTTCTTTGCGCCCTACTCCGGATCGATCCCCGCCGGCAGCACCAGCACCACGACGCGGTTGGGACCCTTGCCGTCGTTGTCCTCGCTGACGAGGAGCGTGCGCCCGCCCTTGAAGTCGGGGCCCAAGGTCATGCCCTCCCAGTCGTCGCCCCCCGCGTCGATGCCGAGGTCGGCGAAGTCGGCGAGCAGGACCTTGGGCATCATGTGCAGCCCGTTGAGATCGTCGTCCCGCAGGCTCTCGATGTCGTTCAGGTTGCTCGCCCCCATGGGCGTGGTCCAGTACAGACGGGTTCGGCCCTTCCCATCGGTCCCCTTGGCGTTCTCGAGCGCGAGGAAGCTCCGGGGGGAGAGCGCCAAAAGCTCCGCGAGCGCGTGCGTCCCGGGCTCATCGCCCTCGGTGCCGGGGCCCAGGGGGTAGCCCAGCTCGATGGTCGCCTCGCCCTCCACGAACGCCACGACGCGGCAGATGCCGGGGTTCTCGTTCGACTGCGGGCGGGGGCGGTCCTGGCGGAGGGGCTCCTCGACGCCGGCGTAGACGACCGGGCCGCTGCCGGTGTGCACGACGACGAGCGACTCGAAGCCCCGGTTGTGGTCGATGCCGGCGCCGTCCCTGGGCCAGAAGCGGCGCGGGGCGGGCCACTCCGTCGAGGGCGAGCCATCGAGGCGCCCGACAAAGAGGGAAGGCTCCAGCCCGCCCCGCCCGTACCCCTCGCTCGCCACGACGAAGTTCAGTGTGTCGACCGCGAGCCCGGGCTCGCGCGAGCGGCCCAGGAAGCGCAGCGATTCGGGGTCGATCGTGTCCTCGCGGAACCCGCCCCCATCGGGGGCTGTGAGCGCTCGCCAGCGCATCGACTCGATCCGGGGCACGCCATCGGGGCCCGGGGCGAGCTTGAACACCGCGACCCGGGCGGGGCCGTCCTGCGAGCGGTCGTCGCCCATCGCCAGAAGCAGCCCGGCGAACGGCACATACTCGAGGGCGCTGACCTCGTTGAGCTCCCAATCGAGGGGCCCCTCGGCCCGCGTGGGCAGCTCCAAAGTGCCCAGGAGCTCGACCCTCGGCGCCTGCCCCATAGCGAGCCCACACGCCGCCATCACCACCAAGCCCCCAATCCTCCTCATGCCTTCACCCCTTCGTGGCTCCGTGGCTTCATGCCTTCGTGCCTCCGTGCCTTCCCACTCACACATTGAACAGGAAGTGACACACATCCGCGTCCCGCATCACGTACTCCTTGCCCTCGATGCGCATGCGTCCGGCTTCGCGGATGGCCTTCTCGGTCTTGAGTTCGACGAGGTCGCTGACGGAGTAGATCTCGGCGCGGATGAAGCCCCGCTCGAAGTCGGTGTGGATGACGCCCGCCGCCTGCGGGGCCTTGGAGCCGATGCTGACCGGCCAGGCGCGGATCTCCTTGGGCCCGGCGGTGTAGAAGCTCTGCAGGCCCAGCAGGCGGTAGATCGCCCGGGCCATGCTGAAGAGGGCCGGCTCCTCCAGCCCGTAGTCGGCCAGCATCTCGCGCTTGTCGGCCTCGTCGAGCTCGCTGAGCTCCGACTCGATCTTGGCGCAGACCGGCACCATCTCGCTGCCCTCGCCCTTGGCGTACTCGCGGACGCGGGTCGCCAGCTCGCCCCGGCCCATGACGTCGCTCTCGTCGACATTGGCGAGGAAGAGGATGGGCTTGGCGGTGATGAAGCCCAGGCCCTTCAGGGCCTTGATCTGCTGCGGGTCGGTCACCACGCCCGCGCCGATCGGCACACGCGCCGGCTGGCCCTCCTCGAGGTAGGGCTGCAGCTTCAGCAGGACATCCCGCCGGGCGACCGCGTCGGGGTCCTTGCTCTTCGCCGCCCGCTCCGCCTTCGGGAGGGCGCTCTCGAGCGTCTGCAGGTCGGCGAGCAGGAGCTCGCTCGCGATCGTGTCGATGTCGCGCAGGGGGTCGACCGTCCCGTCGACGTGGGTGATCTCCTCGCCCCCGGGCGCCTTCTCGAAGCAGCGGACCACCTGCACGATCGCGTCCACCTGGCGGATGTGGCTCAGGAAGGCGTTGCCCATCCCCTCGCCCTGGCTCGCCCCGCGGACGATCCCCGCGATGTCGACCAGCCTCAGCGCCGCGGGCACCAGCTTCTGGCTCTCGATCAGGGAGCGGATCGTCTCCAGGCGCGGGTCCGGGATCGGCACCACCCCGATGTTCGGCTCGATCGTCGCGAACGGGTAGTTCGCCGCCAGCGCCCCCGCGGCGGTCAAGGCGTTGAACAGCGTGCTCTTGCCCACATTGGGCAGCCCGACGATTCCTGCTTCCATCGTGGTCCCCGCTCCGCTCGTCGGTCCCGTCCGGTGCCGGCCAAACGCCCACGCGCAGCCCTGCACCGAGCCTTCCGCCCGCTCGCCGGGCCTCTGCCCACCCGGGATCGTGCGCGCCGATGCTAGCCGGGCCGGGACCGCGTCAGCGGGACCCGTCCTCCGAAGCGGAGCCCCCGCGCGGGCCGGTCCCGGTCTCGGGGGTGTCGCTGGGCGAGTCCGCGTGTGTCCGGCCCCGGGCCACCTGGTGCTCGTAGTAGCGCCGGATGCCGGCGTAGTGCTCGTCGATACGGGCGACCGCCCCGTCGATGTCACCCGCTTCGATGGCGTCCGCGATCTCGAAGTGTTCGTCGACCGTGAGCATGAGGAGGGCGTAGTCCTCCCGCATCGCGTTCGCGATCGAGGGGGCGGCCCACTGCCGGCTGAGCTGGTGCCAGGCCCGCTTCAGGACCGAGTTCCCGCTGGCCTCGATGATGATCGCGTGGAAGTCGGCGTTGGCCTTGGCGTAGGCCATGGGCTCGAGAGCCTGGGCGGCCCGCCGGGTCTCGTCCGCCGCTTCCCGCAGTTTCTGGCAGTCGATCGTGCCCCGGGCCATCGCGTCGCGGATGGCAAGGATGTGCAGCGCTGCGCGGACAGACTGGAACTCCGCCTGTTCGCGATGGTCGACCGCCCGGACGAAGGTGCCCCGCCTGGGCTCGGTCGCGACGAGGTCCCGCGCCTCGAGCTTGAGCAGCGCCTCGCGGACCGTGCCCTG
>DAIQNV010000019.1:48484-49981 GCA_036788215.1 Phycisphaerales bacterium | reverse complement strand
AGTCGTCGAAGCCCCAGGGCTGGATCATGAACTCCTGGAAGTCGACGGTGTTGTCCGCGTGCTTGCCGCCATTCAAGATGTTCAGCATGGGCACCGGGAGGGTGCGGGCGCTGGAACCACCGAGGTAGCGGTAGAGGGGCAGCCCCGACGCTTCAGCGGCGGCCCGGGCGACCGCCATCGAGACGCCCAGGATCGCGTTGGCCCCGAGCTCGCCCTTGTTCTCCGTCCCGTCCAGCTCGATCAGTTCCTGGTCGACGCCCGCCTGGTCGCGGCAGTCCATGCCCTCGATCGCGGGGGCGATGCGGGCGTTGACATTCTCGACCGCGTTCAGGACAGATTTGCCCATGTAGAAGGACTTGTCCCCGTCGCGGAGCTCGACCGCCTCGTTCTCGCCGGTCGAGGCGCCCGAGGGCACCGCCGCCCGCCCGATGACGCCGGACTCGAGGCCGACCTCGACCTCCACCGTGGGGTTGCCGCGGGAGTCGAGGATCTGGCGGGCGTGGATGATTTCGATACCGAAGCTCATGGTCGTTCTCCCTGCGGGGTGTGGTCCCGTGCGGCGGTCCGGTCCGGGCGTCTCGCTCTCGTCGGCCTCGTCGGCGCCGCTATGGGGCAAGCCTAGCCCCGGGGGCTCGCGGAGGTAGACTGTCTGATCGCCCGACGGGCCGACCGTTCCCGACCGGGCGACCATCCGGAGGTCCCTTGCCGATGCCGATGACACCCGACGCGTTCGACGCCGAACTCACGACGATCCGGGTCGGGCTGCTCAGCGAGCAGGGGGCCCGGATGACGCGGGTGGTGGAGGCGGCGTTCGACGCGTTCTTCAGCCACGACACGGACGCGGCCCACGAGGTGATCCGCCTGGACGACGAGATCGACGCGACCGATGTCGAGGTGGAGCGTCGGGTGGTGGAGTTGATGACCACGGTGGCTGCGGAAGCGCTTCCACTGGGACCCCAGGCGATCCGGAGGCTCCTGACCTGCGTGAAGGTGAACAACGAGTACGAGCGCGTGGCGGACGCTGCGGTCAGCGTCGCGGAGCGGGTCCTGGCGTGGAAGGGCAACCCGGTGAAGCTCCCGCCCACGACGCGGGTCATGACGAATTCGGTCGTGGGGATCGTGCGGGATATGTCCCGGTCGTTCGACGCGGGCGATGCGCCGCTGGCGAGGCTGGTGCTCCAGGCCCAGGACACGGTGGCGCTCTTCAAAGCGGAGATCCTCCGCCAGGCGGAGCAGCGCGTCGCGACGGGTGACCTCAGCGTGGACATGGCGTTCGACCTGCACGAGGTGTCGAGCCAGTGCCAGTTGATCGCGGACCACGCGACGAACGTGGCGGAGCAGGTGATCTGGGAGGCGACCGGATACATCGTCCGGCACGCGGACGGGAAGTGGATCGAGAAGAAGATCGAGGAGCGGGGGAACAAGTAGCCCGCGAGCGTCCGGTGGGCCGGCGGTCGCGCCGGGAGCTAGCGCGGCCAGGCCTCAGGCATACCGGCG
>DAIQNV010000019.1:0-48384 GCA_036788215.1 Phycisphaerales bacterium | reverse complement strand
CGGGAGAAACGGCTCTAGTTCAGGTCGCGTGTCCCGGCATGGGCGACCTGCGTGCAGACCTCGCTGAGCGCGTTGAGCAGGTACTCCGCGTCCTGCGGGGTCACAAACGGACCGAACGAGACACGAAGGGCCCCGCCCCGGTCGGTGGTGCCCAGCGTGCCATGGGCGTGGGGGGCGCAGTGGATGCCGGCGCGGGTGAGGATGCCGAACTCGGCCTCGAGGACGCCCGCGAGTTCGTGGGGGTCCATGGTGTCGTGGGTGAAGCTGAAAACGCCCACCCGACGCTCGACCTCGGGCGTCCCGAGGAGACGGAGGCCCGGGAAGGCGTCGCCCTTGGCGAGCCCGCTGACGACGAGGCGCATCAGGTCGGCTTCGTCCTGACGCACGACGCGGACGGAGCGGTCGAGCAGCCAGGCGAGGCCCTCGGAGAGGCCCACGATCCCTAGGGTGTTGTGGCTCCCGGGCTCGAACTTGTCGGGCATGGTGTCGGGGTGGGTGTCGAGCTCGGAGACGGTGCCGGTGCCGCCCTCGCGCATCGGGACGAGTTGCTCCTCGAGCCCCGGGCGGATGACCAGGGCGCCGGTGCCCAGCGGCCCGAGCAGCGCCTTGTGCCCGGGCACCGCGAGCAGATCGATCGCGTCCCGCTGCACGTCAATCGGCAGGCGTCCCGCGGTCTGGGCGGCATCGACGAGGAGGGGCACGCCCGCCTCACGGCAGATCGCGCCGAAATCCGCGACGGGTTGCAGGACGCCCGTGACGTTGGACGCGTGGACCGCCGCGACGAGGACGGTGTCCCGCCGGATCGCCCCCCGGACCGCTATCGGGTCGACGAGGCCGGTCTCGGGGTCCGCCGGCACGCGGGTGAATTCGACCCGGGGACCGATAGGGTCGGACGCGAGGGCGTTGATGGGCCGGAGGACGGAGTTATGGTCCATCGCGGTGGTCACGATGTGGACCGTGCCCGAGAGCCCCCGCTCGACGAGGCGCCGGCGACGGTGCGTGACCAGCCCCTTGATCGCGAGGTTCAGGGCGTCCGAGGTGTTCAGCGTGAAGACGCAGTGGTCGGCGGACTCCGCGTGCACGAGCGTCTGCAGGCGGCTGCGGCACTGGCGGATCAGCCTGGCGCCCTCGACCGACTCGGCGTACGCCCCCCGCCCGGGCGAGGCCCCGAGTTCGGTGGCGTAGCGGGCCATCGCGTCGTGGACCCGGCGGGGCTTGGGGAAACTGGTCGCGGCGTTGTCGAGGTACAGGCGTCGCTCTGTCATCGAGGAACCGTAGCCGCCTCGCGGGTTCCCGACCGGCTCCCGACCCCGAACGGGGGGTCCGCATCCCGCGCGCCCGCCGGGTTCCCCGAGCCGATACAAGATCCCCATGCGTGACTGGCTGCTCCGTCATCCCTCGCGTCGTGCCCGGCGGTACGCCCCCTTCCTCGTGTGGGTGGCCTGGGGGCTCATCGCGTGGACCGTCGGGGTGACGCTGACGGGCTCCTGGGGCCTCGTCGCGGAGCACTGGCGGATCGCCCTGACGATGCTCCTTGGGAGCTATGTCGCGGGCTCGACCCCGATGGGGGGCGGGACGGTCGGGTTCCCGGTGCTCGTGCTGATCTTCGGCGAGCCCGCGACGGTGGGGCGGCACTTCAGTTTCCTGATCCAGAGCGTGGGCATGACCTCTGCCACGATCTTCATCCTGTGCTCCGGTCGCCCCCTCGTCTGGCGGGTGCTCGGGTGGACCTTCGTCGGGGCCCTGGCGACCGTGCCCCTCGCTTCCGCGTTCATCGTTCCCCTGGTGAGCGAGGCGTGGACGAAGCTGGTGTTCGCGTGCATCTGGGGCAGCTTCGCGTGCCTGGTGCTCGTCCGCCTTCGGGAGCTGGAGGGCCATTCCGGCGTGGGCCGGCTGGCGGGTGTCCCGGGGCTGGATCCCCTGGCGGGCCTTTCGGTGGGCGTGGTCGGGGGTTTGGCGGCTTCGATCACGGGCGTCGGGATCGACATGGTGCTCTTCACGGTGCTCGTCCTCGTGTACCGGGCGGACCTCCGGCTGGCGGTCGCGACGAGCGTCCTGGCGATGACTTTCGCGTCCCTGGTTGGCACCGCGTCGGCGGCGGGTCTCGGACGGATCGACGGGGAGGTGCTGGGGCAGTGGGTGGCGGCGGCGCCGGTGGTGCTGTTCGGCGCGCCCCTGGGGGCGCTCGCGGTCACGCTGATCCCGAGGCGCCCGACGATGCTCTTCGTGGCGGCTCTCTGCCTGGTGCAGCTCGTGGCGACGGTGGCGAATGTCGGCCCGACGCTCCCCGTCCTCGGGGGTGTGGCGATCGCGATGGTCGGGGCGAACGGGCTGATGCACCTGCTGTACCTGACTGGGAAGCGGCTCCAGATCCGCGGGGACCCGGCGTCGGGGGCGGTCGGGCGCGTATCCTCGCCCGACGACATGTCTGAGACGACCGCCGCCGGGCGTTGAGCCCGGTCTTCAGGAGGGCTGACCCTTTGGATTCGGCTGATCACGCCCTGCGCGACCGCATCGTCGGCGAGCGAACGCTGTATGAAGGGCGTGCGTACGACTTCGTCGAGCTCACCCTCAAGCAGCCCAATGGCGTCGAGCGGGCCCGCCCCATGGTCCGGCACCGGGGCGCGGTGGTGGTGGTCCCGGTGATCGAGCAGCCCGGGCGGGGGGCGAGGATCGTGTTCGTCGTGAACGACAGGCACACGATCAACGCGAAGCTGGAGGAGCTGCCGGCGGGGGGGATCGAGCAGGGGGAGAGCCCGGAGGAGGCGGCGGCCCGCGAGCTGGGCGAGGAGACGGGGTACAACGCCACGAGCCTGTACGAGCTCGGCACCTTCTACACGACACCGGGCATCACCGACGAGCTGATGCACGCCTACGTCGCGGTGGGGCTGATGAAGCGGGCCGAGGGGCAGAGCCTCGAGGCCCACGAGAGCCTGACGGTGACGCACCGGTCGGCGTCCGAGGCGCTGGACCGCGTGGTGGACAACCAGTCCCGGGACGGGAAGACGATGCTGGCGCTGCTGCTCGCGCAGCGCAAGGGTTTCATCTGAAGACCGGCGTTGTGCCGGCGGGAGCTCGCCCGTGCTGGGGTCCGATCGCGAACCGAGGGACTGGCAGGACCGCGGCGCGGGCGTGAAGGCCTTCATGCGTCGGGTCTTCGGCGACGGGGAGAACCCCTTCACCTGGGCGATCCCGGTCTACTCGCTGTGGGGCATCGCGGTGCGGGTGCACCTGCTCTTCGTGGTGTACGCGATCGCCCAGATCATCCGGAGCATCGTGCCCAGCGAGACGGGGGCGGCCTTCGTGCTGCCCTTGCTCGGGGCGCTGTTCTTCCTCGTGCTGATCCACGAGTACGGGCACTGCTTCGCGTGCCGGCGGGTGGGGGGCGAGGCGGACGAGATCATCCTGTGGCCCCTGGGCGGGCTGGCGATGGTGAGCCCGCCCCACGATTGGAAGAGCCATCTCATCACGGTCCTGGGCGGGCCGATGGTGCATGTGGTGCTGCTGCCCCCGCTCGCCCTGGCGGTGCGGGCGATCACGGGCGGGTGGGAGGCGGTCGTCTTCAATCCGTTCAGCCCCGGGGCGGCGCTCGCGATGCTCTCGGTGTCGAGCGAGGGGATGTACATCGTCGCGCTCGGGGTGTGGGCCCTGCACTACGCGAACATCGTGCTGCTGGCGTTCAACATGCTCGTCCCGATGTTCCCCATGGACGCGGGGCGCGTCGTGCACGCGCTGCTCTGGCGATCGATGGGCGAGCGCCGGGCGACCGAGATCACGGTGATCGTCGGGTTCGTCGTGGCGGGGGTGCTGGCGGTCGTCGGGGTCGTGTTCC
This sequence comes from Phycisphaerales bacterium, assembly GCA_036788215.1. GTDB lineage: Bacteria > Planctomycetota > Phycisphaerae > Phycisphaerales > UBA1924 > DAIQNV01. Next base: position 44,552 of record DAIQNV010000019.1, on the reverse strand, counting down.
AGCAGACGCTGCTGCTGGCGCTGGCGGTCTTCGGGGGCGTGACCTGCTACCTCGAGCGCCGGAAGGTGAAGATGGACGGGGCGGAGCCCTGGTCGCAGGGCGGGGAGGGCTGGCTGCGGGCGGGTGAGGACGCGGACGCCCCCGAGCGGACCGTGGAACGCGAAGTCGCCCGGCGCGAGCGAGAGGCACTCCGGAGGGCAGAGGAACAGGCGGAGGTGGACCGGATCCTCGCCAAGATCTCCGCGACCGGGATGGACAGCCTGACCTCCAAGGAGAAGCGGACGCTCAGGCGGGCCAGCGGGAAGTAGCCATCCGATCGCCCGGGCCCGCCGGTGGCTCTCGGCTCGGGCCCGGTTAGGATCCGCCGGAAGTCTGCGGGCGGGGATCGGAATCAGCCGATGCCACCGGCCCGGGTACTGAAGCGCCGACGAGGAGACGCATGGGCATCTACGACCGTGACTACGCACGCCCCGACGGGCCGGGCAATTCCCGTGGACGGGGCGGCCCGGCCGCGTGGTCCGCTCCGGGCGGGCCCCTCGGACGCCTGCGGTTCCTGAGCGTGAACACCTGGATCATCGCGATCAACATTGTGGTGTTCCTGATCGTCGGGCTGACCGGCCAGGCTGCCCGGCCCGTGTTCCTCGAGCGCACCTTCACAGTGGAGAATGTGCCGGCGCAGTTCGCGGAGGGCAATGAGTTCCTCCCAGTGCGCAACGCACCGAGCCTCGTGACGAGGCCCCTGATCGATCCGCAGACGGGCGCGGTGATCGGCCGGGCGCTGTACCAACTTATGGACCCGCTGAAGGAATGGGGGCACTTCTCCACCGACCGGGGCTTCTTCAAACTCGAGGTCTGGCGGCTGGTCACCTTCCAGTTCCTGCATGCCGGGATCCTGCACATCGGGTTCAACATGCTGGGGCTGTACTTCTTCGGGCCCCTCGTGGAGCAGTACCTCGGCAGGAAACGGTACGCGGCGTTCTACCTCATGTGCGGCATCTGCGGGGGCCTGGCCTACCTGGCGCTCAACCTGATCGGGGCCGTCGGGATCAGCCTGCCCGGCGCACTCGACGTGCAGACGACGACGCCCCTGGTCGGGGCGAGCGCCGGCGTGTTCGGGATCATCATGGCGTGCGCCTTCATCGCCCCGACGGTGACGGTGCAGCTGCTCTTCCCGCCGATCCCGATGAAGATGCGGACGATGGCGTACCTCTTCGTCGGGCTAGCGGCGCTCAACCTCTTCTTCTTCCAGGGGGTCAACCAGGGCGGCGACGCGGCGCACATGGGCGGCGCGATCGCGGGGTACTTCTTCATCCGCAGGCCCCACCTGCTCAGGGACTTCTTCGACGTGCTGGGCCCGAAGAAATCCGGCGGTGGCCCCGCCAGCGTGCACGCGAAGAAGCCCGTCCTCCGGGGCGGGACCCGGGCGGGCGCGACCGACGCGGAGGTCGACCGCGTGCTCGACAAGGTCCGCGCGGAGGGGCTGGGGAGCCTGACCGACGCGGAGAAGCGGGTTCTCAGGAGCGCGACCGAGGAGCATCGGGGGTGAGGCGATTCAAGGAAGGTATCAGCCGTGGCGCTGTCATTTGAGGTCACGGCCGGCAGCACCGCATGCGCCGCCCGCACGGGGATCGTCACGACTCCGCACGGCTCCTTCCAGACGCCTTCGTTCATGACCGTGGGCACCAAGGGCTCGGTGAAGGGCCTGCTGCCCGGGCTGGTCCGAGCGACCGGGGCAGAGATCGTCCTGAACAACACCTACCACATGCTCCTGCGCCCGGGTCCCGATCTCGTAGAGAAAATGGGCGGGGTGCACCGGTTCATGGGCTGGGAGCGCCCCATCCTGACGGACTCGGGCGGGTACCAGGCGTACTCCATGGCGGATATCAACGCGGTGGATGAGGACGGGGTGACCTTCAAGAGCATCGTCACCGGCGGGACGATCCGCATGACGCCCGAGTTCGCGATCGAGGTGCAGAACAAGCTCGGGGCGGACATCATCATGGCCTTCGACGACTGCCCCCCAAGCGTCGACCCCGACGCCGGCCCGATCAACCAGGTCCGCCTGCGACAGGCGACGATGCGGGACGCGATGAAGAAGCGGGGGTACGACCACGGGGCCCGTCTCGACTCCGCCAATGAGCGCACCGCCCGCTGGCTCGAGCGCTGCCAGCGGGCCCACGCCCGGGCGGACGTCCAGAGCCTCTTCGGCATCGTGCAGGGGGGGACCGACCTCGACCGGCGGGACCGGTCGGTCGAACTGGTCTGCAACGTCGACTGCCCGGGCTACGCGATCGGTGGGGTCGCGGTGGGGGAGCAGGCGGACGACATCGCCCGGGTCGTCCGGCATACGGCGCCTCAGCTGCCCGCAGACCGCCCCCGGTACCTGATGGGCGTGGGGTACCCGAGGGACATCGTGGCGGCGGTGTGCGCCGGGGTGGACATGTTCGACTGCGTCCTGCCCACCCGGAATGGGCGTAATGCCAACGCATTTATCCGCGATCCCGAGCACGATCCGGAAGGTCGGGGGCAGATCCGGCTGCGGAACGCCAAGTTCACGGATGACCGCAGACCCCTGGAGCCCGGGTGCGACTGCATCGCCTGCACGGGGCGGTGGCCTGACCAGCTGGGTGCAGAGGGGGGAGGAATGGGGCCCGGATTGTGGGTCTCGGGAGTGGGCGGAGAGGCCCAACCGTTCAGCCGGGGGTACATCCGGCACCTGTTCCTGGCGGAGGAAATGCTGGGCCCGATTCTGGTCAGCCTGCACAACCTCCGGTTCTTCCAGCGGCTGATGTTGGAACTGCGGTCGGCGATCGCCAACGATGACTGGCTCGGGTTCGCACGACGGTGGCCGCGCGCGGCGGTCGGGCTTCCCCCGGGGGTGCCCGGAATCGGGGTCGGTTGAGGCGGGCCCGCCCGGGCCCGGGAGACCGGCGGCGGGCGGGTCCTGAGCGGTAACAACCGCAGAGATCGGAGTTTCGATGCAGATCGACGGTGGATGGCTGGTGCTGGGTCAGGATGGCGAAGTGCTCGGTGCGCCGGGCGCGGGTTCGGCCGGTGGTGCCGGCGGGGCGGGTCCATCCGGGGCTGGCGGGGGGATCGAGGGGGCTGATGGTGCGGCTCCCGGCGCAGCGCCCGGTGGGGCCCCCGGTGGTGCGGGCGGGTTCGACCTCTTGTTCCCGCTGCTGATCGGCCTGATGATCTTCATGATCATCTCGACGATGCTGAGCGGGCGTAAGGAAAAGAAGCGCCGGGCCGAGATGCTCGGTTCGATCGGGAAGCACGACAAGGTGCAGACGATCGGCGGGGTGATCGGGACGGTGGAAGAGGTCCGGGACACGGAAATCGTGGTGATGGTCGATCGGACGACCAAGACCCGCCTGACCTTCGCGAAGTCGGCGGTTCAGCAGGTGCTCCAGCAGGGCAAGGGCGGGTCCGAGTCCTCGGTCGTCGAGCCCGAGTTGGAGAAGGTCGGCGTCTGATCCGGGTTGGCGGTCCGCCCGGGGCTCGGGCGGCGGGCAGTGGTTGAGCGCGGAGGCGGGCTTCGCTTCCTACCGAGGGCTTTTGATGCGTCACATTCTCAGAAACGCGATTTTCGCGGTGGGCCTCGCGGTGCTCGCCCTCTGGGCGGTCACGCCCCCGCAAGAGAAGCTCCGCCTGGGCAAGGACCTGCGGGGCGGCACGACGCTCGTGTACTCCGTGCAGATCGACCCGGGGCAGGATGCGCGGGAGACGATCGGCAAGACGATCGAGATCCTCAAGGAGCGCGTCGACCCCTCGGGCCTGCTTGAGATCCAGATGATCGCGCAGGGGCAGGACCGCATCGAGGTGACGATGCCCCTGCCCAACGACGAGGTGAAGGCCCTGCGGGCCCAGTTCGACGAGGCGCTGGTGGCGCTCGACCGCGAGACCGTCGACCCGGACCAGTGGGAACGGGCGATGCGACTCGGGGGCGACGAGCGGCGGGCGCTGATGGAGTCCCTGAGCGGGGGGCGTGAGGACCTGCTCGACCGGATGCGGGAGGCGGCTTCGCTCTACGACGAAGCGACCGCTGCCCGCGCGGCGCTCAGGGCTGCGGAGGCGGACGAGGCCGGCGAGGATGTGCTCGACCTCTTCGCGGCGGACGCTGCGGATGCGGAACTGGAGTACGAGGCGGCTCGCGACGATGTGCTCGCGGCGGGCCTGAGCGCGGAGGACATGCGCCGGGTGCTCAACCTGAGCAACGCCCCGCGTGTGCTGCAGAACGCTGAGGGGGAGTACCAGCAGTTCCCGAGCCCCCGGGCGCGCGAACTCGAGCGGATCGAGCGGGAGTACGCCGCGCAGTGGCCCCAGGTGCAGCGGGTGCTGGAGGCCCACAGGACCTACATCACGCAGCGGACGAGCCTTGATGACCCCGAGGAGCTGAAGCGGCTGATCTCCGCGGCGGGTGTGCCCAGCTTCCGGATCACGATCGACCCGCAGGGGAGCGGGAGCGACAACACGCACCCCGACGAGCAGCGCCTGCGTGAGGAACTGCAGGAAAAGGGGCCCCTGAATGTGCGGGCCCGCGACGCGCGGTGGTGCAAGGTCAACAAGGCGGAGGCGGTCGGGAACATCGACTCAATCGAGGCTCTCGAGTTCCTCGAGCGCGATCCCACGGCCTTCTGGCGCTCCCGGGGGCTCGTGGGCGAGCGTTACCAGGGCGAGCACTGGGTGCTGTGCTGGGACACGCGTGCGAACCGCCTGACGCAGGGGGACGGCGACTGGTCGGTCGCTCGGTCCTTCCAGACGCAGGACCAGGTCGGGCGGCCCGCGGTCGGCTTCCAGATGGACGAGCGCGGCGCGCTGCGGCTCGGCCAGCTGACCGGCGGGAACGTCGGGAACAAGATGGCGGTCCTGCTCGATGAGCAGGTGTACACCGCCCCGGTCCTGAACGCGGCGATCAGCCGGAGCGGGATCATCGAGGGCGATTTCAGTTCCGAGGAATTGAACTACATCATCCGGGTGCTGACGGCGGGCTCGCTGCAGGCGGCGCTGAGCCCGGAGCCCCTGAGTCAGAACACGATCGCGCCGGAGTTCGGGGCCGACAACCTCATCGCCGGTCGGAACGCGGGGCTGATCGCGCTGGCGGCGGTGTCGGTCTTCATGGTGTTCTACTACTTCGCCTTCGGCGTGGTGGCGGTCACGAGCCTGCTGTTCAACGCGCTCCTGATCCTCGGGGCGATGTCGCTGGCCCGTGCGGCGTTCACGCTGCCGGGCATCGCGGGCGTCATCCTGACCTTCGGCATGGCGGTGGACGCGAACGTGCTGATCTACGAGCGCATCCGCGAGGAGCAGCGGAAGGGCGCCGACCTGCGCACCGCGACGCGTCTCGGCTTCAGCAAGGCGCTCAGCTCGATCGTGGACGGCAACGTGACGAACCTGATCGTCTGCTTCGTGCTCGCGAACCTGGGCACGCAGGAGATCAAGGGCTTCGCGATCACGCTGGGCATCGGCGTGGTGGGCACGATGATCAGCTCGCTGTTCGTCAGCCGCCTGATCCTGGCGCTGCTCGTGGATGTGCTGAAGGTGAAGTCGCTGAGCATGCTGCCGACGGTCGTGCCGGTGCTCGAGCGGACGCTGGAGCCCAGCATCGACTGGATGAAGGCACGGTATGTCTTCGTGGTGGTCTCGCTGGTGGGCGTCGGGCTCGGGGTGGGGATGATCGCCTACCAGGGCGAGAAGATGCTCGATACCGAGTTCCGGGGCGGCACTCAGGTCACCCTGGAGCTGGGCGAGGACGATTCCGGGCAGCAGATCGTGCTGACGCGTGCGGACGTCCAGAACCGCGTGTACGCCCTTGCCGACGGGCTCGCGGAGACCGATCCGTTGCGTCCCCTGCGGGCGTCGGAGGTCGTTCCGGTGAACCCCCAGGCCGACGGGGTGACGAGCGCGCGGTTCCAGATCAAGACCTACGCGACGGACCAGGGCGCGGTGATCGACGCGATCGTGACCGAGTTCAGCGAGGAGCTCGACACACGCCCGCCCCTGAGCTTCGACGGTCGCGCCGCGATGGGCGTGAGCGAGGCTCCGCTCGGGCCGATCCTCTCGGGCCGGCTCGGCGAAGCGCTCGGGCGACCCGAGTTCCGCAACGACGTGACCGAGTACATCGGGGGCGTCGCCATCCTGCTGGAAGACCTGAGCCCGCGCCCGACGATGGACAGCCTGCGCGAAAGGCTTGCGCAGACGCGGGGTTCGGAGAGCTTCAGTGGGACGCTCAATCGCACGAACGACGTGATCCTGCTCGCGGGAACGCCCGACGCGGTCGAGGCGGCGGCGATCGTGGTGGCGGACGGCGGGCTGAGCTACTTCGACAATCGTGAACTTTGGGAGGACGAGGTCGCGTCGACCGAGTGGACACTCACGATGACCGCGCTGACCGACACGACGACGCTGGCGAGCGTGCAGAGCTTCAGCCCGGTGATCGCGGAGACCTTCCAGCAGACCGCGATCGTGGCGGTGGTGCTGAGCCTGCTGCTGATCCTGATCTACATCTGGGTTCGGTTCGGCTCGGTGCGCTACTCCGCAGCAGCCATCGCGTGCCTCCTGCATGACATCATGATCATGATCGGCCTCATCGCGCTCGCGGAGATCCTGTACGACCACGACATAACCGCCGGCCTGGCGCAGAGCGTGGGCGTGCAGCCCTTCAAGATCGACCTGAACCTCGTGGCGGCGATCCTGACGATCATCGGCTACTCGCTGAACGACACGATCATCATCATGGACCGCATCCGCGAGAACCGGGGCAAGCTGCCCTACGCGAGCCGTGAGGTGATCAACCAGTCGATCAACCAGACGATCAGCCGAACCGTCATCACCTCGGGCACGACCTTCCTCGCGACGCTGATCCTGTATGTCTTCGGCGGCGAGGGCGTGCGGGCCTTCAGCTACGCCCTGCTCGCCGGCGTGGTGGTGGGCACCTACTCGTCGATCGCGGTGGCGGCGCCCCTGGTCTGGAGCCGCAAGGCATCGGGGCCCTCGGATTACGCCCCCACGCGCTTGGGTGCGGGCGACGGTGGCGACGGGGGACCGGCGGGCGGCGGGCGTCTACCCTGATGGGCGGTCGCGTCCGGGATTCGGGCGGGACCCTCGTAAAACGGGGAGCGTGGCATGGAAGACCGCGCGAGCCGGGTGATCTTCGCTCTCGGCGTGCTGGTTGTGATCTGGATCATGGTCTACTGGCTCTGGGAGCCGGGGGGGCCTGCGCAGCCCCGCGATGAGCGGGCGGCGGTGGTTCAGGAGCCGGTGGAGGAAAGCGGGGGGGTGGAGAGCGCAGGCGAACCGGTCGTGCTGGATCCCCTGGCGCCGCTTCCCTCGGGGACGCGGGTCGAGGCCCCTCGGTTCAAGCGGTACGTGGTACGCGAGGGCGAAACCCTGCAGACGATCGCCCGACGCGAGTATGGGAGCGCAAACTCGTGGACCGCGATCGCGCAGGCGAACGCGCTGATGGACCCCAATCGACTGAGGCCCGGGCGGGAGATCCTGATCCCGCTGGACCCCCGGAACGTGCAGGGGCGCGAGGTCGCGGTGACCGAGCCGGCGGGGCAGGACGGGTCAGCGCCCGCTCGCCCTGCTGAGGTGCCCGTCGAGGCGCCCCCGGTGATCGAGTACCGCGTCGCGCGCGGAGACACGCTGAGCGCGATCGCGCAGCGGTTCTACGGGTCGAGCCGGTGGACGGACTTCCTGTTCCAGGCGAACCGCGAGCGGCTCGCGAGCCCCGGGGCGATCCGCGTGGGCCAGACGCTGCTGATCCCGCCCAGGCCGGGTGGTGACGGCCCGTGATGCGGTGCGGGGTGCTGATCGTGGGGGGTGGCGTCTGCGGGTTGTGGACGCTGTTCGAGTTGCTCGGGCGGGGGCACGACGCCTGGCTGGTCGAGGGCTCCGGTCTCGGATCGGGCCAGACGCTCGCGAGCCAGGGGATCCTGCACGCGGGCGTGAAGTACCGCCTGCCCGGGAATACCGCGGACAGCTCGCAGGCGGTGGCCCGGGTGCAGCCTGTGTGGGAGCGGTCGCTCTCGGGCGAGGCGGGCCCCGACCTGAGGGGCGCCCGCACGCTGAGCCCGGTGACACACCTCTGGAGCCTGCCCTCGATGGGCGCCCGCCTGGCGGCGGAGGTCGCGTCGCGCGTAATGCGGAGCGGGACGACCAAGGTTGTTCCGGCGGATCGCGCCGGCGTGCTGGCGGGCGCGCCGGCGGGTGTCAGCGTCTTCGAGTCGCCCGAGCGCGTCGTCGACCCGGCGGGGATCGTCGACGGGTTGCGGGTCGCGTGCCGGGGTCGGGCGCGGGTGGGGCGGGTCGTGGGTGTGCGCCGAACGGCGGACGGTTTCGCGGCCTCGCTGGAGAGCGGGGGCGAGATCTCGGCGGAGCGGGTGGTGCTCGCGGCGGGCGAGGGCAACGAGGCCCTGATCGCGTCGATCGGGGAGGACCCGGGCCGGTTCGCCCAGCGGCGCCCGCTTCATCAGGTCGTGGTGCACGATGCGCCGGGTGTCCTGTTCGGGCATTGCCTGCAGGCGTCGGACAAGCCGGTCCTGACGGTCACGACGGGGGAGCTCGGGGGTCGGCGGACGTGGTACCTCGGGGGGGACCTCGCGGAGACCGGGCCCGGGCGCAGCGCCGCGGAGCAGGTGGAGGCGGGGAAAGCGGCGGTCGGTCGGGCGCTCGCGTGGGTCGATGTATCGGGATGCGGATGGTCGACCTTCGTCATCAACCGTGCGGAGGGGCGGACTCCCGAGGGCAAGCGCCCGGACGGGCCGGTCGTGACAGAGATCGTGCCGGGCGTCGTCGGCGTGTGGCCCACGAAGCTGGTGCTGGCGCCGGCGGCGGCGGATCGGGTCGCGGTCGCGCTGGGCGGGGCGGGCACGACCGCTTCGGGCGACCTGGCCGCGTTGCCCAAGGCCCTTACGGGAGAGGTCGTGTGGTGAATCAGCGACCCCTGGGCAACACGGGCCTCGCGGTCAGCCCGATCGGCTTCGGCACGATCAAGGTCGGGCGGAACCGGGGGATGAAGTATCCCGAGGCGTACGAGCTGCCCGGCGATGCAGCGGTGGACGAGCTGCTCATGGTGTGCGCCGAGGGGGGCGTCACGCTCCTGGACACCGCGCCCGCGTACGGGACCGCTGAAGAGAGGCTCGGCGCAGCGCTCGCCCGCCGGGGGGACCGCGACCGCTGGGTGCTCTCGACGAAAGTGGGGGAGGCCTTCGACGGGGCGGTCTCCACCTTCGATTTCTCGCCGGAGGGCGTGACCGCGAGCGTCGAGCGGAGCCTGCTCCGGCTCGGCACCGACCGGGTCGAGATCGTGCTCGTGCATTCCGATGGCGTCGAGGAACGCCGGCTGAAGCAGATCGGCACGCTGGATGCGCTCGCGGATCTGCGGGCGCGGGGGCTCGTCCGCGCCGTGGGCGTGAGCGTCAAGACGCCAGAGGGCGCGGACCATGCGCTGGAGCAGGGCGTCGACTGCCTGATGATCGAGTACAACCCCGCAGCGACGCACATGGCCGGCTCGATCGATCGGTGCCACGCATCGGGTGTCGGTTTGCTCCTGAAGAAGGCGCTCGCGAGCGGGCACCTGTCGCGGATCGGGGGCCAAGACGCGTCGGACCCCATCGAGCGGGCGCTGTCGTTCGCGTTCGGGCGGGCCGGCGTGTCGAGCGTGGTCATCGGGACCGCGAACCCGGCGCACCTGCGGGCCAACCTGGTCGTCGCGGGTCGCGTCCTCGGAGGTGGAGCGTGAACGCGCGCCTTGTCTTCCTGCCCGGGCTCGGGGCCGATGCGGCGCTCTTCGCGCCGCAGCTCGCTGCGTTCCCCGGCGCGGGGGTTCCCGCGTGGATCGCGCCCAAAGGGCGAGAGCCCCTGGGCGACTACGCGGAGCGGTTCGGGGGAACTCTGAAGGTCGATGGCCCCTGGGTCGCGGTTGGATTCAGTTTCGGGGGCATGGTCGCGCTGGAGATGGCGTCGCGCCTGGAGCCCGGGCGGAGGCCCCTGGGGGTGGTGCTCCTGAGCGGCGTCCGGTCTCGGGCGGCGGTGTCGGGTGCGTTCCGCGTGCAGCGGGCGGTGGGGGGGTTGGTGCCCCATGGACTGGTCCGGCGGGCGCTCAACGGGCCCGCGGCCCGCGCGTTTGCGCGTCGCGACGGGCTGGGCGAGCGGCACACGCAGGACCTCATGGCGATGTCGCGTCGGGCGGACGTGCCCTTTCTGCTGTGGGGGTCGAGGGCCTGCTGCCATTGGGTTTTCGACGGGCGGTGCCCGGTTCCGGTGCGTCACCTGCACGGGCGGCGCGACCGGATCATCCCGTATGTCCCGCACCCGGCGCTCGAGGGCGGGCGGGCCGAGGTGATCGACGCGGGGCACCTGATCACCTGGACCGCCCCGGAGGCGGTGAATCGATTCATCGCGACGAGCGTGCGGTCGATGGAGGCCAGCGGCGGTAGCATGCGGCCCGATGCGGCGTCCGGGCCCCACCCTGGGTCGGGGGTTCGCCCGGGCATGAACCAAACGGGACGGGAGACGGGCTCGTGAGCATCAAGCGGATTCTGGTGACGGGCGGGGCGGGGTTCCTGGGCAGCCATCTGTGCGATCGGCTGGTGGCCCAGGGGCACGATGTCATCTGCCTCGACAACTTCTTCACGAGCCAGAAGAGCAATGTGGAGCACCTGCTCGGGCGGCAGAACTTCGAATTGGTTCGCCACGACGTGACACACCCGATCTGGCTGGAGGTGGACGAGATCTACAACCTCGCCTGCCCCGCGGCGCCGGGCCACTATCAGTTCAATCCCGTCAAGACGATGAAGACGAGCGTCATCGGCGCCATCAACGTGCTCGGGATGGCGAAGCGCTGCCGGGCCAAGGTGTTCCAGGCGAGCACGAGCGAGGTGTACGGCGACCCCGAGGTGCACCCGCAGCCCGAGAGCTACAAGGGCAGCGTCAACCCGATCGGCCCCCGCGCCTGCTACGACGAGGGCAAGCGGGCGGCGGAGACGCTCTTCTTCGACTACCACCGCATGCACGGGCTGAAGATCAAGGTCGTGCGGATCTTCAACACCTACGGGCCCCGGATGCACCCCTTCGATGGCCGGGTGGTGAGCAACTTCATCCGCCAGGCGATCGAGGGCGAGGACATCACCATCTTCGGGGACGGGCGGCAGACGCGGAGCTTCTGCTATGTCGACGACCTGATCGACGCCTTCCTGGCGCACATGAACGGGCCCGACGACTTCATCGGGCCGGTGAATACGGGCAACCCGGGCGAGTTCACGATCAAGGAACTGGCCGAACTCGTCATCGAGCTGACCGGGACCAAGAGCAAGATCGTCTACCGCGATGCGCCCGCCGATGACCCCAAGCAGCGACAGCCCGACATCTCCCTCGCGAAGGAGAAGCTGGGCTGGGAGCCCAAGGTGCCGCTGCGCGAAGGTTTGGCGAAGACGATCGCCTACTTCCAGAGCGTCAACTTCTCCGATTTCCGGGCGCCGACCCCGAACTATTGAGCGGGGCCGGGCCTTGGGCCGGATATCCGCCGCCCCGCCCGACGGGGAGGGGCACGCCCGGCATCCATGGCGTGAGCGCGATGGTGCGCGGGCCGGAGGTCTCGATATGGGCGTGCGCGGTTGGTCGGCGATCTGGGTGCTGGTGGTGGGCGTGTGGACAGCGACGGGCCAGGTAACCCTTCCCGCGTGGCGCGTGCTCGAGACGGAGCCCTACCGCGGGAAGCAGGACGACATCGTGTTCGTCTCGCCCGATATCGGCTGGTACGGCAACGGATCGGGCAAGGTCTTCGGCACCCGCGACGGCGGGGAGCGTTGGGAACTGCTCTGGGAGCAGCCCGGCACCTTCGTGCGGTGCCTGGCCTTCGTGGATGAGTTCACCGGCTTCCTGGGCAACGTCGGCACGGGCTACTTCCCGGGGGTCACCGACGAGACGCTCGTCTACAAGACCACCGACGCCGGGCGGACCTGGGCGTCGTTGCCCGGGGCGCAGGTCCAGGGGATGGGCGGGCTCTGCTCGCTCGAGGTCCTCCGTCTGCCCTACATCAACCATGGCGAGCTCGCGCAGAAGACCCGCCTCATCGGCGTCGGGCGCGTCGGGGGTCCGGCCTGGCTGATCATGAGCGACGATCTCGGGCAGACCTGGTCGCACATCGACCTGGCTGAGCACGCGGGGATGGCGTTCGACGTGCACTTTCTCGACCTGAACACGGGCGTGGTCGCCGCCAGCTCATCGTCGGACCTCGCAACCACGACCGCCCGCGTGCTGCGGACCGAAGACGCGGGACGGACCTGGGAGGTCGTCTACGACTCGGGGCGGGCGACCGAGAATATCTGGAAATTCAGCTTTCCGACACCCCTGGTCGGCTACGGAACGGTGCAGTCCTACGACCCGGGGGCGACGGAGCGCTTCGTCATCAAGACCGAGGACGGGGGCAGGACCTGGCGGGAACTCCCGCTCGTCGACGATCCGCAGGTGCGCCAGTTCGGCATCGGCTTCCTCGACGAGAAGCGGGGGTGGGTCGGCGCTGTCCCGCACGCCTTCAAGACCGAAGACGGCGGCGAGACCTGGCAGCGGGCGGAGATGGGCGTCGCGGTCAACAAGATCCGGGTGCTGCGGGGCGGCGAGGATCCCCTCGCCTACGCGATCGGCGTGCAGGTGCTCAGGACCCACGCCCCGGCTGCTCCTCGCCCGGACAGCCCGGCACTTCCGTGATCAGCCTCGCCCCGCGATGGTGCGTCACGTAGCTCCACGCCCACTGCAGCATCACCACCGCCCGGTTGCGGAACCCGATCAGGAAGAACAGGTGCACCCAGGCCCAGAGCGCCCAGGCGATGAAGCCGTGCACGTGCTTGCCGAAGACCGTGCCGGTTGCCCGGTGACGCCCGATCGTGGCGAGCAGGCCCTTGTCGACGTAGCGGAAGGCCCGGCGGGCGTTGGCTTCGCCCTCGATCAGGTCCGCCACGGTCCGCCCCGTGTGCCGACCCATCTGCATCGCGGCGGGCGCCACGCCCGGCACCTCGGTCCCGCTGCCCTTGGTTTCCTTCTGCACGACCTTCGCGAGATCGCCCAGGACGAAGACCTCGGGACGACCCGGCACCGAGAGGTCCGGCTCCACCTCGACGCGCCCGGTCTTGTCGGTCGCCGCGCCCAGCATCCGCCCGAGGGGCGAAGCCTTGACCCCCGCGGCCCAGATGATCGTGCCCGCCTCCAGCCGATCGGCGTCCGGGCCCTCTCCGATGGTCAGGCCGCCCGCGTCGATGTCGGTGACGAGTTTGCCCAGCCGGCACTCGACGCCGAGCGATGCGAGCTGCCTCTGTGCGCTGGCGGAGCACTCCTGATCGAACGAGGGGAGCACGCGGTCGAGCCCCTCGATGAGCACGACCCGCCTCGAAGCGGTGTCGATCGTGCGGTAGTCCGACCGCACGACGCTGGTCGCGATCTCGGCGAGCGCCCCGGCCATCTCGACGCCGGTGGGGCCGGCGCCGATGATCGCGAAGGTGAGCGCTTCGCGTCGCTCGGCCTCATCCGTAGCGTTCTCCGCCCGTTCGAACGCGTGCAGCACGCGCCGACGGATATCGAGCGCGTCCTCCACCGTCTTGAGGCCCGGTGCCCGGGCGGCCCAGGCGTCGTTGCCGAAGTAGGAGTGCGTCGCCCCCGTTGCGACGATCAGGTAGTCATAACCGAAGGTCATCGCCCCCGCGGTCACGGTGCGAGCGTCGCAATCGATGGCGCGAACGTCGGCCATGACGACGCGGCAGTTGCTCTGGTCCTTGAAGATCCGCCGGATCGGTGCCGCGATGTCCGCCGGGCTGAGCGCCGCCGACGCCACCTGGTACAGGAGGGGCTGGAACGTGTGGTGATTCCGCCGGTCGATCAGGGTGATGTCCGCCGGCGCGCTCCGCAGCGACCGCGCCGCCTCCAGCCCGGCGAACCCCGCTCCGACGATCACGACCCGGGCGCGTTGCATCGAGCACTGTAGAGGCGCCGGCCTCTTCAACGCAGCAGCGTGTTCAGCAGACGCCCGAGGCGCACGCCGGCCTGCTTGAGACGCAGTTCGACGACGGGCTGGCAGTGTCGGGCATACTCGACGCCCAGCTCGGTTCCATCGACGAAGGCTTCGCCCGCGTTGAACCCCTCGGCGCGGTAGGCGTGGGTGTTCGAGAAGCGGCGCGATTCGAGGACCCAGCGCCCCGCTGCCTCGACCAGCAGGGGCCCCGAAGCCTCCTCCCCCATCCCAGGGTCGCTGACCGTCCACGCGAGGCGTTCCGCCGGCGTGATCTCCGCGTAGAGCCGGTCCGCCAGGACGGGCCAGGGGGCATCGGTGGTGGCGTCGATGATTCCGGAGTCCCAGATCGAGTGCAGCCGACGCTCAGAGCCGAACCACGCGATGTCGATGTCGTTCCCTCCCCGGTCCCGGGCGTTGCCCGCGTGCAGGGGCTGGTGCAGATCGCCCACGAAATGGACCAGGAACATCATCGCCTGGCGGCGTTCGAGGTCGGTCGCCTCGGGATCGGTGAGCTGCGCTGAGAAGCGCGTCACCGCAGAGACGACATTGCCCTCGGGCGGACGCATCGACGCATCGTCGTAGCGGGGCGCATCCGCAGGCAGGTTGGCGTAGTGCAGCGGGGCGGTCCAAGGGAACGCGTCGTTCCGCCCCCGCACCCCGTCCGCCCAGCTCGCGGTCTCCTGGATCGTCTGGCCCGCCATGATCGCATCGACCTTCGCCCGCGCCTCGGGCGTCAGTTCCCGGTACGCGATCTCCGCGATCACCGCGTGCCCCGTGCGGCCCCATCCCCCCAGGCAGGCCATGAGAACCGGCAGGGTCAAAAAGATCAGGGCTCGGCGGGTTCGCATCGGGGAAACCTCCTCGGGATCAGGCTATCCGGTATCGCCGGACCAGCAGCGAGGATAGACAAGGCCCGCGTTATCGGCAGCGCCCCGCGGGACGGGCGGCCCGCCGGGGTGGGCCTTGGGTTCAGATCCGGTTTGGTCCGAAAGCACTGGATCCCGACGCGTCGATCTGCTTCCATGGTGCGTACCGACCTGCACGCGGCGCGCCGGGTCAGCCCCGTCGGCGGAGGAGATCGGGCCTTGAAGAAGCGGAACCACCACATGCGGTGCGCCAAGGCGGCGCTGATCGCGCTCGCCTGGCCCGCGCTCGCTCAACCCGGGCCCCTGAACGCGACGTGGACGACCGAGACCGGGGTCGGCACGCTGGGCGGGGGCGTCGAGTTCGTCGGGGGGGAACCGGCGTACGAGGCGAGCCTGATCGTCGCGCCCCCGACTCGAACCCCGATCGCGGCGCCGAACACCGTCAATCCGCCCCGCAAGCTCGCGACGGTGGGGCGACGGACCGCGTCGCTCCTCGCGGACCTGAACGGCATCCGCCTGACGACCACCGCAGCGGACGGCACGGGCGAGGCCTCCGTCGTGGTCCGGACGCCCGTAGCGACCGCGTCGTCGGCGTTCATCAAGCCTCCGAACATCCGCGACCTCCTGGCGGGCTCGCCCCAGGAGGAGGAGAACGCGTGCTACACGGTTTTCGGGGGCGATGTCCTCGCGGGGGAATCGGAGGATGACCCGGTTCTCTTCCTGATCTACTGTGCCAGGCGCGTGTACGACGATCCCCGGGGCGTAGGGCCCCGAACCTCCGAGTTCAACTGGGCGTACGACCAGATCGCGGTCCTCAGCGCGAGCGTGGACACCCTGACGCCCGGCGTGATGCCCGACTGGACGATCCAGATCTCCGACCGCGTGCACCAGTCGCAGCGCGTCGCGGACAACAACGCGATCGGCCAGACCTGGGCCGCCAATGTCACCGAGAACCCCGCCAGCCCGGGCGAGTACATCATCGGGATGGCGAACTACCTGAACGGCAACAAGGACAACGCCCTCGACATGCGAGGCCTGAACACGATCCATGCGGCGCGGGCCATCGTGCAAGAGGGCGCCTGGTCGCTCAGCCCCTGGGTTGAGATCGACGCGTACGACCCTGGGGCCTCCGGTCGGCACACGCACTTCGCGATCCCGTACTGGCTGGGCGACCGCGTCGCCATCGTCTACGCGATCGGCGATTCCGCTTCGCAGGATCCGAGCGCCCCGTTCGTGGATCAGGGCGTGCTCGGGCGTGCCACGCTCCTTTCCGCAGCGGAGACCTTCGATCCGGGGAACCCCGCGTTCAGCCCGCTCACCGGCGGGCTGGCGACCTCGACCACCTGGAACGACCCCGACGGGACGATCACCAGCACCGCGACCGGGTTCGTCCGCATCGGCCCGCGCTCGCTCGCCTCGCTCGCGCCGGCGGACACCGGGCTCGCGGGCTTCAGCGCCGCGGGGTTCCTGCACGGATCGTTCTTCGACGAGGACCTCATGCCGGGCCTGCAGCCGGTCGGAGCGGTCGCGGCAGGCGGACGCGTTTGGATGGGCGCCGACGAGAACCTCCCGGCGATGGTGAGCTTCCCGCAGGTCGACCTGCTCACCGACACGCCCGTCATCGACGCGGTG
Organism: Phycisphaerales bacterium; assembly: GCA_036788215.1. Taxonomy (GTDB): domain Bacteria; phylum Planctomycetota; class Phycisphaerae; order Phycisphaerales; family UBA1924; genus DAIQNV01. The sequence continues at coordinate 28,046 of DAIQNV010000019.1, read as the reverse complement.
CAGGGGCTGCCCGACTGGGACATCGCCTTCTCGATGACCTCCGCACGCGACGGGAGCGCCTACGCGTGGATCAGCAGGCAAGCGATCGTCACCGCGCCCACCCAGCGGCTCCTCTGGCTCGCCGAAGGGCGGTGGGGGACGCTGACCAACCCGGAAAGCCGTCTGACCGCGCTCGGGGCCTCTCCCGCCGGCGTGCTCATCAACAGCGTTGGCGTCGAACGCGTTGCCCCGCCGCCCGCCGCCCGTGTCAGCCGCGGGCTGGTCGCCGGTCCGGCTGTTGAGAACGTTGCGATCGGGACGCCGATCATCAGCACGCAGAATGATCCGAATCTCGCGATGACCGTGCTGTCGAACGACGAACTCGCGGCGCTCGGGGTCCCGCCGCCCCCGGTGCCGGGCATGGTTGTCGTCCGCGTCACCGCGCAGAGCGGCGTGCGCCGTGACTCGGGCGTCATCACTTGGAATGCCGTCCCGGAGCTCGGCCCGTCGGTCGTCACCTTCGCGACCTTCAACATTGCCGATCGCCAGGCGCCCGCCTACCAGTCGCGGATGTTCGCCTGGGACGGCGCCACCAATGTGAACATTCTTTCGAGGCTTTCCATCGGCGGACCGGCCAACTGGTCCACCCGGGGCTGGCAGATCCGCAACACCCGCGCCCCGGCGACGACACTGGCTTCTCTCGGCGGGGTCGAAGTCGCGCCGCGGCTCACGTTCCGCTGGACCAACTTTCAGCCCGCACTCTTCAGCGGTGACTTCGTCGCGGCGGTCGCGATCACGCCGACCGACCCAGACCGGCCCGCCACCATGCGGATCGCCGGCCCGGGCGACGCGCTCCCGGCGATCGGCCTGGACGCCCGCTTCCTCGGATCGTGCGCCGGGGACTGGGCGACGCTCGTCGCGCTCGAGACCGGTCCGGGCTTCGCGACGCGGGTCGAGCCGGCGGATGCCCGCACGCCTCTCGTGAGCTTCCTGAGCGATCTCGCCGGCACCGGCCCCGCGATCGAACTCGAGGCCGACACCACCGTCACGGACCACGCGCTGATCGTGCGGTCGATCGATGCGTTCGGAGTACCGACGGAAGCACGCGTCACGACGACCCCCGGCAACGCGCCGCTCGAATGGGACGCCTATTCGACCGTCCGCTTCGTCATGACCGCTGAGCAGGGCCGGCAACTCTGGATGAGCTGGGACGGGCGCCCGTTCGGCGTCGTCTGGTCGGACCCCGGCGCCTCCTGGTGCCCGGTCGCCGCCCGCGTGGGCCTCCGGGACGGTGCCGAGGTCGGGGATGTCCGCGTGCATCACGCCGCCCGGCAGAGCGGGATCGTGCTTGCCGATGCGGACGAGGTTCTCGCGTGGGCGCAGGCCTCCGAGGCTGCGATGATCGATCGTTCGTGCAACCCTGCCGACATCGCGGAGCCGTTCGGAGCGATCACCTTCGCGGATGTTTCGGCCTTCCTCGCCGCTTTCGCGACCGGGAACCCCGACGCGGACCTCGCGCCGCCCCTCGGTCAGTTCACCTTCGCGGACATCTCCGCGTTCCTCGCTGCCTTCGCCGCCGGCTGCCCGTGACCCGCCCCTCGCGACCAGCACGCCCCCGCTCCGACGCGGTCGCCCGGTTCTTCGTCGCTGCGTACCCGTCGCCGGGCTTCCTCGACGCGAGCGAGGCGATCCTCTCCACGCTCGCGCTGCCCGATCACCGCGTCGTCCCGCGTGAGCAGGTCCACCTCACGCTGCAGTTCATCGGCCAGCGGGACGACCGCGAGCTCCGCGCCGCCGTCACCTCGATCGAGCGGTCCGCGTCCGGTCTGGGGCCGATCGATCTCGTACCGCTGCGACTCATCGGGCTCCCGCCCGGGGCGTCCCGCATCGCTGCGATCGAGACCGATGCGCCGCCGGCGCTCGTCGAACTGCACCGCCGCCTCGCCCATCGGCTCGCGCGCTCGACACGCCCCGACGGAGCCGATCGGTTCCTGCCGCACATCACACTCGCCCGCCTGCGCTCGCCCGCGCCGATCGAGCCGCTGGCGGTCGCCCTCCCCGTCTTCACGATCCGCGAGATCGCCCTCGTGCGGAGCGTCCTGAAGCCCGACGGCGCCGAGCACACCATCGCCGCCACCGTCCCCTTCGCCTGACCCTACCGCACGAGCAGGGGCAGCACCTCGCCCCCCTTCCCGCGAAGCGTTGCGTCGACCATCCCCGAGATCGGCGTCTCCTCCGGGTTCACCTCCACCGTGAACGCCCCCGCCCGCTCCGCTTCGTAAATGAAGCTCGCCGCGGGCTGCACCATGCTGCTCGTCCCCACACTCAGGAAGACCTCGCACCGGGTCAGAGCCTCGAAACTCGTCGAGAGCGCCGCCTCGGGCAGCATCTCCCCGAACCAGACGACCCCGGGCCGCATCAGCTCCCCGTCCGGGAGGCGGGGCGGGAAGGCGTCGAAGGACCCGTCCGGCAGCTCCGCCGGCCGCCCGGTCCGCACCCCCCGCCACGCCATGATCGATCCGTGCAGCTCGACGACCCCGGTCGACCCCGCCCGCTGGTGCAACCCGTCGACATTCTGCGTCAGCAGATAAAACGACCCGCCCCGCCCCTCCACGCGGCGCTGCAGCTCCGCGAGCGCCAGGTGCCCCGGGTTGGGCTCCGCCTCCCCACACTTCAGGCGGCGCCAGTCGTACCAGCGGGTCACCCGTTCCGGGTCCTCGCGGAAGGCTTCGGGCGTCGCCAGCGTCTGCGGGTCAAAGTCCTTCCACAGGCCCTCCATCGCGTCCCGGAAGGTGGGGATCCGGCTCTCCGCCGACACCCCGGACCCTGTCAGGACGACCACCGAAGCCGCACCCGCCAGGCGTTCCCGCACCCGCTCGATCGCTGTGTTCTGGTCCATCCGAGCCTCCCCTCGATCGTCCCGGAGCCCCCGGAACTCAACACCGGCCCCTCTCCCGGACGATAACCCCCGCATGACCTCCCCGAGCGACCGCCCCTCCGACTCCACCCCGCCCGCCCTCGTCCTTGCTGACGGGGGGCTGGAGGGGCTGGTCGCCGCCGCGATCGCGGTCGAGCGGGCAGACCTGCCCACCGAACGCCACGTCCACCTCTGGCCCGTCCCGCCCGCCAACGAGGCGGTCCGGGAGACCGCCCGGGCCGCCGCGGAGCGTCAGGCCAGGGTGCTCCGGCTCGGAACGGTCGCCGCCCGGGTCCCCACGACCGGGACCACCGAAGCGGAGCGGACCAGCACCCTTCTCCTCCGAGCGGCGTTCATCGCTGCGGAGCTGGGCTGCCGGCGGGTCGTCTGGCCCGTTCGGGCGCCGATCGACCGGGCGACGCGTAAGCCCGACCTCGAGGCGTCGGCGACCATCCTCGACCGGGCCCTCCTGGTCAGCCGCCTGGTGTCGCTCGACCTGGCTCACTCCCCCGTGCCCGAGGTGCGCATCGAGACGCCCCTCCTTGACCTCTCCGACGCGCAGATCGCCGACCTCGCCCTCGACCTGGCGGTGCCCCTGAGCGCCGTCTGGTGGGCCACGGTCGAGGGCTCGGGCACCACCGCCGACCACGCCCGCGCCGAGCGCGAGCGGTGGGGGGCCCTGCTCGAGCCCGCGTCCCTCTGATTCCCGGGCGGGTTCTACACTCGCCCCATGACGACCACCGAGCAGGCCGAACCCTCCGCCACCTTCACCCCACAGACCGTCCGGCGTGGCGTCACGCACCGCTGGTCGCAGACCCTGATCCCCACGACGCGGGACGCCCCGTCGGACGCGGAGTTGCCCAGTCATGTGCTGCTGAGCCGGGCGGGCTACATCCGGCGGGTGGGCGCCGGCATCTACGACTACCTCCCCCTCGCCAAGCGCGTGCTCGACAAGATCGAGGCGATCGTGCGCGAGGAAATGGACGCAGCCGGCTGCTCCGAGCTCCTCCTCCCCGCGCTCGAGCCCATCGAGCTCTTCGCGGGCTCCAAGCGCGACCAGGACTACGGAGACCTGCTCTTCAAGCTCACCGATCGGCACGGGCGCGTCGCGGCCCTCGGCCCGACGCACGAGGAGGTCATCACCGAGCTGATGAAGGGCTCGATCACGAGCTACAAGCAGCTCCCCTTGAGCCTGTACCAGATCCAGACCAAGTTCCGGGATGAGTTCCGCCCCCGCGCCGGCCTGCTGCGTGGTCGCGAGTTCATCATGAAGGACGCCTACTCCTTCCACACCACCGTGGAGGGCAGTGGGGGGCTGAACGAGACCTACGACCGCCTCTACCAGGCCTATGTCAACATCTTCACCCGCTGCGCCCTCGACTTCACCGTCGTCGAGGCCGAGGCCGGCCCGATCGGGGGCTCCGCGAGCCACGAGTTCATGGTCAACTGCCAGAACGGCGAGGACACCATCCTGGTCTGCCCGCAGTCGGGCTACGCGGCGAATGTCGAGAAGTGCGAGACAGGCCCCCGCCCCTGGCGGGCCGACCACGCGCCCGAAGCCGACCTCACGAAGCACCACACGCCGGGCATGCCGGGCATCGAGGGCGTCGCGGAGCACCTGAAGACCACGCCCGACCGCATGCTGAAGACCATCGTCTTCCAGCCCACCGGGGGCACCGCCCAGGCCTCCAGCGGCTCGCGTGAGATCGAGGTCCACTGGGTCCTCGCGACCGTCCGGGGCGACCACGATGTCAACGAGGCCAAGGTCCGCGACGCGGTCGGCTTCGGTGTGAAGCTCGCGGACGAGAAGGAGGCCAAACTCGCCGGCTTCCAGATCGGCTATGTCAGCCCGCGGATGGTCACCCGCGTCCCGGGCACGCTGCTCGTCATCGACGCGGACGCGGTCAACGGGCCCGCCTTCGCCACAGGCTCCGACGAGCGCGACCACCACGACACGGGCTTCAGCTGGAAGCGCGACCTGGGGGACGCGATGCCTGATCAGGCGTCGGGCGAGGCCTCGGGGGCAGAGGGTCCGGAGAAGACGCTTTCCCAGGGTTATGTAAAGATCGCCGACATCCGAAACGCTCTCGCGGGCGACCACAGCCCCCGGGCGGCGGGGGCCACCCTCGAAGCCCGCCGGGGCGTCGAGGTCGGGCACATCTTCAAGCTGGGCACCAAGTACTCCGCAGCGATGGACTTCAGCGTCCTCAACCAGGACCAGAAGAAGACCACCGTCATCATGGGCTGCTACGGGATCGGCGTCAGCCGAACGCTCGCGGCGTGCGTCGAGATGAGCCACGACGACAACGGCATCATCTGGCCCGCCCCGGTCGCGCCGTACCACGCGGTCGTCACCCTGATCAAGCCCGACGACGAGCCGAGCCTGGAGGCGTGTAAGGCCATCGTCCATGACCTGACCGCCAAGGGCATCGATGTCCTGATCGACGATCGCAATGAACGCCCGGGCGTGAAGTTCAAGGACGCGGACCTGATCGGGATCCCGGTCCGCGTGACGATCGGGCCGAAGACGCTGGAGAAGGGGGGGGCGGAGGTGAAGGGGCGGCGGGAGGAGGGGTTTGGGGAGACTGTGGGAGTTCAGCAAATCGCAGAGCGGGTGCTGGACCTGTTCGCCGCCGGGTAAGACACGCGGATCGACGGGGATCGACGATGCCACGCATGCAGCCAATCCGGGCCTACGCCGACACCTCGGTTTTCGGAGGTCCGTTCGACGATGAATTCCGGTCCGCGTCGCTGGCGTTCTTTCAGGCCGTCGACGACGGGCAGGTCGTGCTTGTGACCTCCGCCGTCGTCGCCGCGGAATTGCAAGGCGCACCTGAGCCGGTGCGTCAGCACTTCCGGTTGTACAGCACGAACGCGGAAATTGTGGAAGTCAGCGAAGAGGCTCTTGCAGTGCAGCAGGCGTACATCGATGCGGGCATCCTGACCGAGCGCTGGAGCGAAGATGCCCTGCATGTCGCCCTTGCGTCGACCGCCCGCTGCGACGCGATCGCAAGCTGGAATTTTAAGCACATCGTGAACTTCCGTAGAATACCCAAGTACAGCGCGGTGAACGCCCTTCATGGCTTGCCGGCCCTGCGGATCCACGCCCCTCCGGAGCTCATCGATGCCGAATGAATCGGACCAGAATCGACCCGACGAGAAGGCCTTCGATTGCGTCGAGATGAAGCGAGCCGGGGCGGACGAGGTGCGCCGTCGACTGGAGGGCAAGCCCCGCGAGGAGAGGCTCGCGTATTGGAAGGCTCGCACCGAGGAACTGAAGCGAGCACAGAGAGACGAGCATCGCCGCGGCGACGGCCGTGAAACCGCGTAAGAACCTCGATCGTCGGCAACCGACGCCGCATTACGCTCGTCGTTCACTCGACCTTCTCTCCCTCCCGCGTCAACCGCACCCGATGCCCAAACCAAGCATTCTCCCCGCCCGGCCCCGGGTACTTCTCCGCGTGCACGCGTACCACATCCTCCATCGTCGCGTCCGCCGGGACCCAGCCGCCGTCGACATCGGGGAAGTCGATGGTGCAATTGGCGCACTTCTTGTCCGATCGGAACCGGATGGGACACCAGAAGCTCTCGACATTGCGGAGCATCTCCGTCCCGAGGCTCCACACGCCCGTCATCCAGTCGCAGTAGAGGCACCAGATCAGGTCGTGCCCGACCAGCCCGCTGAACTTGTGCCGGCTGACATTCACCCACTCTGCGGTGTTGTACCGAGGGAGCCGGACGAGCCAGGTGAGTGGGGGGTAGACGAAGTACTGGGCGAAACGGGCCAGGGCGAAAACCGGCACCGCCCAGGCGGTCCACCACACCGCCAGGTGGTTCCGCCAGCGCCCCACGCTCCTGTTGATCTGCCCCACGAGCCTCGGGCCCTGCATCGCCTTGCGGTTGGCGAACTCGTGGGCCCAACCCCAGAGCACGACGCTGATGACCTGCCCCGCGATCGCGGCCGCGAGACCAATCAACCCCCCTACCCAAGCGCCGACCGCCGGCACGCCATCCTCGCCCATCGGCACAAGCACGACGCCGGCAATCGCGCCGCCAAACAGGGGCAGGATCGTGAAGTACATGATCCAGATGTCGAGCCCGGGCGCCCGGCAGAACCAGTTGGCCACCGCCCCGAGCCCGACCTTGCCCAGCAGATGAAGCAGCGCCGCCGCGAGCAGGAGGGCGACGACGGTGACGATGAGAATGGACAGCACGAGTTCAATCATCCGCGAAGCCTACCGACACGCACCACGACACCTCGCGCCGGCACCCCCGAGGCTCCTTGCCCCCACGCCTGCGAACCGGGGCCATCGCGCGCCCGACGCCCGCCGGCCCGAGGGGAACCCCCAAACCGAGCCTCGCACGCCGCCCCCCCGGAAGCCCTCGACCCTCCCCCCTTATGGCACTTTACAGAACATACATTATCGGACCTTGTGGATACCCCGCCAACCGAGCCTCCTGACGATCGGCAGGGACCCGTCCTGTGCACCACAAAGCCTTTCGGACGTACCCTCCCGCTCCGCAGACCGTTGCACCGGAGGCCTCATGGCGGAGCATTCGCACGATGTCCCCCTCATCCTCGATGGAGGCCCCCTCACCCACGAGCAGGTCGTTGCGGTCGCCAGGCGCCGGTGCTCGGTCGAGATCGGGCCCACCGCCCGCCAGCGCCTGGCGGAGAGCCGAGCGGCGCTCGAGCACGCGGCCCGGGATGGGCGGAGCCACTACGGCGTGAACACGGGGTTCGGGTCGTTTGCTCGCCAGAAGATCAGCCAGGACCAGTTGCGGGACCTGCAGCGGAACCTGATCCGTTCGCACGCGGCGGGGGTCGGGGAACCCCTGGCGGATCAGGTGGTGCGGGGGATGCTGGTGGTTTTGCTGGGGTCACTGTGCCGTGGGGCGTCGGGGGTGCGGACGGAGTTGGCGGAGGCGATCGCGGGGCTCCTGAATAGGGGGGTCACGCCGGTGGTGCCCTCGCTCGGGTCGGTCGGGGCGTCGGGGGACCTGGCGCCCCTGGCCCACGCGGCCCTCGTGCTGATCGGGGAGGGGGAGGCCACGCTGGATGGGCGGACGATGCCCGGGGGCGAGGCGCTGCACCGGGCGGGTCTGAACGCGGTTGAGCTCGAGGCGAAGGAGGGGCTGGCGCTGATCAACGGGACGCACCTGATGTGCGCCCGCCTCGCGCTCTTGATCGCGGGGGCGGAGAACCTGTGGCCCGCGGCGCTCGCGGCGACCGCGATGTCGTTCGACGCGTGCAAGGCGACGGACTCGTTCCTGCACCCCCGCGTCTACGAGCTGCGGAACCAGCCCGAGTGCGGTGAGGTGGCGACGGCGCTGCGGCACATGCTGGAGGGGAGCGAGATCATCCCCAGCCACGCGACGGCGGATGACCCGCGCGTGCAGGACCCCTACTCCATCCGGTGCGCCCCGATCGTGCTGGGGTCGGCGCTCTCGGCGCTGCGGCACGCGCAGTCCGCGGTCGCGTGCGAACTCGGGGCGGTGACGGACAACCCGCTGCTCATCCACGAGGACCCGATGGCACCGGCGCGGGTGGTGTCGGCGGGCAACTTCCACGGGATGCCCATGGCGATCCCGCTCGACATCTGCGCGATCGCGCTGGCGCATGTCGCGGGGATCAGCGAGCGTCGGCTCGATCACATGCTGAGCGCGGTCGACGAGCAGACGAACCTGAGGCCCTTTCTCAGCCCGGTGCCCGGGCTGCACTCGGGGTACATGATCGCGCAGTACACCGCGGCGGCTTTGTGCAACGAGATGATCGGGCTGGCGATGCCGGCGAGCGTGTCGAACCTGACGACGAGCGCGGGGATGGAGGATTACAACTCTTTCGGCCCCCGGGCGGCGGCGAAGGCGACAAGGTCGCTCGAGCTCGCGACGCGGGTGGTCGCGATCGAGTTGCTGTGCGCGGCGCAGGCGCTCGAATCACACCGGCCCCTCAAGTCGGGCGTCGGGGTTGAGCGGGCGCACGCGGTGGTGCGGTCCGTCGTCGAACCACTGCACGCCGACCGCCCCCCCGCTCCGGACATCGAGGCGATCGCGGGGGTGATCGAGATGGGCGGGTTTACGGGAGTTTTGGTGGGGTGAGGCGTGGTCCTAGGGCAGTCCCAGAGCCTCACGCGCCCCTTCGTTGAATGGCTCCGCCAGCAGCTCGTCGAGCCTCCACTGCTCCACCAGCTCGACATGGTTGTCGGCGAACGCGACCATGGTGCCCTCCCAGCCCCGCTCGAAGTACATGGCGCGGTCGATCGCGATGATCTTCTGAGCGTTGAAGTCGATCTCGGCGTTGGGCACGAGTGCAAAGTCGGGGCCACCATCGATGGCGGGGCCGTAGGGGGAGACGAGGACTTCGGGTTCGAGGAAGCCCTCCTCCAGCAAGACTTCGAGGGATCCTGGGCCACGGTCCTCGTTGTTCATCGCGTAGATCGTCGCGGCCTGCGCGATGGACCGCACTTGCGTCAACGCCTTCAACAGATTCGCGGACTCGCGCGCCTGGCCCAGGGCGGGCAGGAGCGTCCCGATGCCCGCGGCGGCGTACTGGGCGGCGAACGCCCCCTGCTGCCCGAGACCGGCCGCCGTCAGTGCAAGGAACGACTCATCGCTGACCTGGGTCACGACGACATCGTCGACATTCCAGACCGCGACACCCCCCGTCGCGTGGATGTCCTGCATGAACTCCGCGTAGGGGGGCATGATGGGGTCGGGGGCGAACTCGCGCCCGGGGCCCCCCACCGCGTTGGCGAGGGCGGAGACGCCCAGGTTCATGAGCCCGTAGCCCTGGGCGGCGAAGCGTTCGGCGTCGAGGTACCAGAAGGCGAGAGCGCCGGCACTCGGGATGCGGTCGGCGACGGCGCGGCGGAAAGCGAGGTTCTGCCCGGCGTGGCTGGCGGGGCGCTCGATTTGCTCGAGGGCGGCGAGGAGGCCCGTGGGCGAGGCGGCGAAGACGAGGCGATCCCCCGCGAACGCCCACGACAACTCGAGCGGGACGGGCAGGCCCGGGAAGGTGAGCGAGGCGTAGGTGTGGCCCCGGGCGGTGCGTTCGGCGACGCGGAGGTAGCCCCGGGCTTCCTGCTCTGCGAAGACGTGCAGGCGGGCGATGAGGGTGTCGAGGGTGCGTTCGATGCTCGCGCGGTCATCGAGATCGACGATGGCCACTGCGGACAGGACCCCCCCACCGCCTGTGGAATCGGACTGGTAGAAGGTCACGCGGGGACCGATGGCGTCGAGGACGGAGGCGAGGTCGACGCCCAGGGTGTTCTCGATCTCCGCGTAGGGGTCGACGCCGCCCTGCTGAGCGGCGAGGTCGATCAGGGTGCGGACCAGCTCCGTCGGCACTGGGCCGGCCCAGGCGAGGGTGACGTCGCGGGGGAGCGTGCGGAGGTCCGCCTCTTCGAAGGGGACGACGCTGCCCCCGATGCTCCGCTCGACGAGCCGGCGGGCGTCGCGGAGGCGCATGCTGCTGAACAGGCGGTCGTTGGTCGAGCCGAGCGCGAACTGGACGATCGGCGCATCGGGGCCGATGACGCCCAGGGACTGGAGGGGCTGGACGAGCGCGGGGTCCTGCGCGGAAATGGCCATCTGGGCCATGCCGCTGAGGGCGCGTATGTCGAGACGCAGCGAGAAGATGGGGGCGACGCCCCGGGGCAGGTCGTAGGGCTGGACGGAGCCCGGGACGGCGCCGTCGAGCCCGAGGCGGACGAAGACCGCTTCGCGGTCGCCCGCGCCCAGGGTCTGGATGGGGGCGGGGCCGAAGGGGGTGACGAGCGACTGGCCCCCGGCGTCCTCTCGGATCTCGAGGCCTGCGGTGTCCGCGAACCCGAGGAGTGTTTCGAGGAAAGCCTGGGCGGACATAGGCGTGGCGGGATCGACCCATGCGGCAGCGCCGTAGCCCATGGGCCCGACGCCCGGGGCGACCTGGAGGCCGAAGCGGCCCGTGAGGGCGTTCCACGCGGTGGAGAGGATGGCCTCGCCCTGCTCGCGCCGGGCGTCGCCGATCCCGGGTTCGAGTTCCGCCGGCAGCAGCAGGACGCGTTCGCGGAGCGATCGGAAGGCGGCGTAGGCGGCGCGGTCCTTCGCGGAGGGCGTCACCGCGTCCAGGCCCGCGAAGCGGATATCGAGGACGGCGGGGGTGTCGGCCTCCCCGGGTGCTTCATTCTGCGCGAGGGCGGGCGAAGTGAGCCCGGCGAGAATCATGGCGGAGATCGATCGTTTCCACACGCCCCGCATAGCCGTTCCTTTCGCTGGGTGGGCCGTATCCTCGGATTCAACTCCGGGTGCTGGAACGCCGACGAGTATAAAGCGAAACGGACCTCGGGTGATGCCTCGGGGTGCTCGCGCCGTACACTCTTTGTGATCCCCAAGATACGCGGAGGTGATCGATGCCCTCGTCTCCCAGCCTCTCCGAAGCGCGCACGATCCGGGCCCCCCGCGGGGCGAAGCGGACCTGCAAGAGCTGGCCCGCAGAAGCGGCGATGCGGATGCTGATGAACAACCTCGACCCCGAAGTCGCGGAGTGCCCTGAGAAGCTGGTGGTGTACGGGGGACGGGGGAAGGCGGCGCGGGACTGGGCGTCCTTCGACGCGATCGTGGCGACGCTCAAGCGCCTGGAGCCCGACGAGACGCTGCTCGTGCAGTCGGGCAAGCCGGTGGGCGTGGTACGCACGCACACGGATGCGCCGCGGGTCCTGATCGCCAACTCGAACCTCGTGCCCCACTGGGCGACGCAGGAGCACTTCGACGAGCTCGCGGCCAAGGGCCTGATGATGTACGGGCAGATGACCGCGGGGTCGTGGATCTATATCGGGACGCAGGGCATCCTGCAGGGGACCTACGAGACTTTCGCGGAGTGCGCCAAGCAGCACTTCGGGGGCACGCTGGCGGGGCGCCTGTGCGTGACCGCGGGGTGCGGGGGCATGGGCGGAGCCCAGCCCCTTTCGGTGACGCTGAACGGCGGAACCTGCCTGATCGCGGATGTCGACCACACGCGCCTCGAGCGGCGGATCCGCGACCGCTACCTGGACGAGTTGGTCTGCGATGTCGATGAGGCGATCGACCGGGCGATCGAGCTGGCCCACGCGAAGGAGGCGGTCTCCGTCGGCGTCCATTGCAACGCGGTGGAGCTGCTGGAGACGATGCTGGCGCGTGGCGTCACGCCCGATGCGCTGACGGACCAGACCTCGGCCCACGACCCCCTGGAGGGCTACGTGCCGGTCGAGGTGTGCATCAATGAAGCGGCCGGGCTGCGCCGCGCCGACCCGGCGAAGTACCAGAAGCTGAGCCTGGCGTCGATGGAACGCCATGTCCGGGCGATGGTGGAGCTGCAGCGGCGCGGGGCGGTCACCTTCGACTACGGAAACAACATCCGCCAGCGGGCCCTCGACCAGGGGTTCGAGGACGCGTTCAGCTTCCCCGGCTTCGTGCCGGCGTACATCCGCCCGCAGTTCTGCGAGGGCCGGGGGCCCTTCCGGTGGGCGGCGCTGTCGGGCGACGCGAGGGACATCTACGCGACGGACAAGGCGCTGCTCGACCTCTTCCCGGAGCAGGACAGGCTGCGGAAGTGGATCCTTTCGTGCCACGCGAACCCCGGGGCGCTGCTCGCGGGTGACTTCGACGCCTGCGAGCCCGCGTTCGGCTTCCAGGGGCTGCCCGCCCGGATCTGCTGGATCGGCTATCGCGAGCGGGACAAGGCCGGCAGGCTCTTCAACGAGATGGTCGCGGACGGGCGGGTGTCGGCGCCGATCGTGATCGGGCGCGACCACCTCGACTGCGGGTCGGTCGCCAGCCCGAACCGAGAGACCGAGGCGATGCTCGACGGGACGGACGCTGTTTCCGACTGGGCGATCCTGAACGCGCTCGTCAACACCGCGTCGGGCGCGAGCTGGGTCAGCTTCCACCACGGGGGCGGCGTGGGGATCGGCTTCAGCCAGCACGCGGGGCAGGTGATCGTCGCGGACGGCACGCCCGACGCCGCCCGGAGGCTGGAGCGGGTGCTGACCAACGACCCCGCGATGGGCGTCTTCCGGCACGCGGACGCGGGGTACGAGGACGCGATCCGGGCGGCCCGGGAGCGGGACGCGGATATCCCCATGCTGGGTGGGTGAGCCGGGCCTCCTGATTCGTGCCGGGATCGGCGGTCCGGTGCCTGTACACTCGGGCGATGAAGGTCCCCCACACCGCGCCGGCGGACTACCCCGTCCGCCCCCATACGCATTTCGCCTCGACGATTTCGACCGATGAGCCCACGGGATGCACTGTGGCCTTGCTCGGGATCCCGGACGACACCGGCGTGACCATGAACGCCGGGCGGGCCGGGGCCTCCCAGGGGCCCGCGGAGTTCCGCGCGGCGCTCGCCCGCTACGGGGCGGCGGAGCCGACGGGGTTCCACTGGCCCCGGGTGTTCGACGCGGGGGACATCCGGCCCGCCAAGACGCTGGAGGAGACGCACGGGCGCGTGACCGAGGCGGTGGCGGCGCTCCTTGATGCGGGGATGCTGCCCATCGCGATCGGGGGCGGGCACGACCTGTCGTTCCCCGTAATCCGCGCCGCGGCGGCGAAGTTCGGGCCCCCGGCGATCGTGTACTGCGATGCGCACCTCGACGTGCGCGAGAAGCCGGGCTCGGGTATGCCCTTCCGCTGGCTCGTAGAAGAGTGTGGGGCCCGCGAGCTGCACGTGCACGGGCTTGACTGCTATGCGAACAGTTCCGCGCACCTGCAATGGTTCCAGGCGCACGGGGGGCGGGTCGATCCCTTCGAGCCCGAGGATGACTGGCCCGCGGGCGAGCTGTGCTTCAGCTTCGACCTCGATGTCATCGACCAGGCCTACGCGCCGGGCGTCAGCGCCCCGAACGCGACCGGTTGGACCAGCGCCGAGGCCCTGCGCTGGTGCCACGCCGCCGGGCGGTGCCCGAGGGTGCGCTGCCTCGACATCATGGAGCTCAGCCCGCCCAACGACCGCGACCAGCGGACCGCTCGCCTGGCGGCCCGCCTGTTCCAGGCGATGCTCCATGGCATCGCGCAACGCCCCTCGCCGAGCCGCTGAACCGTGACGGAACCGACGCTCATCCGCGACGCCCGCGTCCTCACGCTTGCCGGGGGGCCCGGGCTGCGGCGCGGCGCGGGAATGGCCGATCTCGGCGCACTCGACCGCGCCGATGTGCTCATCGAAGAGGGACGGATCGCACGGGTTGCCCCGCAGATCACCCCCCCACCGTCGGTTGATCCGATCAACGCGGCGGGCCGGGTGTTGATGCCGGCGTTCGTGGATGCGCACACGCACGCGTGCTTCGCGGGCGAGCGGTACGCGGAGTGGGAGGCGAAGCTCGCCGGGGCGACGTACCTCGAGTTGCTGGAGCGGGGCGGCGGGATCATGGCCACCGTGCGGGCGGTACGCGCTGCGTCGCGGGAGTCCCTCACCGATGATCTGCTCGAGCGGCTCCGCCGGATGCTGCTGTACCACGGCGTGACCGCGGTCGAGGTCAAGTCCGGCTACGGGCTCGACACCGCGGGCGAGCTGAAGTTGCTCGGTGCGATCGCCGACGCCGCGGGGCGCTGGCCCGGCCGGGTCTCCCCGACCGCCTGCATCGCCCACGCCTTCGACGCCGATTCCGATCTTGATAGGGCCGGGCAGGTTGAGCGGGTCATCAGCGAGACGCTGCCTGCGATTTCCGCCGAGTTCCCCGGCATCACGATCGACGCGTACTGCGAGACCGGCGCTTGGTCGCTCGCCGACTGCCTTCGGCTCTTCGACGCTGCCCAGGAGCGGGGCCACCCGATCCGCGTGCACGCCGATCAGTTCAACGACCTGGGCATGATTCCTGCAGCGGTGCAGCGGGGATACCGCTCGGTCGATCACCTCGAAGCCTCGACGCCGGATGGGCTCCGCACGCTCGCGGCTTCTGATCTCGCCGGCGTCGTGCTCCCCTGCTCGGGCTTCCACCTCGACGACCGCTACGCGGACGCCCGGACGCTGATCGACGCCGGGGGCGCCGTCGTTCTCGCGACGAATCTGAACCCGGGGTCGGCCCCATGCGGCTCGATCGCGATGGCGGTCGCGCTCGGCGTCCGCAAGAACGGGCTGACGCCCGCCGAGGCGATCACCGGGTGCACCGTGAACGCGGCGGCCCTCCTGGGCTTCGACGACCTGGGTCGGATCGAGCCGGGGTGCGCCGCTGACCTTGTCCTGCTTCGCCACACCGACGAACGAGCGCTGGCCCACGATTTCGGCGACCCCGGCGTCGCTTACGTGTTCTGCGGTGGCAAGCTCGTCGCCCGCTGGCGTTAGAGCAGCTACGCCTCAGGCGTAGCGGTGTGGGTCCCTTCAGGCCCGCCGGATTTCATCCGGCGCGGCCGTAGAAGAGCGAGTGTGCGCCCGGAGGGCGCTACGGAGCGGGAGAAATGGCTCTAGGGCCTCAGCACCGGCAGCGCCCCCGCCTCCACGCGGAACCGAAGCTCTCCCCCCACCGGTGTCTCCATCGCCTCGCCATCGACCTGCATGGCGAGCCTGCCGGAGTGGTGCCTCACCACGATCTCCCGGCCCGTCCGGTAGACGAGCTTGCGATCGCGCAGGTGCCAGCCCAGACGGCTCCGAGCGATCCACCAGCTCGCCTCGCCGGCGGTGTAGCAGGGCATGAAGACGACATCGAGCCGCCCGCTGAGGGCGTTCGCGTGGCGGGCCGGGTTCGCCCGGCACGCGTACTCGGGCGCGTTCGCGACGATCGTCCAGCCCCGGACGCTGTCGACGACGCGTTCGCCATCGACCTCGATCGACACGCGCGCGATCGCGGGTTTCCCGAGTTCCTCGAGCGTCGGCTGGAGGTAGGCGAGGTGCCCGATGGCCTTGGTGCGCATCGATGCCAGCCTGTGCACCACGCCCGCGTCGGGGCCGATGCTGGCCATGATCAGGAACGGGCGACCGTTCACCCGCGCGAGATCGGTGCGGACGACATCCTTCCGCCGCACCGCGGTCAGCAGGGCCTCGGGCGAGCGGGTCATGCCGAACTGGCGGGCAAAGAGATTCTCGTTGCCGACCGGGACGTGGTACACCGGCGTCGCGGTGCGGACCGCCATCTCCGCGGTGCGGTTCAGGGTGCCGTCCCCGCCGACGACCACGAGCGCCCCAGCCCCTCGGAACCGGGCGGGATCGACCGGCTCGACCCCGCCCTCCGCCCCGGGCGGGCAGGCCGCGAGCCGCTTCACCGACACCCCCTCCGCGACGAGGGCACGCTCGAGCCGATCGGCGAGGGCGCCGGCGATCCCGCGGCCGGACTTCGGGTTGACGAGGAGGACGACGCTCAAGGGCCGACTGTACCCCGGCGGACCGTCCCCTCGCCGGGGGGTGGCCCCTACCATCGGCCCATGCGTTCGATCCCGAAGCTGAGCCCGCCCGAGGCCGATGCCGCCTATGCCGCTGCGCAGAAGGTGGTCGAGGTGCACCGCGCCCTGGCCGACTACCTCGAGCCCGGGCAGACGATCGCCCACATCGACACCTTCGTCGCGAAGACGCTGGACAGCCTGGGCTGCAAGAGCTGCTTCCATGGGTACAAGCCCGCCGGGATGCCGCCCTTCCCCTCGCAGGCCTGCCTGTCCGTCAACGACTGCATCGTGCACGGGACCGCGGGCAGCTACGAGCCCCCGCTCACCAAGGGCGATGTCCTGAAGATCGACATCGGCGTCTCGTACCGGGGCTGGGTGGGCGACGCGGCCTGGACCTACGTCTTCGGAACGCCGACCCCCGAGGTTCGGGCGCTGTGCGACGCGGGCAAGGCCTCGCTCACCGAGGGCATCCGAGAACTGAAGCCCGGCAACACCTACTCCGACTGGGCCAGCACCGTCCAACGCATCGTCGAACACGAGCGGAAGCTGCACCTCGTCCGGGGACTGGGCGGGCATGGCTACGGGCGCAAGCTCCACGGGCCCCCCTTCATCTCGAACGTTGCCGCGACGTACCCGGGCGAGTGGCCCGACGGGAGCCGGCCCTGCGAGCCGGGTGTCCTGATCGCGGTCGAGCCCATGCTCGCCACCGGCACCGCCCGGACGAAGCAGGGCGATCGGTCGTGGCCGATCTATACCGCCGACGGGTCCATGAGCGTTCACTACGAGCACGACGTGCTCATCACCGACAACGGCCCCCGGGTGCTGACCGAGGGGCTCGATGAGGTCCGCGATGTCATCCCCTGCTGACCCCCCCGCTCCTCCCAGCCAGCCATCCTCGCGTCCGCACGCTGCGCCGGTGGGGCGCGTGGGGGAGCGCTTCGCCGCGCTCTCCGAGGCGGGCCGGAAGACGGTCATCCCCTTCATCACCGGGGGGCACCCCACGGTCGGCGCGACCGGAGACCTGATCCTCGGGCTCGACGGCGCGGGGGCGGACATCATCGAGATCGGCGTGCCCTTCTCCGATCCGATCGCGGATGGCCCGGTCATCGCCGCCGCGATGCACCGCGTTCTGACCGCGGGAACGCGGTTCGGCCAGGTCTTCGACGAGGTGGCGCGGGTGCGTGACCGCGTCGACGCGGCGCTCGTGGCGATGGTGAGCGTCTCGATCGTGGAGGGCGCGGGCGGCCCGGCCCGGTTCTGCGAGCGGGCCAGGTCCGCCGGCTTCGACGGGTTCATCTTCCCCGACGCGCCGCTGGAGGAGACGGTGCCCTTCGCCGAGGCGGCGGCGAGCCACGATCTCTCCGTCACGCTGCTCATCGCCCCCACCACGCCGCCCGATCGCGCCGCCAGGATCGCGGAAGCGTGCACCGGGTTCGTCTATCTCCTCGCACGCTCGGGCATCACGGGCGAACGCTCCGACGCCCCCGAGATCGGGCCACGCGTCGCGGAGCTGCGCCGGGCCACGCGTCGGCCCATCGCCTGCGGCTTCGGCATCTCCACGCCCGAGCATGTCGCCGCGGTCGTCCAGCACGCCGACGCCGCCATCGTGGGCAGCGCCCTGGTGCGGACGATCGACGACGCCGAGCAACGGGGCGAGAACGCGGTCTCCGCAGCGGTGGATCGGTTCACCGAGCTCATGACCGGCACCGTAACGATTTAGAAAGGGTCCCCGTGTCCGAAGTCCGGGTCATCCTGCTCGGGGCCGGCGGGCACGCCCGCGTCCTCATCGACGCCTTCCTCACCGCGCGGACCGCGACCGTCGTCGGCGCCCTCGACAACGACACTTCCAAGCACGGCACCTCGGTCTTCGGCGTCCCCGTCATCGGCCCCGCGACGCTCATCACCGACACGAAGTCGCTCAACGGCGCCAACGCGTACTGCCTCGCGATCGGCAGCGCCCACGACGCCCGCCACCGCGCCGCGCTCGACGCCGAGACCCGCGAGCACTTGCCGATCGTCGGTGTCCGCCACCCCTCCTCCGTCGTGTCGAAGCACGCCGAGATCGGCGCGGGCGCGGTTATCCTCGCGGGGGCGATCGTGCAAGCGGGCGCCACGGTCGGGCGGAACACCATCATCAACACCCGCGCGATCGTCGAGCACGACGCGACCATCGGCGACCACACGCACATCAGCCCGGGCGCGATCGTGCTCGGCGCCACCACCATCGCCGAGTCGTGCCACATCGGGGCGGGCGCGGTCGTGCTCCAGGGGCTATCGATCGGCGGGGGTGCCGTGGTCGCCGCCGGGGCGGTCGTCACGAGCGACGTCGGCCCACGCCAGGTTGTCGCCGGGGTCCCCGCCCGCGTGCTGCGGACGCTCGACGACTGAGTTCGCCTCAGCCCTCGCCCGAAGTCAATTCCGCGAGGCGCGACGCCATCGACTCCCGGGCCGACAGAGCGTCCTCCCCCGGGTCCTCCAGCCCCTCCACCGCTTTGATCGCTCGGCGCAGCCGATCCGCTTCCGCTTCCGCGTCGCGCGTCAACCGGAAGGCCAAGGCCTCGTCCCGCAGGGGCTCCCAGGTCTCACGCGGGTAGAGCAGCTGCGCCCGCGCGAAGAGCCCGATCGCCCGCTCACCTTCCCCAGCACGCACCGCCCCGCGGGCGATCCCACGCGCACACCCGCCCGCGAACGCCGGCAGGGGCCACTCGAACCCCGCCATTTCCGCCAGCCTCTCGCCCGCTTCGAAGCCCCTGAGGTACGCCCGCTCTGCCCCCGGCTCGTCGCCCAGGCGCTCGAGCGCCCCACCCAGGTAGTAGCCGATCCACAGCACATCGGACAACAACGCCCGGTTGCTCGGGTCCGCATCGAGCAGGCCGAGGTTCATCGCGAGCGCGGTGCGGAACGCCTCCGCCGCCCCCGCGTCATCCCCCAGACGCCGCAGGGTGTCCGCGATTTTCTTGTGCGCCAACGCCACCATCCGGGCCCGCTGGCGGTTCGCCGGGTCCCGCTCGAGCGCGGTCTCGGCCCTCGACAGGAACGCCCGGTACGCCCCCTCGGCCCGGGACCAGTCGCGGGCCCCGAACCACGCGTCCCCCGCGCCCTCGTAGCTCTGCGCCAACTCCTCGAAGGCCCGCCCGTTCAACGGGTCATCCCGGAGCACCCCCTCGAGGATGTCCTGCGCCCGCGCGAACGAAGCCTGCGCCTCGTCGAACCTCTGCAACGCGTTCAGCGGGTACCCGCGCCGGGTGTGCAAGACCGCCGCCCGCCGGAGCGCCTCGCCATGACCGGGGTCGGCCTCGACGATGCCCTCCGCCGCCCCGATCGCGCGGTCGTACGCCCCGAGCGCCCGCTCCGGATCTCCCCTGGCTTCCGCGATCCGCCCGAGTGTCTCGTGCGCCATCACCAGCCCGAGCCGGTTCTCCGCCTCGTCCGGCGCCCGCTCCACGAGGTCCAGTCGAAGATCGAGCGACCGCTGCGCCGCACGCTCCGCTTCCTCGAGTTCGCCCCGGGTCAGACGGATAAACGCGAGCTGATCGAGCGCCTCACCCCCCAGACGCCTCGCAGCCCCGGGGTCGTCCGACGCGTCCGCGACCGCCAGCGCCCCCTCCGCAGCGCTCTGGGCCCGCTGGGCCGCCTCGTCGGGCCGGCCCGCACGCTCCAGCACGCGGGACAACTCGTAGTCGATCGAGGCCCGCTCCAGACCGACCTCGGGGTCGTCCGCGTCGAGCGTTCCGAGCAGCTCATCGGCGCGGCGCAGGCTGGTCATCGCATCCCCCGCGCGCCCGACGGGCCCCGATGCCAGCCGCCCCGCCCGCCGGTACCCCGCCGCGAGTTCCAGCCGCAGCGTTGCGTCGCCCTCGAACGCCGGCGCCAGTTCCTCGAGCGTCCGCACCACCGCCCGAGACAGCCCGAGGCGCGCCGCGGTCGCCGCCCCCGTGCGATCGAGATCCCGCTCGATCTCGTCGAACGCCCCGGCCATCCGCCGGAGTTGCTCGACACGCTCCGCGAGCCCCGCCTCCGCCGCTTCCGCCCGCGCCCGCTCGGCTTCCGCGGTCCGCCACTGCCAGGTCGTTGCCAGCAACCCCGCGACCAGCGCCAGGGCGACGAACGCCGCCGCCCCGACCGAGGCCCGGTGCCTGCGGATGAACTTCCCCGCCCGGTAGTCCCAGGTCGGTGGCCGGGCGACGACCGTCATGCCCGAAAGGTGGCGCTCGATGTCGTACGCGAGGTCCTGGGCCGACTTGTACCGCCTGTGCGGCGTCTTCCGCATCGCCATCAGGATGATGTTGTCAAGGTCCCCCGAGAGCCTTCGCTTCAGGCGGGCGAGCTGCATCTCCCGCCGACGCGCGATCTCCTCCCCCGAGATCGTCCGCACCGTGTCGCCCGGCCCGCGCACCGTGACCGCGCGCGACACCGCGGTGCTGGGCCTTTCGGGCTCCGTCGAGCAGATGACCCGGACAGCCTCCTCGTGCACCCGGCGCTCGATCTGGTAGGGACGGTGCCCGGTCAGCAACTCGTACAGCAAGACGCCGAGCGCGTACACATCCGAAGCGGTCGTGATCGGGTCCCCCGTCACCTGCTCCGGGCTCGCGTACTCGTACGTCAGCAGACGCTGGTCGGGCCGCGTCATCGGGTCGATCGCCGCCATCTCGGGATTCAGGAGCTTGGCGATGCCGAAGTCCAGCAGCTTCGGCTCGCCCTCCTTGGTCACCAGGATGTTCGCCGGCTTGATGTCGCGGTGCACGACGAGATTCTGGTGGGCCGCGTGCACCGCCCCGCACACCTTGCCGAACAGTTCGAGCCGCGCCTGCAGCGAGAGGTTGTGCTCGTCGCAGTACCGGTCGATGGGCTTGCCCTCGACCATTTCCATGACGAAGTAGGGCCGGCCGTCGGGGGTCACGCCCGCGTCGAAGACCCGCGCGATGTTGGGGTGGGAGATCGCCCCGAGCACCTGGCGCTCGAGTTCGAACCGGGCCAGCATGTCCTCGGTGTCCAGCCCACGGCGCATCACCTTGATCGCCACCCGCTTGCGGAAGGTGTCGCCGACCCGCACCGCGGAGTACACCGAGCCCATCCCGCCCCGCCCGATCTCACCGAGCACGCGGTAGTTCCCCAGCGTCTCGGGCAGGGGCGGGGGCGGGACGGCGCCCGTGCCCGAGCGGGCACCGGACGGGCCGACCCCCGATCCGAGCCCCGAACCCATGCCGGAAGCCCCTCCCGGGCCGGCGGACGAGGGGTCCGCCCCGACCGTCTCCGCATCGAAATCGCTCACCGGCTCGCCCCCGGGCGAGTCGGGATAGCCCGCGCCCGTGGGCTCCTCGGGAGGCTGGTTGTTCGGGGGATCCTGTGCCATGATCGGACGCTGCCCGCACCGGAAGGGTGCACCTCGGACCGAACGAGGTCCGGTACACCATACCGGGCCCGCTTCTCCCGCTCCGCCCCGCGTGTGTCGGTCCGCGGGGCGTCGCTTCGGGTATGTGATCTTCTTGTAGAGCGTCCCCTTGGTGTTGGTGTCACACCGATTCCCGCGTAGTCTGTGTCCGGTCGAGGAGAGTCGATGCCCGGTCGTCGTGCCACAAACGGGAGAAGCCCCGAGCCCGCCCACCCCTGGGCCGGGCCGGCGGTGCTCATCGCGCTGGCTTCGGGCACGACCGTCAGCCTCGCCCAGACCGACTGCGACGGGGACGGGGTCGGGGACGTTCTCCAGGAACTCCTGTGGGTTTCCACCCCGCCGGCGCCCTTCAGCACCCCCTCCGCGTGGGCGACCGCCTCCGGTGCACCCTCCGCCCCCACGCCCTCGTCCGTCGTGATCTTCGACGCCCAGACCTCCGGCGTCGGCGTCGCCCGCCCGTTCCTGACCACCCCCGCCGCCGTCCGGGGTCTCCGCGTGGGATCGGGCGAGGCCATCCTCACCCTCAATGGCTTCGGGCTGAGCGTGACCGGCAACCTCCCGAACTGCCGAGAGACCGCGCTGGGCACGCGCGCCGATCTCATCACCAAAACCACGATCCGGGGCGATGGCGACGCCTTCCTGAACCGCCTCATCATCGGTCGGGCGCCGAAGAGCGACGCCACCCTCGTCCTCGATGGCTCCACCGGCGGACAGCAGACCGTCGACCTCTGGCGGACCTTCGTCGGCGCCCAGGGCCGGGGCCGCCTGGAGATCAACCGCTCGCTCGTCTTCGCCGGCCCCGAGTTCTCGCTCGGCGCGGGCCCGGGCGTCACCGGCGAAGCCATCGTCAGTGGCCCGAGCGCGGTCCTCCGCTTCGGAGACGAGGTCCAGTCTCAGGTCGATATCGGTCACTTTGGCCAGGGCACGCTCACGCTCATGGACGCAGCGGGCGCCCAGACCGGCAATAACCCAGTTTGGCTCACCCTCGGGGAACAGACCGGCTCCGTCGGCAGCCTCAAGCTCGCCGATCTCGGCACCTTCGCTGAGCTCACGCTCGCCGAATTCACCATCGCCAACGCGGGCCAGGCCCTCGTCGACATCGGCGCCGAGACCCTCCTCGCCACCCAGTCCCCGCTCCCGGTCGCGCTCGCTCGCCAGCCCGGGTCGTCCGCCGAGGTGCTCATCCGGGGGCCCTTTGGCCTTTGGACCCACACCGGCTCACCGCTCGTCGTGGGCGTCCGGGGGCGAGCCAAGGTTGTGGTCGGCGAAAGTGCTTCCCTCGATGCGGGCCAGGTCATCGTGCAGCGGCGCGGGTGGCTGCATGGCAACGGCACCGTCTCGGGCCCGGTCACCGTCGCGGGCGGGCGACTCAGCGTCTCCACCGACCTCTCCGCCTCCCCCGCTCCCCCGCGCGAACTGCTGATCGATGGGCCCCTGACCATGCAGGGCGCCACCCCCTCCCGCCCGCTCGCCGAGGCCGGCCGACTCGCGGTCCGCATCGACGGGTTCACCCCGGCCGAGTCTGACCAGATCCTCGTCACCGGCCCCGCGAACCTCGCGGGCACGCTCCTCGTCACCGCCGATCCCGCGCTGAACCCGCAGGCCGGTGAGTTCATCGAGGCCGTCATCACGCTTGGCGGCATCTTCGGCGCCTTCGGCGCGGTGACCGTTCCCGTGTTCGACAACGGCGTTACCCTCCGACCCGCCTACGGAGAGACCCGCATGGGCCTCCAGGTGGTCAATGTCCCCCGCCAGGACCCCGTCGTCGACGATCCCAATCCCTTCCGCACCGTGGGCCCTCTCGAGCAAAGGGCCATCATCACCGGCGATGTCACCGGAGACGGGCTGCCCGATCTCCTCGTCGCCTCCCGGGGCTCGACTCCCAACGACGAGGGACGCCTCGCGGTCCTCGTCAACCTCGGCACCGACGCCGCGGGCAACTGGCTGGGCTACGACACCCCGCGTGTCTTCAGCGCGGTCGATGGCGATCCCGTGGGCCTGGGCCTGGGCGACTTCAACAACGATGGACTCCCCGATCTCATCTGGGTCTCGCGAGGCCCGAACGGGAACGGTCTCGTCCGCGTCCGGCTCAACAGCCAGACCGACCCGGGCTCGTTCAACGCCCTCGACCCCCGCATCGCGACGGTCCAAGGGACCCCCATCGACCTCGTCATGGGCGACCGCGATGGCGATGGCCGGCCCGAGGCCTTCATCGCGAGCGTCGTCCAGAACACACAGGGCAGGGGTGATGAGGCGCTCACCGGGGGCAAGGTCACGATCGTCAACGGCGCAACCTTCGCAACCGAAGAGATCGACGTCGGCACGCAGCCGGGCTCCATAGGCACATACAACAGCTCCGCCCCGGGCACGAGCGACATCGCGGTCACCGACACCGCAGACGACGCGGTCTACACCCTGCCCAACGACGGCGCGGGCAACTACGGGCCCGCTCAGGCCGACGCGGTCGGCGCGACCCCCACCAGCCTCGCCGCCGCCGATCTCGACGGCGATGGCCTCGACGACCTCCTCACCGCCGACACCGCCTCCGGCACCGTCAGCATCCTCCGCTCGATCCCGGGCTCCGACCCCGTCGACTACCGCCCCGCGATCGCGCTCGACACCACCGACACGCCCGCGTTCGCCGAGCCGATCTCCGCGGTCTTCGTCGATCTCGACGACGACGGGGACCTCGACATCGCGCTCCTCGCCCGCGACCAGGAGGGCAACTACCGAGTCCGCCAGATCATCTTCGAGGGCGTCGGCATGGCCGACGAGCTCATCTTCCTCGCGCCGACGGACCTCGCGGTGCCCGCGCCGGGCGAGCCCCAGCCCATCGCGCTCACCACCGCCGATGTCGACGACGACGGGGACCAGGACCTCGTCATCCTCTACGCCGAGCCGGGCGAAGCCGCACGGAACGCCCCGCGCACCGGCGGTCACCCGTCGGAAGCGACCCCGGCCAGACCCACCGATCCCGCCCCGGCGTTCCTCGCTCCCGCCGGCGTCCCGCTCACCGAAGCGGACGTGTCCATCCGCCTCCTGGGAGCCGTCGGCTGCACCGCGGACCTCGCGCCCCCCTTCGGCACCGTCACCTTCGCCGACCTCAGCGCGTTCCTCGCCTCCTACAGCGCACAGACCCCACCCTCCGACCTGGCCCCACCCTTCGGCGCCTGGACCTTCGCAGACATCAGCGCCTTCCTCACCGCCTTCAGCGCCGGCTGCCCGTAAACGCGACACGCCCGCCGGATGCTGGCGGGCGCGGGCGCACAGAGCTCGTGTGCGCCCGGAGGCTGCTACGGAGCGCGGCAATCGGCTTAAGGCTGCTCACCCGAGGGTTGCTCCCTCCCACCCCGACGACTCTCGTCTCCCCCACCGCCCCCACCGCCCCCACCCCGACCGCCGCGCCGCCCGTCGCGACCCCCGCGGTCGAACCCGCCGAACATGCCGCGACCGCCGAACGCGTCGAAGCCCTCCGGTCCCTGGGGCAGGGGCTCGGCCATCATCTCGTTGCGGAATGCCTGGAGGTCGGCGTTGTTCACCGTGCCGTCCCCGTTCGCGTCCGCCGCCGGATCGCCGGACGCATACAGCTCCATGTAGCGCCCGAGGTCCGCGGTCGAGAGCCGCCCGTCCTGGTCCGTGTCGTACCGGCTCACGAACTGCCCGCGTTCCATCCGCTCGTTCATGGTCTGGAAGGCCTCGTACGACTCGTCGAGGTCGAGCTGCCCGTCGCCGTTCCTGTCGAACTGCTCGACGAACTGCTGCTGATCCTGCATGCGACGCATCCGCATGTCCGCGAACGCCTGCTCCCGCTCCGCGTCCCCGAGCTGCCCGTCGCCGTTCATGTCGTAGTCCGCCAGCAGACGCTGCTCCCACTCCTGGCGACGAGCCTCCTGCTCCGCGCGGCGCTCGTCCATGAAGGCGTCCAGGGCCGCCTGCTCGTCCGCGTCGAGCACCCCGTCCCCGTTCGCGTCGAAGCGGGGCGTCAGCCGCTCGATCATGCGCGCCTCCATCCGCTCCCTCATCTGCGCCCACTGGGCCCGGCGTTCCTCCGCGCTGATCTCCCCGTCGCCATCGGTGTCCGCCTCAGCCTCCCACCGCTGCCGGCGTTCTTCCCACTGCGCCCGGCGCTCTTCGCGCTGGCGCCACATCTCCGCGAACTCCGCCTCGGAGATCATCCCGTCCCCGTCCGTGTCGAACCGCTCCAACGGGCCCCGCGCCGGGGTGTTCCCCGACCGCTGCGCCACCGCCGGGGTCGGCGCCGCCCGGCGTTCCTCGCGCACCTCGGGCGCCCGGTACGAAGGCACCTCCGAACGCTCGATCTTCGGAGCTGTTGCCGCGACCGGAGCGGGCTCGGGCTCGGGCGCAGACCCCCCCGGAATGAGCGAAGCCACCGTGGCCACACCACCAGCGGTCACGACGAGTCCGACGATCACAAGCCGAGCGTTCATAAGGCGTCCTCCGCAGCAGGGTGCGCCGGTGGGAAAGCCAGCCTCCTTCACCCTATCGAAGAAGGCCCGGCGCAGCGATGCACCCGTCGGAGAAACGCCCCGGATTGGATGAGATTGCAGAGCGACCCGAGAAACCGAGCCGAGCCCCTGAAAGCACCGGCACCAGCCTTGGTCGGCCCGCTCGGCCAGCCCGGGAGGCACGAGAAATGGCGAGGGGGAGACTTGAACTCCCGACCTGAGGGTTATGAATCCTCCGCTCTAGCCAGCTGAGCTACCTCGCCTGGTTGTTCGCCGAACGATCGGGACCGCCCGGGGACGGAGATGCTAGCACCATCCGCCCGCACGAAAAGCCGTTCCCCGACCGAAAGTCGCTCCCCAACGCCCCAAACGCCCGCTCAGTCGCGCCGCGCAGCTTCCGCGGGCTCGGGTCGGTCCACGCCGCTCTCGGGGGCGACGGGGTCGTTCTGCGCCACACGGTGGTCCTGGCCGGTGCCCGACAGAGGCGGACGCGCCGTAGCGTACGGGTTGGGCTTTTCCTCCGCGTTCCAGTCCGAGGTCGTGTCCTTCACACCCTTTTTGAACTCGCGCAGGCCGTCGCCCAGGCTCCGCATGACCTCGGGCAGGCGCTTGCCGAACAGCAGCAGCGCCACGAGACCGATGACGAGCAACTCCGGCCAGCCGATCGGACCAATGAGGGCTAGGGCTGGGATCATGCTCATCGCGGGGGCCGTCCTTCCAAAATCGACACCGGGCTCAGTATTGAACACGGGCCGACCGCGCGAGTCAACGCACGCCGGGGCCCGCGATTGCCCCTCACCCGCCCACACCCGCTGCGGGCGCGTTCTGCACGCCCCCGGAAGCGACATCCACGACATTCTGCAGGAGCATCGTGACCGTCATGGGCCCCACGCCCCCGGGCACCGGGCTCAGCCACCCTGCCACGCGGCGAACCTGCTCCGCCGCCACATCCCCCACCGTCCGGGACTTTCCCGAGTGATCCGCGATGCGGTTGATCCCCACGTCGATCACCACCGCCCCGGGCTTCACCATGTCCGCGGTCACCAGGTCGGGCTTGCCCACCGCCGCCACCAGCACATCCGCGGTCCGCGACAGCTCCTCGATCCCCCAGCTCCACTTGTTGCAGCTGATCGCGGTCGCGTCGCGCCGCATCAGGAGCGCCGCGATGGGCTTGCCCACCGTGTTCGAGGCCCCGATCACCACCGCCCGCTTCCCCCGGAGCTCCACCCCGGTCGAGTCGATCAGCGCCAGCGTCGCCAGCGCCGTGCAGGGGGCCAGGGTCGACCGGCCATAGATGATGTTCCCGATGTTCGTCGGGTTCACACCCTCGACGTCCTTACCGGGGTCGATCCGGCTCTGCACCGTGTACTGGTCCACCCCCTCGGGCAAGGGCAGGTGCACCATGATCGCGTGCACGCTCGCGTCGGCGTTCAGCCGATCAATGAGTTCGAGGACCCGAGCCTGGCTCGCGTCCCCGGGCAGCTCGTGCAGCCGGTACCCGATCCCCACCTTGGCGCAGGTCGCCGCCTGGTTCTCCGCGTACACCCGCGCCGCCGAGTCCCCGCCGACCCCACCCTCCGCCAGCACAGCGTCCAGCCGCACCGCGCGACCCAACGCCTCCAGCCCCGCCACCTGGGCCGCCAGCGCGGCCCGCCGCTCGGCCGCCAGGGCCTTGCCATCGATCACGCGGGCCTGCTTCGCCTCCGGCATCGGGCCATGGTACCCCCTCTCCGCGATAGCATCGCCCCGTGCCCAAGACGCCCTCGCAGCCCGACCCCGCCCGACGCGTCCCCGAGCTCCGCCGGATCATCCGCGAGGCGGACCGCGCGTACTACCAGGACGCGGCGCCGGTCATGTCCGACCGCGCGTACGACGACCTCATCGCCGAACTCCGCCAGCTCGAGACCGACCACCCCCACCTCGACGAGCCCGACAGCCCCACCCACCGCGTCGGGGGCGAGCCCATCGA